>JBGQCL010000304.1:0-14898 GCA_041495365.1 Kofleriaceae bacterium | reverse complement strand
TCGCGCTCGAACCGCGCGAGAATCTCGGGGCTCTGCACCATGTCCGCGCGAAGCACCTTGAGCGCCATGCGCTTTCGCATGTGCACGTGCTCGACGATGAACACCGCACCCATGCCGCCCTCGCCGAGCTTGGCGAGCACCCGGTAGCGCCCGGCGATCTCGCGCCCGATCACCGGATCGCGCGGCGCCGGCGCCGGCCGGGTCGCCGGCTCGGTCGACGCCATCGCCGCGCGCACACCCCGCAGAACCGCGCCCCCCGCCGTTGGCGGTGCCGCACCGGACGCAGATCATACCGCCGGGCGCCAGCGGCCCGCTCATGACCTCGCCGCCGGCGTCCCCGGCGCGCCGCCCGCGGTCTGCGCGGTCAGCGTGAAGATGCCGTAGAGCGGCGTCGACCCTCCGCGCAGCAGGCGCACCTCGACCCGGTGGTCGTCGTACAGCGCGACGATCGCCAGCGCGTCTCCGCCGCCATCCGGAACCGGCACGAAGGCGAGGTATACTCGCAGCGGCGCGCCGCTGAATGTGATCCCCGACAAGACGTCGGCCTCGGCGCCCGGGATCGACGTGAGCGCGGTCTCCGGCAGCAGGGGGTCGACCCTGAGTCGCGCCGCCAGGCCGTGGCTGTCGACCCGGTCGATCGTCAGGACCGCGCTGCCCGCCGGGACGTTGACGTGAAGCGGCTGAACGTCGCCGACCCGCGGGCCGACCCACTGGCCCTGGAAGTCTCGCAGGTCGCTGCACGCGACGAGCACCAGCAACACCGGCGTGGCCCAGCGCACGCCTCACCGTAGCACCGCCGGCGAACCATGCGCTACGCTCGGGGCCGTGCTGGCGCCGCGGTTCGACCGGATCGGGCTCAGCCCGCCCCACGCCGCAGGTTCGGGATCGCCGCGAACGACGGCGCGTCGCGGCCGTCGACCTCGACCACGGCGCCCGGGGATTCGAACCGGTAGCGCCGTCGCGTCACCGGCCCCTCGGCGACCAGGCGCGTGCTGCCCGTGTAGACGAAGCGGACCATCGCAGGGTGAATCTGCAGCTCAGCCGGCGGAGCGTCCCGCCGAGGCGGACGTATCTCGGCCGGCAGGCGCGAGCGCCCACAGCACCTCATGTGACCTCCAGGTTCAAGCGGGGGGTTCCTCATGCCAGAGCGCAGGGGGTGGTGGCCTGTCACCGAGGCGCTCGATGACGATCGCCGCGCCCGACAGCGCGCCCCACACCACCAGGCCGCCGGCGAGATCGCGGGTGACCCAGGGGACAAACGGAGCCGCCACCCATACCGACAGACAATAGAAGCATGTCAGCACGCTGCCGAGCGGCCCACCGCCGAGCCGCCTGCGCAGGCGGGCCACCAGGTCCCACGGGCCGTCCTCGGCGTGCAACAGGTGGGTCACCCGCCACACGGCGAGTGACGCCACCAGGAACGGCCAGACGGGCACGCCTACTTCTGGATTCCCCACACCAGCGGCCCCAGGCTCGTGCCCGGCACGTTCGCGTAGCCATTCGTCGCGCGCCAGCTGTAGCTGAGAGTGACGCGCAGGATCGTGAAGCTCTCGCTGGCCCCGAGCCACGGAGTGTTCGGTGACAGCGTGGTCGTCACGAAGCCGGTGCCGTCGTGGGCGGGATCCTCGAGCGTGCCCCGGCGGAGGTTGGGCGCGGTCTTGCAGTCGACCGAGCCGTCGTGCACCCATGTGAACGACGGCTGGCCGCCGCTCACATGGGTCATCGGGAACTGGCTGCCTTCGTTGCAGCGCGAGATGCCGACCGCGTAGCCGAGGATGGCACCGCTGGCGTGGTCCACCTTGTAGCGCACCTCCAGGTCGCCGCTCAGCTCCGCCGGCGTGAGCGTCTGCAGCGTGCAACCCGCACCGCTGATGTTCACCGGCACGCCCGCCAGCGTGATCGCAGCGATCGCCACGCCGGGCGAGGAGTTGTCGACGAACAGCGTGAGCACCTCGCCCTTGAGGAAGTCACCCGCCGCGTTGTACGCGTCGATGCGGACTTCATAGGAGCCCGGGGTGAAGCTGGCCGAGCCCAGCGTGGCCTTCAGGAAGCTGCCCGGCTGCACGATCGTCGGGTCGATCTCGGCGTTGAGATAGCGTGGACCGGTGACCTTCGGGCCACTCGTGCCGGGGACTGCCAGCGCGAGATCGAAGAACGGGCCGATCTTCTTCGAGACGCCGCCTCCCACCTCCCGGCGCTCCTCCGCCCCATGAGGCTGCCAGGACGACTCCCCACTGCCCAGCGGCCGCCACCGCACGGTGTAGCAAGCGATCGTCGGGTTACCGAAGCAGCCCCACAGGTCGAGGTTCCCCGACCAGACGCCGCAATCGATCTTCGGGGGGTTGCCCGCCGAGCTGGTCGCCGTGATGCGGCCGGTGTCATCCAGCGAGTTGAGCGACGAGGTCAGCGAGATCTTGCCGATGAAGGTGAGGATCCGGTTGTCGACGCACGAGCTGGGCAGCACGATGTTGACGTCGGGCACGCAGATGTCGATGCGCTGCAGCGTCTGCACGTTGAAGTGGCACGCCGTCTCCGCCGCCGGAATCTGCCCGGCCCCCAGCACCTGCGCGATCACGTCGGGCAGGGCCTGGACGGTCGCGTCTTCGCCGACGGCCACATCGTTCAGTCCTTCTTCGATGATGTCGCTCACGGAGCGGCTGAAGCGAAACACGTAGTTGCCGAACGGGTCGGTGGCGGTGGTCCCGAGGTCCTCGCGGTCGCCGGTGCCTGTATAGGCGCCACCGCCCAGCTCGGCCGCGGTGCGGTCGTACTCCTGGAAGCGCAGGCCATAGTTGCCCAGCGTCGTGGTGTGGCACCGCAGCGGCTGGCGCAGCGCGCCGTCGAGCAGAACGCCGAGCTTCACCGTCAATGCGGCGTCGAGCAGGCTGGACGGCGCGCGCCTGGCGACCACGAGCTGCCGCGTGCTCGACGCTTCCTGCGAGCGCGTGATCTGCAGCATCCTGGCGGGCAAGCCAGGGCTGCGCGGCGTGGGCAGCATCAGGGGCGTGAAGGTGCGCAACGGACCGGGATCCGGTGGATTCTTCGGCCCCGGCAGCACCACCTCCGGGTAGAGCTTCTCGAGAGCGGCGCGCACGATCGGGTTCTTCGCCGCGAGCTCCAGCTGGCTGACGCTGTCGATGACGACGCTGACGCGGGAGCAGGGGTTGAACAGGCACACGCCCGAGTACGCGGTGGCATGGCCGTAGATCACGAAGTCCGAGCCCGACCGGGGCATCGTGCAGGTGAGGATGAGGTCATCGAAGTCCGTGTCGCCGCCGGCGTCGTTGCTCTCGACGTCCACCGTGACGAGCGAACCCGAGAGCACCGGTGTCTTGAAGCGCGTGACCGAGGGCTTCCACACCGTACCGTCCTGCGCCTCGATGGTGAGCATCCAGCTCGGCCCGGTGACGAGCACGGGCGCCGTGGATCCGGACACGACATGCGCGCCGTTCCCCGAGCTGGCGCCGCTGATGGTGAAGCGCTGCGGGAATGCAGCGTTCTTCGATTTCACGGATACGGTCCAGCTGCCTTGCATGACGAGTGACATGGCGTTCCCCTCCCCTGACATGAATGCGTGAGCGAGCCAGTCCCCGAGCAGCGCTGCACTCACTTCGAGCCGGCGCCCCGCTTCGCTCCCACGACTTCCGCAACATGAAGACGACGGACGGCGGGAACTTTCGCGGGACATGAAGGAATCTTGCGGACGGAGGCGCGAGCGGCCGCTGCTGCACCGCAGCGGTGATCGTGTAGCCGGGTTGTCGCCGCCGGCAGGCCGGCATCGCCGTCCTCGCGGACCGACTCGAACAGCGCGAGCGACAGCGCCGCCAGGTCTTCACGCGCAGAAACATGGGATGGCAATCGCTGCGCTCATCGACGCGCCGTGACCTGGATCCTGTCGATCGACCGGAGCGACAGCCCCGGCCGCGCGGCGCGGCCCGTCCGCAGCGTGCCGCGTGCTTGCCGGCGCTGCGGCCCCCCGCGGTCCTGCGTCCAGGCGTCGCGATCGGCGCGGGCGGAGGCGGCGAGCGCCTCACGGTAGCACCGCTGGCAAACCATGCGCTACGTTCTGTCCGTGCCCGGCCGGTTGACGCTCTTGCTCGTGGCGATCGCCATCGCCCGGCCCGCGCTCGCCGCCGAGCCGGCGGCCCAGCCCGGGCAACCCCCGCAGGGTGCCCCACCGCCGCCCGCGGCCGAGCCGACGGTGCCCGCGCCCGATCTGCCGGTGCCGCAGGGCCCCGACGACGGCTCGCCGGACGACATCGCCGGCATGTCGCGCGGCGATCCCGACGCGCCGCTCCACGAGGACAACGAGTTCGGCCCGCTGATCCAGATCGAGCGGATCGACATCACCGGCAACACCGCGACCCAGACCTCGGTCATCGAGCGCGCGCTGCCGATCAGCGCCGGCGATGTCCTGCACTCCAGCGATCGCCGGTTGCGCGAGACCCGGTTCAAGGTCCTCGCGCTCGGGTTCTTCCGCGACGTCGACCTCGCGATCCACAAGGGCAGCCAGCGCGGCCAGGTCGTGATCGAGGTCCACGTCGTCGAGCGCGGCACCCTGGTGCTCAACAAGCTGTGGTTCGGCAAGACCGCGCTGTCGCCGTGGTGGGCCGGGGCCGACGTCGGCGACCGCAACCTGCTCGGCCTCGGCCTCGGGGTCGGCGGCGGCTTCATCTACGCCGGCCACGGCGACCTTGTCGGTACGCGCGATCAGTACGCCGGCGAGCTGCGCGCGGCGATCTCGTCGCTCGGAGGCACGCGGTGGGGCGCCAGCGGCGCGGTGACCGGGGTCCACGGCAGCGAGCCGTTCTGCGCGCCGCGCAATGGCGTGCCGCCGATGTGCGGGTTCCACTACAGCCGGATCGGCGCCCGGGCCGGCGCGACCTACGAGCTCAGCGCGCTGACCACGCTGTCGCTCGGCCTGCGCCTGGAGACGATCGACGCCACGCTGCCGGCCGCCCCGATCCGCACGCTCGACGACGGCACGCCGGTCGCCGTCGACCTCCACCTCGCGCCCGGCACCAGCCGCGTGGTCACCACCAGCCTGGGCTTCGATCACGACACCCGCCCCGATCCGATCCTGCCGCACGCCGGCAGCCTGGTCGCGCTGTCGGCCGAGCTCGGCAGCACGCTGCTCGGCGGCAGCTACGACTTCGCGACGATCTTCGGGCGGTTCGAGCACTACTGGCCGGTCCGGGGCGGCCACGACGCGCTGGCGGTCAAGCTGAGCGCCGGGGTGGTGGTCGGCGACGCGCCGCGGTTCGATCGGATCTACATCGCCGACGTCGATCACATGCTGACCCCGCGCGCGCTCGGCCTGGTGCTGTCGACCGCGGCGCCGCTCGCGATCCTCGGCACGCGGACCGACAGGCCGAGCTACGGCGATCTCGGCGGCAGCGCGACCGCCGAGTACGTGTTCCAGCTGTTCCGCGGCTCCGGCAAGGAGCGGGTGTACGGCGGCGACGTGTTCGTCGGCGCCGGCGTGTGGGGCCTCGCCGAGCGCACCGACCTGCGCGTGCGCGACACCGGGTTCATCGCGTCGCTGCCGATCGACCTCTACGCCGACGCCGGCCTGCGGCTCGACACCGACTTCGGCGTGTTCGAGCTCGCGATCGCCAACGCGCTGGGACGGTTGCGGTGAGGCCGGGGATCGCGGCGCTGCCCGCGATCGTCGCGGCGGCGATCGCGCTGGCCGCCGCGACGGCGCGCGCCGACGACGACAAGCCCGAGCTCCAGAAGATGCGGTTCGTCGAGCGCGGCGACGATCTCACCGTGTCGACCGTTCATCCCGGTGGGATCGGCAGGCTGTTCGACTCCGCCGACTACGAGGCCCTCGGCACCGGCATCGAGTCCACCGTCGTGATCCGGATCCGGATCACGCCGCAGGACTCCGACGATCCGGTCGCCGAGCAGCTGATCCGGCGATCGGTGGTCTACGACGTGTGGGACGAGGTCTACCGGCTGCAGCTCGACGAGCGCGGCGGCCAGAAGAAGTTCCAGGTCAAGGCCCGGGCCGAGGCGCTCAAGTGGCTGACCGCGATCGAGGATCTGCCGGTCGCCCGGCTCGCCGTGCTGCCGGTCGGGAAGGTGTTCATGCTCAAGATGGTCGTCGAGCTCAACCCGGTGTCCAGCGAGACCCTCGCCGCGGTCCACCGCTGGCTCAGCCAGGGCAACGGCGGCGGGCTCGACCGCGGCGGCGCATTCTTCGGTTCGTTCGTGTCGGTGTTCTACAATCCCAAGATCGCCGACGCGGACCGCGTGCTGCGGATCCGCTCGCAACCCTTCTACCGGGAGCGCTCGTGACCCGCGCCAGGCGCTTGCCCCTCCAGCTCAAGCTCACGGCGGCCCTCGTGCTGATCGTGATGCTGCCGCTCGCGGCCTCCGCGTACCTGATCGACCAGCTCGGCAAGGCCGCGGCGAACGTCGCCGCCGGCGAGGCCGCCGCGTCGCTCCAGGCGATGGAGAAGGCGATGAACACCTACGGCGACCTCGTCGAGATCACCAAGCAGCTGCACGTCGAGATCGCCGCCCGGCTCGCGCTGCACCCGGACTTCCTCGCGCTCGACCCCACCGTCAACCTGGTCGGGACCATGGAGCGCGAGCCCGGCCTGCGCGCGATCGCCCTGATCCGCCCCGACCACACGATCGCCGCCGAGGCCGAGCGTCCGCTGCCCGGACCGGGCTTGCGCGATCACACCCTGGAGCAGCCGCTCGGCACCGCCGGCGCCACCCTGCGCCTGACCTTCGTGGTGTCGGCCGCCGTCGCCGACGACCTCGGCCGGCTCAAGCAGTCGATCGACGCCGCCCGCACGCGGTCGCAGACCCGCACCGCGCTATCCGACAGCTACCGCACCGCGTTCCTGATCCTGGTCGGCGTCGCCGGCCTCGCCGCCGCCGCGCTCGGGATGTGGGCGTCGTCGTTCCTGACCCGGCGGATCGACGCGCTGGTGTCGACCGCGCGCCAGGTGTCCGACGGCAAGTTCGACGCCCGGGTCGAGCTGCGCGGCCGCGACGAGCTCGCCGAGCTCGGCCGCGCGTTCAACACCATGCTCGACGACCTCGACCAGACCCGGGCCCAGCTCGAGTACCTCCAGCGCATGGGCGTGTGGCAGGACGTGGCACGCCGGCTCGCCCACGAGATCAAGAACCCGCTGACCCCGATCCAGCTCGCGGTCCAGCAGTGCGTGTCGTCGTACCGGGGCGACGACCCCCGGTTCAAGCAGCTGCTGGTCGACGTGCGCGAGATCGTCGAGGAGGAGATCGCCGGGCTGCGCCGGCTGGTCGACACGTTCCGCACCCTCGGTGCGCTGCCCAAGGTCGAGGCCGCCCCGATCGCGCTCGCCGAGGTCGTCGAGGAGCTCAAGCTCGACCCCACCGTCGCCGCCCACCTCACGCTCCAGCCGCCGGCCCAGCCGGTCACCGTGCGCGCCGACCGGCTGCTGCTCAAGCGGCTGCTCGCCAACCTGATCGAGAACGGCATCCACGCCGGCCAGGAAGCCGGCGCGTCGGGCGTCGTCGTGATCGGCTGGGCCGCCGACCCCGCGCGCGATGCCGCGACCATCCTCGTCGACGATTTCGGCAAGGGCGTGCCCGAGGCCAGCCGCGACCGGATCTTCGAGCCCTACGTCACCTCCAAGGCCACCGGCACCGGCCTCGGCCTCGCGATCGCCCGCAAGATCGCGATCGAGCACGACGGCGATCTCGTGCTCGCTCCGGATCGCGCCCCCACCGGCGGCGCGCGATTCGTGGTCTCATTGCCGCTGCGTGGCCCGGACGCATCCCTGTCGTGACCTGCTCGCTCTTGCGACGCTCGTGCTGAGCGGTTGCGGCTGGCTGCCGCCCGACACCCCGCCGACCCCGCCGCCGCCGCCCGATCCCGACGCCGCGGTGCTCCATGACTGGAAGGTCACCGGCCACGTGCTCGGCGCCCGCGCGCTGATCTCCGACCCCGACGGCGCCGGGTTCCACGACCGCACGGTCTCGGTCACCCGGACCGGCTACGCGTCGCCCTGGTCGGGCCGGTGTGACGAGGCTCGTCGCGGCCGCCAGCCCCGCGCGCTCGCCGAGATCGCCGCCGCCCACGACATCGCCGCCGACCGCGCCGCCGGCCTCGGGCTCGCCGGTCCGATCGTCGAGTACCAGCTCCAGTGCGCCACGAATCGCTCGCCGGCCCTGACGGTCTATGTCGCCGGCAGCCACGCGCTGACCTGCTGGAGCGGCGTGTGTTACCTGCTCGCGCGGTAGTCAATCGCGTCACCATCGTCGGTGGCGCGAAATGCTGCAGTGTCGATCGAGCAATCGCTGCGCAGCAGACCACGAGTTCCCGACAGCCTTGCGCGGTCGCGCCCTCAGACCCGCGGCAGCGCGGGCACGCTGGCTGCACTGACCGGTCGGCGTGGGCATGGACGCGTGGGATCACTTCCGGGGCGAGCGATACGCCACGCGCGGGTGGCCGCGGTTCTGCGTCCCACGGCGATCGGATCAAGGAGGTGCATCGTGTCAGGACCGTATGCGCACATGGTTGTGATCAACGAGTTCACGCTTCCCCGGCTGCAGGGACTCCCGGGCTTCCCCAAGCGGGCGATCTCCGCGGTGCTGGAATACACGAGGTACGCCGAGCTCGGGTCGATCAGCCCCGACTTCCCGTACTTCGATCCGCTCCAGAGCAGCTGGGCCGACGACATGCATCAGAAGCGGACCGGGAAGCTGCTCCGCGAGGGCGTCGCGCTGGTCGCCTCGATGAGCGAGGACGCCGCCATGCACCAGAAGTGCCTCGCCTGGCTGCTCGGCTACGCCGCGCACGTCGCGACCGACGTGACGGTCCACCCCGTCGTGCAGCTCAAGTCGAAGGGCAGCATGACCGAGCACCACCGCTGCGAGCTGAACCAGGACGCCTACATCTGGGATCGCCTCGGCGTGGGCGAGGTCGGGGCCGCCAGGCACTTCGTCGGCGTGAACCAGTGTTTCTCCGGCGGCGGCCTCGATCCGGATATCGAAGCTCTGTGGGCGGAGATGTTGAGAAGGACCTATCCCGAAGAGTGGACTGCTCACAAACCCAGCTTCGAGACCTGGTATCGCGGCTTCAACCTCGTGGTCGAGAAGATCGTGACGCAGCGGCGCGCCATCCCGTTCGGCCGTCATCTGCTGCTGGAGCTCGGCGTGCTGTATCCCGCCAAGGGCGCCATCGAGCAGCAGTACATCCAGGCGCTCGAGGTGCCGGTCGGCCTCCCACAGAGCTATGATTCGATCTTCGACCACGCGGTCGCGTCGACCGGGCTGGTCTGGATCGACGTCGCCCGGGGCGCTTGCGACGGCGACACCACCTACCAGCGTTCGCTCCAGAACTGGAGCCTCGACACCGGCCGCAACGAGGCCGGAAAACTCGTCTTCTGGTGATCAACATGAGGAAAACCATCTCTCGATCGATCCTGGCGATAGCGATGTTCTCGGCGGCGTGCGGCCCTCCCAGGCCGCCGATCCCACCCGAGGAGATGGACACGCTGGGAGGACAGCTGATCCTCCTGAGCCGGGCAGTCGCGGGCGCGGTGAACGACGATCCCGCCGGCACGGCCGGCCTGTCGGACCAGGAGCTCCTGGCCCGCGCCGCGACCGGCGATCCCGCGCTGCTCCCCCCATTCGCCAGGTATCTCCTCAAGACGCACCGGGAAAGCGGCTTCGTGTCCGTGCTGGTCTGCACGCGCGACGGCACGCGCGGCCTGCTGGAGGACACGGGCTGCACGACCAAGCTGGACGCGAAGCTCTGGGAGAACGCCGCGGCGCCGTGTCAGCCGACGGTCGTCCTCACCGACGCGTGCAAGCGCAACTAACCTCGGCGGCACGATCACCGCGACCAGCGACGCCGCGTTCCGCGAGCTGCTCGAGCGCTTCGTCGCGTTCTACCGCGACAGCCTGAGCAACGAGCACTGGGGCGAGCAGGTCACGATCCGCAGCGACAACGCGCTCGACCTCGCCCTGGCGTTCGAGGGCATGCGCGCGGCCGACGCCGAGCGCGTGTGGCAGCCGCTGCGCGCCTGGCTCGAGCAGCACCCGGATCGCTTCCACGTCGAGCTGTCCGCCGTCGACATCCCCGCGAACCAGATGTGGAGCTTCGCGTTCTTCCAGAACTACGCGCCCGACGTGATCCGGCCCGACGCGCGCCCGGGCGCCCCGGCCGGCCAGTTCTGGTGGACCGGCGACGGCGGTCAGGTCCACGTCTACCTCCACGCCTACCGCTCGCGCTGGATCCCGCTCGACCGCTTCGATCCCGCGCACGCCTCCGAGCTCGCCGCCGCGCTGTTCGAGGCGTCGCGGCACTTCGCGGTCGGCCTGCACATCAACAAGGGCCAGGCCGGCGCGTCCGCCGAGGCCGTCGCGCGCGGCCGGCAGACCTCGATCAACCCCGCCGTGTTCCGCGCCGCCCTGCTCGCGATCATCGCGACCGGCGGCGAGGGCTCCCCGGGCGTGCCCGGCCACGCGCCCGACCTCGCCCGGGCGCGCGCCGACCGCGACGCCGTCCACGCGGCGATGCAGCCGCTGGTCGCGCTCACGCCGGACGCCGGCTCGTACGTCAACGAGACCGACTACTTCGAGCCCGACTGGCAGCGCGCATTCTGGGGCGAGAACTACCCGAAGCTGCTCGCGATCAAGCGCACGTACGATCCCGACAACCGGTTCACCTGCCACCACTGCGTCGGCAGCGAGGGCGCGGCCCCGTAGCGCTCGCAAGTGCTCACAAGCGACTCCTGCGCAGGCGATCGCGCTCCTCGCGAACACGATCGTCGAGCCAGCGCTTGATGAGGACCTGGTAGCCGATGCCTTCACGCTCTGCGAACCTCTTGAGCACGGTCAGCAGTGCGGTTGGCATGCGGATGAGGATCGCCCTCGCTGCACGCGCGCGAGGAACCGCGTCCGCGGCGTCTTCGAATCCGGCGGGCTTTCGGCGGCGGGCATCCCAGTCCGACGCCTCCTGCGCGAGGACATCGTGCGGTGTGCGCGTGGCGACCGCACGCGAGGTGACCTTCTTGCTCATTCCTGGAGTCTGGCTCACCGCCGCTGCGCAGCCTCGCGGTAGCGCAAGAATCCGGCCTCGTTCGCCTGCTCGCGACCGCGCCCCGCTGGCTGTCGCCGGCTGCGTGTTACGCTACCGGCGGTGAAGTTCCCTCGACGGCAAGATCGAAGCTGGCGAACCTGGAGCCGCCTCGCGCGAGGCATCGTGGCGCTCGGCGCGCTGGCGGCGCTGACCGCGTGCGGCCGCGGCAAGCCGGACCCGTGCGCCGGCGCGGTGCGCCACGTGTTCGAGCTGGTCGGCGCCGGCGCCGCGAAGGACGAGAAGCAGGTGATCGACGCGGTCGCCAGCGCGACGCTCGCGAAGTGCCAGCAGGACGGGCTGTCGCAGGCGCAGGCCGATTGCATCCTCGCCGCGCACGGCCCGGAGTGGAGCGATCAGCTGCGCGCGTGCCCGGCGTTCGCGGCCCGGCCCGCGAGCTGGGTCACCCTCGGCCCGAGCCGCGACGACCGGCGCAAGCGGCGCGGCAAGCCGCCGGTCCCCGACGGGCCGCGCCACGGGCCGGGGTCGTACATCGACCTCGTCGCCAGCCGCCGGACGACGTGCGGGCTGGTCCAACCGGGCAAGCTCCAGTGCTGGGGCGAGCCGCGCGAGGTCCCCGACGGGACGTTCATCCACCTCCGCGCCGACGGCCAGCGGGTGTGCGGGCTCGATCCGAGCGGGATCGTGACGTGCACCCGCCGCGAACCGCACCCGATGCGGACGCCGCCGGATCCGCTGTCCGACTTCGACATCGCCAGCGATCGCGGCTGCGGCGTGACCCGCAACGGCAACAAGCTGGTGTGCTGGAACGACCTCGACGGCCCGGGGCTGCAGCCGCCGGACGGGCTGTTCGTCCAGGTCGTGCTGCGCAGCGGCTTCGCGTGCGCGCTCGACGTCGACCAGCACGTGACCTGCTTCGGCGCCGGCGCGCCGGCGGTGCCCGCCGACCTGCGGGCGACCGCGCTCGCCGCCGGCGATGGTCATGCGTGCAGCGTCGCGCGCGACGGCAAGGTGTCGTGCTGGGGCAAGGGGGCGGTCGACCCGCCCGGCAACCGGTACATCTCGCTGAGCTGCGCGCGCGCCCAGTGCTGCGGGATCACCGACAAGCACGGCCTGGCGTGCTGGGGCCCGCCGGACCAGCTGCGCGAGCCCCCGACCGGGACCTTCGACAGCGTCGCGGTGTTCGACGACCACAGCTGCGCCGCGCGCGCCGGCGGCGGGACCGAGTGCTGGGGCAACAACGACGACGGCCAGTGCAACGTGCCCGACGACGCCGCGTCGCACTGGTACTGACGGCGGGCGCGCCGCTCAGCCCGGCGGCGGCAGCAGCCGGAACAGCAACGCGTCCTTGTTCTGCGCGGCGGTCGCGACGCACTGCTTGAGATCGGCGAGCGCGCGGATCGCGGTCTCGGCGAGCATCCGGCCGTCGTCGCGCCGGCGCGGAGCGTCGGGGATGGTCGCGAGGTACTTGACGAACTCGTCGTACTTCTCGAGCAGCTTCTGCGGCTCGAGGTCGCGGACCATGGGCGCGAAGTGCGACGGGTTGACGACCACCCAGTCGCCCTTGCCGATCTCGAGCGTGTTGCGGTCGGCGTACGGCGTGGTCAGCTGATCGTGCGGGATCGTGCCGAGGAAGCCCTCGTCGTCGGCCTGGAACTTGTGGGGCACGACCTCGACGAAGAACGCGAACAGCTCGATGCCCTTGCGCAGGTTGGCCAGATCGTCCTCGTCGAGCGGCGGGAACTTCTCGGGGGTCCCGACGTGGAGCGCCGGCATCACGACGCGCTCGAGGATGTCGATCGCGACCGGCGCGGTGGCGCGGCGCAGCCCGACGATCTGGGCGACCGCCTCGAACAGGCCGCGATCCGCGGTCTGCTTGGCGACCGGCTCGTCCTGCTTGGCGCGGGCGAGCGCGCCGACCACCTGGTCGATGATCGAGCTGTTCTGCGGCCCGAGCCGCGGCCCCTTCTCCTTGATGTCCTCGATCAGCTTGGCGACCGGCGCCTCGTTCCAGATCTTCGTCAGGTGGGTGAAGTCCATCGCCATCCACTGGCCGAGCGGCACGCTGTGCAGCCGGATGTAGTGCTGGGCGACGAAGCGGTCGAGCGACTGGCCCTTGTCGCGCTCGATCTGCTCGACGTGGAGCTGCCGGATCCGCTCGATCTCGCTCACCATCTTGCGGGTCGCGCCCGAGCCCATGCGCAGCAGCTGCTCGCCGAACATGAACGGCGCGATCTCGAGGAAGATCTTGGAGAACCCGACCCGCCAGGTGTGGGGATCGTCGCCGAGCAGCAGCCAGTGCCCACCGTGGCGCCGGCGTATGGTCTCGCCGATCCACGCGCCGAACGAGAACCACACCTCCCAGTGCTCCTCGGCCTTGAGGTCGAGCTCCTCCTTGTCGCCGATCTGTCCG
This sequence comes from Kofleriaceae bacterium, assembly GCA_041495365.1. GTDB lineage: Bacteria > Myxococcota_A > Polyangia > Haliangiales > Haliangiaceae > JABFXX01. Next base: position 1,438 of record JBGQCL010000304.1, on the reverse strand, counting down.
AACAGCCAGGTGTCGAACGTGATCAGCTCGAGCGACTGGGCGAGCGCGACCGCGCCCTGGTCGCCCTCGACCTCGGCGATCGACGCCACGGTCTCGCCCTCGGGATCGATCAGCTCCTCGATGATCAGCTCGGACTGGCCGCGCGCGCGCGAGCTGAACCGGTACGCGCCCTCGCGCAGCTCCGTCATCGCACGCTCGAACCGCTGCTGGGCCTGCAACTCGACGGCGGCGAGTTGCTTCACGCTCTCGGATTGCTTGCCGGACTCCGACACGCCCGGCATGGTATACGCGTGCCGGCCGGGGGCAATGGGCCGCGTCCCTCGATCTTCGAGCAGCTGCGCCGCACGCTGCGCGGCATCGATCACGCCAAGGCGCCGGCGCTGCCGCTCGGCGAGGCCGTCCACCCGGTCGCGCTGGCGGCCGCGGCGGCGCTCGCGGCCAACGACTGGCTGCTCAAGCCCGGCCTGGGCCCGGGCCTGGTCACCGGCAAGCTGAGCGACCTCGCCGGGCTGATCTTCGCGCCGGTCGCCCTGTCGGCGGCGATCGGCCTCGTGCTCCACCTCGCGGCCCGGCTCGGCGCGCCGGTCGATCCGTCGCTGTCGCGCCGCCGGCTGCTCGCCTGCACTGCCGCCACCGGCGCGGTGTTCGCCGCGGTCAAGCTGTCCCCGGCGGCCGGCCGCGCCCTGGCCGCGCTGATCGCCGCGCTCGGCCGGCCCGCCGCGATCGCGCCCGATCGCACCGATCTGTTTTGCCTGCCCGCGCTCGCGATCGCGCTGTGGATCGGCCGCGACGAGCTGCGCCGCGTCCCGCTCGGCTGCCCCGCCGCGATCCACCGGCTCGGCCGCCCCGCCGGGCGCGCGCTCGCCGACGTCCGCTGGGCCGGCGCCCCGGCGGCCCGGGTCGACGCGCTCGCCGCGGCGATCGACGCCTGGGACGCGGCCGAGATCGACCGCCAGCTGGCGGGCTAGGCCCGGGGCCGATCGGTGACGGCCGGGGAGGCGAGATCGGCAGCCCGCGCGACGCCCCGGGTTCCTGCGGTGCGTAGCGCTCCTTGCCGTCGGAGCACGAAGGCGACTTCGCGCTCGGTCACGCACCCAGCTTGCCGAAGTTGCGCGCGCCTCACCGAGGGTCATGTGGTCCGCCGCGCTCGGAGAGGGTGTGGTCGCCGCAACAGGCGCAGCGCACGATCTGCTCGGGCTCACCAGGGACCGTTCACGGCGATCGCGTCGTCCTGGACCAGGAATACGTGCGGCGTCTTGACCGCGACCTTGGCGTTTGGCCCTGCGGCGCCGGCAGCCGAAGGCGAACCGACGAACCGACGAACCGACGAACCGACGAACCGACGAACCGACGAACCGACGAACCGACGAACCGACGAACCGACGAACCGACGAACCGACGAACCGACGAACCGACGAACCCTGCGGCGCCTCCTCCT
>JBGQCL010000303.1:0-14904 GCA_041495365.1 Kofleriaceae bacterium | reverse complement strand
GCTGATGTTCGAGCTGCTCACCGGCCAGCACCTCTATACCGGCTCGACCGCGGTCGGCGTGCTGACCAAGCACCTGACCGCCGAGCCCGACGCGCCGTCGGCGCGCACCCCGCGCCTCGGGATCCCGCCCGCGGTCGACCACCTGTGCCGCAAGGCGCTGGCCCGCGATCCCGCGGCGCGCTGGCGCAGCGCGGCCGAGCTCGGCGAGGCGATCGAGGAGGTCTACGGCGACACGGTGCACGACGCGACCGGGCCCGGCCGGGGCTCGCGCGCGCTGGCCGGCGGGCGGCTGGTGCTGGACCACGACGAGCGGTCGAGCGACCTCCGGCTGCGGCGATCCGACATCGACGCGTACGAGCGCGGCCTGCGGCGCCGCCGCGCGCTGGTGCTGGGCGGCAGCGTCGTGGTGGCGCTCGGCGGGATCGCGGCCGGCGCGGTGCTGGTGATGCGCGACCCGTCGCCGCTGCGCGAGGAGCGCGAGCCCAACGACGACACCGCGCACGCCAACCGGATCGAGGCCGGCGTGCCGGTCACCGGCTTCCTCGGCAGGCGGCACTCGCCGACCGAGCCGGATCGCGACGTCTACGTCGTGCCGTGGCCGTCCGGCAGCCGGCGCGTGGTGTCGGTCGCGATCACCGGGCTGCCCAACATCGACGTTGCCCTGGGCGTCACCGACGGCGACGGCCTGCACGGCGCGACGATCGACGAGAACGCCACCGGCGCCGGCGAGGCCCTGCACCGCCGCCTGGTCGACGGGCCGCTCGTGATCACGGTCACCCAGGCGAAGCCCGAGGGGAAGACCGAGGCGCCCGGCAAGGACCCGCTGCCGGTCGAGAACGTCAGCGACCCCTACACGCTGACCGTCACCGAGGAGGCGCTCGCCGGCGAGACCGAGCCCAACAACGGCGAGGCCGACGCCAATCCGCTGGTGCTCACCGAGGAGCTGCGCGGCTACCTCGACACCCGCGACGACGTCGACCTGCTGCGCTGGACCGCCGAGTCCGGGACCTACCACATCGTGGTGCGCAGCGACGGCGGATCGCTGGTGTGGCGGCTGCCCGACGGCCAGGCCCGGACACCGGGCGCCGCGACGGTCGAGCTCCACCGCGGCGACGTGATCCGGCTGGAGCGCACCGATCGCGCCGGCAAGGGCGCCGCCACCGGCGATCACCGGTGGTCGGTCGTCGTCACGCGGTGACCGGGCAGCGCCGGGGCCGCTCCCGGCCGGCACACCACCCGCCGCGGCCAGCCGCCACAGTTGCGCCGGCTTCGCAGTCGGGGGTATGCCTCCGGCACCATGATCAAGCGTCCCAAGATCGCAATCGTTGGCGCCGGTGGCAACGTCGGTGCGGCCGTCGCCCAGTGGGCGGTGCAAAAAGAGCTCGGCGACCTCGTCCTCATCGACATCAAGGCCGGTCCGGCCGAGGGTCGCGCGCTCGACCTGACGCAGTGCGGGCCGTGGGAGGGCTTCAACAACACGAGCTTCGTCGCGACCGACAAGTCCGAGGCGATGGCGGGATCCGACGTCGTCGTGATGACCGCCGGTGTGCCGCGCAAGCCGGGCCAGACCCGCGAGGAGCTGATCAACATCAACGCCGGCATCGTCAAGGGGATCTGCAGCGACGTGAAGACGCACTGCCCCGACGCCGTGCTGATCGTCGTGTCGAACCCGCTGGACGCCATGGTGTTCGTCGCCAAGCAGGTCACCGGGTTCCCGCGCGAGCGCGTGATCGGCTCGGCCGGCGTGCTCGACAGCGCGCGGTTCCGGACCTACCTCGCGATGGCCGCCGGGGTCAGCGTCGAGGACGTCCAGGCGATCGTGCTCGGCGCCCACACCGACAAGGACATGGTGCCGATCGTCTCGCACGCGATGATCGGCAACGTGCCGGTCGGCAAGTTTCTGACCGCCGAGAAGCTGAGCGAGGTGGTCGAGAGCACCAAGAAGGGCGGCGCGACGCTGACCGGCCTGATCGGCACCTCGGCGTGGCAGGCGCCCGGCGCCGGCACCGCGCTGATGGTCGAGGCGATCGTGCGCAACCAGGGCCGCGTGGTGCCGTGCACCGTCGAGCTCCACGGCGAGTTCGGGGTCAAGGACGCGTTCGCCGGCGTCCCGGTCAAGCTGTCGGCGCGCGGCGCCGAGCGGATCTACGAGATCGAGCTGTCGGCCGCCGAGAAGGAGGCGTTCACCAAGGCGGTCGCCGCCAACACCGAGCTGATGAACATCGCGCGCGGCTTCCTGAGCTAGACCGCGCCCGGCAGGAACGGATAGATCCCGTCGAGGTGGTAACCCTTGACGCCGATCTCGCGCGCGAGCGGGCTGCGGAAGTCGCCGGTGTCGCGGGCGCGCGCGAGCACGCCGGCGAAGTCGTGGCGCGGCTGCCAGCCGAGCTCGGCACGGGCGCGGCTATTGTCGTAGACGCGGTCGATCGACGGGGCCATGCGCCAGCCGAGCTGGGCGTAGATCGCCTCCCACCCGGGGACGCGGCGGCTGACCGCAGCCGGTGCATCGCGGCGCAGCAGCGCGGCGTCGTCGCAGCGCAGCGGGGTCGTGGCGCTGACGATGTAGCGGCCGAAGCCCAGCGCGGGGGCGCGGTCGATCGCGCACAGGTGGGCGCCGACGACGTCCTCGAGGTCGAGCCGGCGGTGCAGTACCTCGTTGACCTTGATGTTGGCGTCGCTGTACGCGGCGCGCGTCGCCGGATCGTCGTCGGCGTCGGGGAAGAACCGCGAGGTGCGAAGGATCAGGCACGCCAGGCCCTGGTTGCGATGCGCGAGCTGGCACAGGTCCTCGGCGGCGACCTTGGTGACGCCATAGATGTTCTTGGGCACCGGGGCGATGTCCTCGGTGATCCACGCGGCGGGTGCGCCCGCGGGCGGCGTGAGCGCGTCGCCGAACGCGCTGGTCGTGCTGGTGAACACGAAGCTTCGCACGCGGGCGCGGACCGCGGCCTCGAGCAAGGTCAGCGTGCCGGTGAGGTTGGTGTCGACGAACTGCTGGCGGCTGTGGGTCGCGACGTGCGGCTTGTGCAGGGTCGCGGCGTGCACGACGTCGGCTGCGCCGTCCATGCAGCGCTCGACCACCGCGGGGTCGGTGATCGTGCCGACGACGTCGGTGCACGGCGAGGCCAGGAGGTCGATGCCGCGGGTCGGGCGCCCGGCGGCGCGCAGCGCGCGCACCAGCGCCTCGCCGAGGTGGCCCGCCGAGCCGGTGACCAGGGTGATGCCGGACATGGCCGCGCATCGTAGCCGAGGTAGGACGTTTTGCCCTCGCGCGCCGCGCTCGGCATCGACGACGACGCTCCCGCCGGCGGACAGCTCGCCGCGGATGATCAGCTCGGCGATCGGGTCCTGCACCGCCTCCTGGATCCGGCGGCGCAGCGGGCGCGCGCCGTACTCGGGCTGGTAGCCCTGGTCGGCGAGCAGCTCGGCGGCGGCGGGCGAGACCTCGAGGCCGATGTGCTGCTCGGCCATCACGGCGCGCAGCGCGGCGACGTGCAGCCCGACGATCGGCACCAGCGCGGCGCGGTCGAGGCCGTGAAACACGATGATGTCGTCGAGCCGGTTGAGCAGCTCGGGGCAGAAGTGGCCGCGGACGGCGCGCAGCACGCGGTCGCGCGCGTCGCCGGCGCCGGGCATGACCCAGGGTGCGCCGGCGGTGGGCGGCGCGGTGCCGAGGTTGGAGGTCAGCATGATCAGGGTGTGCTTGAAGTCGACGCGGCGGCCGGCGGCGTCGGTGAGGTGGCCGTCGTCGAGCACCTGGAGCAGCACGTGGAACACGTCGGCGTGGGCCTTCTCGACCTCGTCGAGCAGGATCACGCAGTGCGGCCGGCGCCGGACCTGGTTGGTGAGCTCGCCGCCCTCGTCGTAGCCGACGTAGCCCGGCGGGGCGCCGACCAGACGCGACACCGCGTGCTTCTCCATGTACTCGGACATGTCGATGCGGACCAGGGCGCGCTCGTCGCCGAACAGGAAGTCGGCGGGATCTTGGCGGCGAAGGCCACGCCGTGGCGCCTTGCACAGCTCGGTCTTGCCCACGCCGGTCGGGCCAGCGAGCAGGAACGAGCCGATCGGCCGCCGCGGATCGCGGAGCTGGGCGCGCGCCCGGCGGACCGCGCGGCTGACCCGCTCGATCGCCTCGGGCTAGCCGACGACGCGGGCGCCGAGCAGGCGCTCCATGTCGAGCAGCCGCCGGGCCTCGTTGCCGACCAGCTTGGCGACCGGGATCCCGGTCATCCGCGACACGACCTCGGCGATCAGCGGCTCGTCGACGCACGCGGTCGGCGCGCCGGCCGCCGGCGCGGGGAGCCCGGCGAGCTGGGCCTCGAGCTCGGGGATCCGCTGGTGCTGGAGCTCGGCGACGTCGTCGTAGCGGCGCTCGCGCACCGCGTCCGCCATGCGCGCGCGGGCGTCGGCGAGCTCGCGATCGACCCGCGCGCGATCGATCACGACGGCGCGCGCCGACAGCCACGCGGCGGACCCGGCGCGCAGCTGCTCGCGGAGCCGCGCGAGCTCGGCGCGGGCGGCGGCGGCGCGCTCGGGCTCCGCGCCGCCGAGCGCCTCGGCTTCGAGCTCGAGGCCGAGGATCCGGTCGTGCCGGACCTCGAGCGCCTCGGGCCGCGACGCGAGCTCCGAGCGCAGCCCGGCGGCGGCCTGGTCGATCAGATCGACCGCCTTGTCGGGGAGCTGGCGATCCGGGAGGTGGCGGCTGGCGAGCCGGACCGCGGCGTGGAGCGCCGCGTCGGTGATCCGCACGCCGTGGTGGGTCTCGAACGTGCGCTTGAGGCCGCGCAGGATCGTGGTCGCGAGCGCCGGCTCGGGCTCGTCGACCGCGATCAGCTGGAACCGCCGCGATAGCGCCGCGTCGCGCTCGATCCGGCGGCGGTGCTCGGAGGTGGTCGTGGCGCCGATGCAGCGCAACTCGCCGCGCGCGAGCGCCGGCTTGACCAGGTTCGCGGCGTCGCTGCCGCCCTGCTCGCCCCCGGCGCCGACCAGCATGTGGATCTCGTCGATGAACAGGATCACGCGCCCGGCGCGCGCGATGTCGTAGCAGGCCCTTGATCCGCTCCTCGAGCTCGCCGCGGAACCGCGTGCCGGCGCAGCCGGCCCATGTCGAGCGAGCACACGGCGCAGCCGGCCAGGTGCTCGGGGACGTGGCCCGCCGCGATCCGCTGGGCCAGGCCCTCGACGATCGCGGTCTTGCCGACCCCCGCCTCGCCGACCAGCAGCGGGTTGTTCTTGCGCCGCCGGCTGAGCACGTGGACGAGCTGGCGGATCTCGGGCTCGCGGCCGATCACCGGATCGAGCTGGCCGGCGCGGGCGAGCGCGGTCAGGTCGACGGTGTACTCGGCGAGCCGCGCCTCGGCGGCGCCGGCGGCTGGCGGCCCGGCGTCGAGCGCGTGGCGCAGCGCGGCGACGTCGGCGCCGGTCTCGTGCACGGCATCGGCGACCGCCGGCGCGGTGAGCAGCGCGTCGATCACGTCGACCGCGCGCACCGGGCCTCGGTCGCGGCGCGCGGCGCGCTCACCGGCGGTGCGCAGCAGCGGGCGGATCGCCTCGGCGAGCTCGACCGCGTCGTCGCCGGTCAGGTCGCGCGGCAGCTCGGCGAGCCGGCGCTCCAGGCGGTCGCGGAGCACCACGAGGTCGACCCGGGCGGCGGCGAGCGCGCCGCGCAGCGCGGCGGGCGGCGGCTCGAGCGCGGCGAGCAGGACGTGCGCGGCGTCGACCCGGGCGTGGCCGGCGCGGCGGGCGACCCGGCGCGCGCCCTGGAACAGCGCCTCGACCTCGTCAGCGAGTGGGTCTAACAGGCTTCCACAGCTGGATCCGGAGCCAGCGCGCGTCATCCATGGCGGGTCGCCTCCGAGCGGTAGGTCGCAGCGAGGTGGCCGTCGTCGCCCTCGATCCGCACGCGGACCACCGGAGGCTCGTCGCCGGACCACGCCGCCAGCAGGTCGGGCAGGCGCGCGAGCAAGAGGTCCGCCGCCGGGACCAGCGCGAGCGGCAGGCGCGCGAGCACGACATCGAGCGTGGTGCGCACGCCGGACGGCGACCGCGCGTCGGGCTGGCGGGTGACGGCGAGCGACGCGATCGCGCGCGCGACGCGCTGGAACAGCTCGTGCTCGGCGCAGCCCAGCACGTCGAGCACGAAGCCGAGCGACGGCGCGTCGAGATCGCTGCGCCCGGCGAGCGCGAGCAACCGGCTCAGCCGGTCGCGGCGGCCGGCGAGCGGACTGTCGAGCGCCGGCTCGATCAGCGTGATCACGCGCCAGCGCGGCCCCTCGAGATGGCGCGCGGTCAGCCGGGCCTCGATCGGGCCGCGCAGCACGCGCGCCGCGCCGGGGTGGTACCAGTCGACGTCGGCGACGATCGCCGAGCGCGCCTCGAACGCGCCTGGGGCGTGGATGTCGAGCAGCAGCTGCCGCGCGGTGTGGCGGTGTCGCCGACCTCCTGGAGCTGGTCCCGCGCGCCGCACCCGAAGCACGCCGCCGCCGTCACCCCGCGCTCCCCGCGAGCCAGCCGAGCGCGGCATGGCCGTCGGCGTCGATCGACGCGTCCACGTGCATCGTGCTTCACGTGTAGACCGCCGGCCCGCCGGCGCGAAGGGGACATTTGGTCCGCGGCGGCCCGGGACGGAATGTCCCGTGCGCGCCCGCTCGATCGCCCGCTATGCCTCGATCCTCGGAGCTCCATGTTCCTCGAGCGCAAGTTCCTGAACCCGATCGAGCGCACAACCGCCGACGCGGGTGCGCAAGCCGCGCTCCCTGCGCCGATCGACGACGTGGTGCGCAACCTCGAACGCGTGCTCGCCGCCGAGCGCGGCATCGGCCACGTGCTGCCCGACTTCGGCCTCAGCCGGTCAGGAGCCTGGAGCGTCGAAGGCGTCCTCGTCCACGCCGCCGCCGAGCTGCGCGAGACCCTGCCGCGCTACGAAGCGCGGCTGGCGCTCGACGACATCGAGACCGATCTCGACGACGGCGGACAGCCGATCGTGATCGTGCGCGGCCGCGTCGCCGGCGCGCGCGTGGTCCTGACGATCGATCCGCTGCGTCGCCGTATCCGGGCCGTGCGCCTCGGCTGAGCCGCCGCGGCCTGGCGCAGATCATGATCGACGCCGCCGGGCGCAATCCGATCGGTACGCCGGGCCGCGACCGGCGATCGATTCAGGCCCTGCTGGCTTCGTCGCAGCCGAGCACGGCGTCGAGTTGTTTCGCGACGTCGGCGGAGTTCACGATCGCATCGATCTGAGCGAGCTTGCCCGCCATGCCGGCATAGGCCGCGCGCGCTTCGGCCTCGTTGCGGAAGCCCTTGCCGCAGGCGTATTCGAGGCCGATGCGCGCCATGTCGCGCGTGCTCTCGACCTTGAGGATGGACTCTTGCAGGATCCTGGCCTGTTCACTGGCCGGGTGGATTTCGAGGAAGGGCTTGCCCATCAGGCCCTCGGTCATCGAACCGGCGTTGCTGTTGTGGTCCTGCTCGCTGGCGTCGGGTTGCACGACCTCATCGAGCTGGCGCATCAGCGGCTTCATCACCGTGCGGATCTCGCGTACGTAGTTGTCGCCGAGCGGATCGGGCTCGCCCTTCTTGAGCACGCCGCGCACGTACACGCGCAGCAAGCCATCCACGGTCGGGCTGCCGTTGTTCTTCGCGATCACCTGCAGCATCGGGTAGATCGCCTGCTGGCCTGCCGCCAGCGTCGGAAACACTGCAAAGCGGCGGTAGGTCGGAATGTCGTCGACATTCTTCTCGTAGGCGCCTTCCTTGACCGCCACGCGCGCGCCCGGCGGCGCGGGGATGCGCTTGATCTTGGCCGGATCGGAGGGATCGACGATCGTTGGCGTCGACAGGTCGAGACTTCCCGGATTGTTGGCGACCCAGCCGACGTTGCCGATGCGACGGTCCGGCGTACTGTCCAGCACGCGGAAGGCCAGGCGCGCGAAGCCCTGGTCGCGATAGGCGACGAAGGTCCAGCCGTCCTTGCCCTTGAGCTCACCGGTCTTGTACCCGGCGGACTTGCGCGCGATCCGCACCGATGTGCCGGACAGCAGCGTTCCTGGGCGAGCCTGCAGGGCGGCGCCGGGCCTTGCGACACCCTGTTGCACGACGTGGGCAAGCTCGTGCGCCAGCAGGTGCCTACCGGCCGCGGTATCGGGCCGGTATTCGCCGTGGTCGAAGACGACATCGCGTCCGCGGGTGTAGGCGCGCGCATGGACGGCCTGCGCCGCGGCGGCAGCAGCGCCATCATGATGGAGGCGCACCGCGCTGAAGTCGTAGCCGAAGCGTGGCTCGAAGTAACGACGCAGCTCCGCGGACAAGGGCGCACCGCTGACTTGCGTGGCTGCGCCCATGCTCGGCATCTTGACCTGGGTGCCAGCGGAGGAAGCCGCTGTGCGCTGAATCGATGCCTGCCCGTCGTCCTCGCATCGTGCGCACGTGCGCTGGACGGCGTCGGGCGCCGCATGTCGTGGGCCCGGATTGCTCATCCGCGTCACCTGGTCGGCAGCCGCCTCGGCTTCGCGTTCGTAGCGATCCGCGACCTCGTTCACCGTGCGCTCGCACGGGGCGCCTGGAGAGCGGACGGTCGCCTTGCGCTGGACCGGCGGCGGCGTGACGGGGATGCGGGTGAAATCGAACGGAGGACCCGGCGCGAACGGTCGAGACGCTTCGGTCTCTGGCGCTGCGTCTGCCTCCTGACCAGCGCGCCCGACGCATGACCAGGAAGCTCTCGCGCGTGCGGGCAGGTGCGGCTCGAAGTAGCCCCGCCGCGCTTCGGTCATCTCGGGCGCAGCAGCCGCTCCAGCACGGCTCGACGTGGCCAGCCGAACCCCGGGTGGGGTTACCGGTGGCGCCGCCACCCGATGCTGCAACGCCGATCTCGGAGCAGAGGAAGGCGCCGAAGACGAAGGCGGCTTCGAGTCGAACTTGGACATGGGGGGAGCTCTCCTCGTCATGGTCGACCCGAGCCTACCAACCGGTGACGGGCACGCCTATGGCGATCCTCGTGTCGCGAGCGCTGCCTGCCGTCGCGGTCCGACATGAACGAGATGCGTCGACGCGTTCATGCGCAGCACGCCGGGCCACAGCACGACGTCGCGCCGACGTCGCCACCCGGCTTGCGCGCTTCGATCGTCGCCGAGGCGACGAATCGCTCGATCCCCGGCAGCCACGCGCCGACGATCTCCGCGCTGCGCGGCGCGATCTTCACCTCGACGTCCACGAACCCCGCGGCAGCGAGCATCGCGCGGACGTCGTCGAGTGGCGCCGCGCCCGCGATGCAGCCGGCGAGCGCGGCTGCCTGGTCCTGCAGCTTGGCCGGGATCGGGCCGGTGGCCACCACGTCGCTGATCGCCAGGCGCCCGCCGGCGCGCAGCACGCGGAACGCCTCGCGGAACACCGCGGGCTTGTCCGGCGACAGGTTGATCACGCAGTTGGACAGGATCGCGTCGACGGACGCATCGGCGACCGGCAAGTGCTCGATCTCGCCCAGCCGGAACTCGACGTTGGCGGCGTTCACCTTGCGCGCGTTGTCGCGGGCACGCGCGACCATGTCCGCGGTCATGTCGACGCCGATCACCCGGCCGCGCGGGCCGACCTGCCGGGCGGCGATGAAGCAGTCGAACCCGCCGCCGGCGCCCAGGTCGAGCACCGCCTCGCCGTCGCGCAGAGAGGCGATCGCGGTCGGGTTGCCGCAGCCCAGACCCAGATCCGCGCCGTCGGGCACGGCGCCGGTCTGATCGGCGCTGTATCCCAGGATCGTCGCCGCGGTTCCCACGGAGCTGCAGCAGCCCGGCGCACATCCCGGGTTTGCGCCGCGTGCGATGTTCCCGTAGTGCTCGCGGACCACCGCGCGTACGTCATCGGCCTTGCTCTCGGACATCGTGACCTCCTGCCCGGAACACGGGCATCAAGAAAGGACGCAGAAATCGACCAGACGCCTCACGCCGCCGCGTGCCCGTCCCCCGTGGCTCGTAGATCCAGGCGCATGCACGTGGCCGACGCCGGGCACAGCGCCGCGAACTCGGGGGATGCGGCCAGTGCGGGCGGTGCGGCGGCCCGGTCCGCATCGGCGAACCCGAAGCGGCGGAACAGCGGCGCCGCGGTCGTCGTCAAGAGGTACACGCTCGCGAGCTCGCCGGCCCAGGCCATCGCCAGGCGATCGGCGACCAGGGCGATCCCGGTGCCGCGTCCGCGCTCGCCCGGGGCGACCACGACCGAGCGCAACAGGCCGCTCCGCGCGTGGGTCTCCAGCGCGGCAACGCCGACGACCTCGCGGCCACGGCGCGCGACGACGTACGCCTCGGGGTAGCGATCGCGCACCACCTGGGTCGGCAGCGCGCTCGCGCGGATCAGCGCCTCGATCGCGGGGAGCTCGGCGCCGGTGGGGGATCCGAGCGCGATCCCCTCGGGGAGGTGGGTGCTCGCGAACGCCCAGAGCCGGAGCCGCAGCTCGTCGCGCACCGCGCGGAACCGCGCCAGCACGGCATCCGCGGGCAGGTCCGGATCGTGGGTCGCGGGGTCGGGCAAGGGCCAGTGCATGCGCGCGATCGCGCCCGGCCACACCGGGCAAACCTCCTCGGCGCACAGCCTGATCACCGCGCCCACGCTCGCGGGATCGAGGGCGTCCACCGACTTGGTGCGCTGGCGGGTGATGTCGATCCCGACCTCGCGCATCGCCGCGATCGCGTCCGGGTTGACCCGGGTCGGCTGGCTGCCCGCGCTCTGGACGCGGACCAGCCCCCCGAACAGGGTACGCGCCAGTCCCTCCGCCATCTGCGACCGGGCGGAATTCGCGACGCACAGGAACGCCAGGCTCGTATACATGTGGACATCGTGATATACGACTGTCATGTTGTCGAGCACGAACGCGCTCGATGTTCGCCCCCTGACGCGGTTGTTTCGCGCGCTCGGCGACGAGACCCGGCTGCGCATCGTGGCGCTGCTGTCGCACGGCGAGCTGTGCGTGTGCCACATCGAGGCCGCGCTCGACCTCAACCAGTCGACGGCGTCTCGCCACCTCGGCATCCTCCGCGCGGCGGGCGTGGTCGACTGCCGCCGCGAGGGGACGTGGGTCTACTACCGCCTCACCGACCAGGAGCACGAGACCGTCGCCGGGGCGCTCGCCGTGCTGACCACGGCGTTCGGCGCCGAGCGGGCGCTGCGCGCCGATCACGCCCGGCTGCGCAGATCGTGCGGACCCAGCGCATGCGCATCGGGACCGCCGCGGAGGACCCCACCATGCACATGAACCGGACCGGCGTCGCCGGCAAGCTGTCGTTCCTCGATCGCTACCTCACGCTCTGGATCTTCGCCGCGATGGCGCTCGGCATCGTGCTCGGGTTCGTCGCGCCCGGGGTGACGAGCGCGCTCGATCGCCTGAGCATCGGCTCGACGTCGATCCCGATCGCCGTCGGCCTGATCCTGATGATGTACCCTCCGCTGGCGAAGGTCCGCTACGAGGAGCTGGGCAAGGTGTTCCGCAACCGGCGAGTCCTCGTGCTCTCGCTCGTCCAGACTGGGTGATCGGGCCGCTGCTGATGTTCGGGCTCGCGGTGGTGTTCCTGCGCGATCGCCCGGAGTACATGCTCGGCCTCATCCTGATCGGCCTCGCGCGCTGCATCGCGATGGTCATCGTCTGGAACGACCTGGCCCGGGGCGACACCGAGTATTGCGCCGGCCTCGTGGCATTCAACTCGATCTTTCAGGTGCTGTGCTTTCCGGTCTACGCGTACGTCTTCGCCACGCTGCTCCCGCGCTGGCTCGGCCTGCACGGCGCGGTCGTCGACATCACGATCGGCGAGATCGCCCGGAGCGTGGCGATCTACCTCGGCATCCCGTTCGCAGCCGGGTTCGTCACGCGCCGGGTACTCGCGGGCGCGCGTGGGCGCGACTGGTACGAGAAGCGGTTCATCCCGCGCATCGGTCCGGTCACGCTGATCTCGCTGCTGTTCACGATCGTCGTGATGTTCTCGCTCAAGGGCGAGGCGATCGTCCAGCCGCCGCTCGACGTGATCCGCATCGCGGTCCCCCTGGTGATCTACTTCGCGGTGATGTTCGGCGTCTCGTTCGTGATGAGCAAGCGGGTCGGCGCAAGCTACGAGCAGTCCGCGACGCTGTCGTTCACCGCCGCATCCAACAACTTCGAGCTTGCGATCGCCGTCGCCATCGCGAGCTCCGGGATTCACAGCGGGGCCGCATTCGCGGCGGTGATCGGGCCGCTCGTCGAGGTCCCGGCGCTGATCGCGCTGGTCAACGTCGCGCTGTGGGCGCAGCGGCGGTTCTATCTGCGCTAGGCGGCGAGCCTGGCCCGCAGGCCGGCGTCGAGCGCGTCGAGGAACTGCTCGGTGGTCAGCCACGGGTGGCCGTGATCGATCAGCAGCGCGAGGTCCTTGGTCATCTTGCCGGACTCGACGGTCTCGACGCAGACCTTCTCCAGCGCGTCGGCGAACGCCACGACGTCGGGCGTGTCGTCGAACTTGCCGCGGTACTTGAGGCCCTGGGTCCAGGCGTAGATCGAGGCGATCGGGTTGGTCGAGGTCGGACGGCCCTTCTGGTGCTCGCGGTAGTGGCGGGTGACGGTGCCGTGCGCCGCCTCGGCCTCGACGGTCTTGCCGTCGGGGGTCAGCAGCACCGAGGTCATGAGGCCGAGCGAGCCGAAGCCCTGGGCGATCGAGTCGGACTGGACGTCGCCGTCGTAGTTCTTGCACGCCCAGATGAAGCCGCCGTCCCACTTGAGCGCGGACGCGACCATGTCGTCGATCAGGCGGTGCTCGTAGACCAGGCCCCTGGCCTTGAACTGCTCGGCGAACTCCTCCTCGAACACCTGCTGGAACAGGTCCTTGAACCGGCCGTCGTAGCGCTTGAGGATCGTGTTCTTGGTCGACATGTACACCGGCCAGCCGCGGTTGAGGCCGTAGTTGAAGGTCGACCGCGCGAACCCGATGATCGACTCGTCGAGGTTGTACATCGCGAGCGCGACGCCGCTGCCCGGGAAGTCGAACACCTTCATCTCGGTCGGCTTGCCGCCGCCGGCCGGCGTGAACGTCATGGTCAGCGTCCCGGGGCCGGGGACCACGTAGTCGGTCGCGCGGTACTGGTCGCCGAACGCGTGGCGGCCGATCACGATCGGCTTGGTCCACCCCGGGACCAGCCGCGGCACGTTGCGGCACACGATCGGCTCGCGGAAGATCGTCCCGCCGATGATGTTGCGGATCGTGCCGTTGGGCGACTTCCACATCTCCTTGAGCCCGAACTCCTTGACCCGCGCCTCGTCCGGCGTGATGGTCGCGCACTTGACCGCGACGCCGTACTGCTTGGTCGCGTTCGCCGCGTCGATGGTGACCTGATCGCTGGTTCGATCGCGATGCTCGATCCCGAGGTCGAAGTACTTGATGTCGAGGTCGAGGTACGGGGTGATCAGCTTGTCCTTGATGAAGCGCCAGATGATGCGCGTCATCTCGTCGCCGTCCATCTCGACAATGGGGTTCTTGACCTTGATCTTCGGGGCCATGGCGGCGTGTTGTATCACCTTGGCGCGATCTGCGGCAGACGCACGGGCGCGCGCGCCCGGGGTGAATGCGCCGCATGGCGGGGAGCGTCATGCGTCGCGGCGCGCGCCACAGCCGGGACGCGGAAACGTCCGAATGTACACTCCGCCGCATGACGCTTTACGACGAGCTGACCGACGGGCGTACGCGGTTCGTGCGGGTCGACGAGCTGTGCCGCCAGGGGGCAGCGCTGCGCCCCGATGTCCTGCCCCCGGCCGCCGAGCTCGCCGCGGAGGCCGCCCGCATGCAGCGCGACAAGCTCGGAGTCGAGCGCAAGCAAGGCGCGTTCCTCGGGGAGGTGCTGAGCGACCCCGAGGCCGGCGCGCACCTGTGCCACGCGATGCTGCTGCCGCACCCGGCGTCGGCCGCGCGGCTCGCCGAGTACGCGGCGACCGGCGCGCTCGAGCTCCCCGGGGCGAGCGTGGCGCGGGTCGGCAAGGCGTCGGTGGTCACCACGCGCAACCCGCGGTTTCTCAACGCCGAGGACGAGTCCACGCTCGACGGCTTCGAGATCGCGATCGACGTCGCGACGCTCGACCCGCACAGCGAGATCTGCGTGCTGCGCGGCGGCGCGGTCGAGCATCCCAGGTACGCCGGCCGGCGGCTGCTCGGCGCCGGGATCAACCTCACCCACCTGTACCAGGGCAAGATCCGCTATCTGTGGTTCCTGATCCGCGACCTCGGGCTGGTCAACAAGCTGTACCGCGGCATCGCGCTGCCCGACGTTGCGCCCGAGCACGGCGGGGTCGAGAAGCCGTGGATCGCGGTGGTCGAGGGCTTCGCGATCGGCGGGCACTGCCAGATCCTGCTCACCGTGGACCACACGATCGCCGCGGACGACGCCTACCTCACGCTGCCGGCGCGCAAGGAGGGCATCCTGCCCGGCGCCGCCAACCTGCGGCTGCCGCGCTTCGTCGGCGACCGGATCGCGCGCCAGGCGATCATGAACGAGCGCCGGATCGACTGCGCGAGCCCCGAGGGCCGGCTGATCTGTGACGCGATCGTCGCACCGGGGGAGGTCGACGCGGCGATCGAGGCCATCATCGATCGACTGACCAACGCCGGCGTGGTGAGCGCCGCGGGCAACCGCCGCGCGATCCGGATCGCGCAGGAACCGCTCGATATGTTCCGCCGCTACATGTCCGTCTACGCGCGCGAGCAGGCCCACTGCTATCTCAGTCCGGCGCTCGTACACAACCTGGAGCGCCACTGGGACGCGGCCCGCCGGCGCGGTTGACCACTGCGCCGCGACATCTCCCGCGAAGCTCCTCCCCCGCGAAGCGCCTCCCCCGCGAAGCTCCTCCCCCGCGAAGCTCCTCCCCCGCGAAGCTCCTCCCCCGCGAAGCTCCTCCCCCGCGAAGCGCCT
>JBGQCL010000302.1:0-14927 GCA_041495365.1 Kofleriaceae bacterium | reverse complement strand
CTCGGCCTCGCCGAACCGGGCGGGACCGAGACGCAGGTGATCTGCCGGTTCGACTCCAGCACCAGCGCCCAGTGCTGGGTCGTGTCCGGCGGCGCCGCGAAGGACTACGTCATCGGCGATCCGAGCAACGCCGCCGGCGTGACCTCGGCGACCGGCAAGGTCAAGGTGTTCGCGGGCCGGCGATCCGATCCTGCGTTCTTCAACCTGTCCGGCTTCAACATGGCGATGGCAGGCTTCGCGCCGCAGCTCGCTGCCCCCAACATCAACGATGCCGCCGGATGTCCCAGCGGGATCGTCGAGGGCAATTTTGTAGCCTTGCGTACCCAACTGGGAACGCCGCCGGGTTCCGATGACTTCGCAGCGTCCAACGTCATGGCGATCGTGGTCCAGGTCGACCCGGCGCTGGTCAATACCGGGAACAACACCGTCGTCGCGGTCTGGGGATCTACCCACGCGGGGGTGTGAACGATGCAATCCACCACGGCAAGATACCTGGCGGCCGGCGTGATCGCGCTCGTCGGTTGCGGCGGTCAGCCCGGCGATACGGTCCACCACGACGGCGGCAGCCTCGACGGGGCGCCGCTCCCACCGCCCCCGGCGCTCGGCTCCCAGCTCGATCGGATGGGGCGCCCGCTGATCGGCACCGCGCTGATCGGCGTGTTCGCACCGGCGCAGGATCAGGCGGCGATGCGAGACGCCTACAATCGCGCGCCGGATCCGGCCGCGTGGGCGACCACGACAATCGCGGCCGGCATGACGATCGAGACCGCGATGGAGATCAACCTCGCGGTGTTCGATGCGTTCGATATCGGGCTCACCAGCGTCGCCAACCGGGGATGCGGCAACGCCGTGCGCTACGACCCTTCGACCTCCACGTCGTCCTACCGCGTGGCGGCTGACCTGTTCGCCGACGACGAGCTCTACGTCGACACCATGTATGCGAGCTGTCCGATCTACATGGCGCTGGAGATGCAATACGCGACCACGGGCGCCGGTACCAAGGCGCACACCACCTGCGGCGGCCGGACGCCGAGCCACGACGTCGTCGATCTCACCTACTCGATGCTCGCGGCCGGACGCAACGGGGTGGACCCCTCGACCAGCGACGGGGCACCGACGATCCATGACGGCGTCGCCGCGCACACCGACATCAAGGAATCTGTGTTCCCGTTCCTCGGACCGCCTGTTCCCTGAGTCTTGCCCCGAGTCTTGCCCTGAGTCTTGCCGTATCCTGTGCGCGGTCCATGGGGCCGCTGCCGTACCCGCACCGCGCGACGTTCCTCGCGACCACGTTGGCCGTGGCTCCCGATCAGGACGCGCTGGCGCCCTACGTCGCGCGGCTGGTCTCCGCGATCCTGTTCGACCACCTCGTCCGCCACCCGGTGGTCACGCTCGGCGATCACGACGACGAGCGGCTGACCGACGACACCGGGCGGCTGCTCGACGCGACCCACCCCCAGCTCGAGGACTCGCTCGACTGGTTCTTCCGGGTATCGCGCCGCCACGAGGTGCTGTGGTTCGAGCTCGGCATCGACCCGGCGCGGCCCCAGCCGGCGGTGCTGCGATCGCGCCGGCCGCGCGCCGCCGGCCAGCCAGCGGTCTCGCCGGGGGGTGGGGAGCCCGACGGCTCCGCCGGCGGGGCGGGGGACAGGGGGCCCCCCCCCCTCCGTGGGATCAACCGCTGGGTCGCGAGCGGCGAGCTCGAGCTGTCGCAGCAGCTCGGCCAGTGCCTCGCGCTGTGGCTGGCGGCGCGCCGGCTGCCGCCGGTCGGCCCGCTGCCGGCGTTCTCGGTCGACGATCTGCGCGACGTCGCCGGCCGCCTGGCCATGGCCGACGAGCTGATCGGACAGGGCCGCGAGCTCGGCATCGTCCCCCGCGCGCTGACCCAGCCGCCCCCGCGGCTGCCGGTGGCGTTCCTCCGCGTGCTGGCCGAGCTGTCGCGCGACGACGCGCGGACGATCGATCCGGCGATCCTCCGGATCGATCCGAGCCACCCGGTGGCGCGCCGCAACAGCTACGTCACCGGGCTCGCCACCGGCGAGGTCGATCGCCGCGCGATCCTGCCGCTCACCGAGGAAGCGCCGATGTACGCCAGGCCCCACCTCTCGATCTGGGGCGAGCCGTTCGCGGCGGACCGGCCGCTCGAGAACATGGGCGTGCGCCACCAGGGCATCGCGGCGAGCCTGATGCCGGCCAACCCGTACGCCTGCCACAACTACTCGCTGCAGCTCGCCGAGGTCGACCGGCGCGAGGAGAGCTACCGCTGGGCCGACCGCGCGACCGCGGCCGCGCCGCAGTTCGGCGCCGCCCACCTCGATTGCGTGCGCCGGCTGCGCCAGGTCGGCCGGCCCGGACAGGCGTTCGCCGAGGCGCAGTACCGCTGCCGCGAGATCCTCGACCGCACGGCCGCCGGCAAGCTGTCGGGCAACGACTGGCAGGCGCCGCACCATGCCGCGCTGCTGATCGCGCTGGTCCACCTCGACGTCGGCCGGCTCGCCGAGGCGACCGAGCTGGCCGACGAGGTCATCGCCCGGTTACCCGAGGACACCGCGACCCGCGACGCGTTCAGCTGGGCGACCCGGCGGATCGCGCACTGGAAGACCGATCCCGGGGTGCTCGCGCGGGCCCACGCGGCCGAGGGCCACCACCGCGGCGACGTCGGCCGCGTGCTCGCCGGGCTCGGCCGGACGCGGATCGCCGACGACGACGACGCGATGATGCTGATCGAGGCGCTGTGCGCGATCGGCCGGACCGACCAGGCGGTGACCGCCTACTGGCAGTGCGCCGGGCTCGACGCGCTGGGCGATGGCAAGGCGCGGCTGGCCGCCGCCCGGGCGCTGATCGTGGCCGGCGATCTCGACGAGGCGCTCGACCAGATCCAGATCGTGCAGCTCCGCCGCGGCCAGGGCCGGCTCGAGGCCGAGATCAACCGCGTGCTGCGGCTCGCTGCGATCCGGCCGGCGAGCGACTGGGAGCCGGTGATCGCGCGCCGGCTCGACCGGGGTGCGGCTGCGCTGGCACAGAGGGCCGCGCGCGACCTGTGCGACTTCGTGCCCGGGCTCGACACCGAGGTGATCCGGCGCGCGCTGGGCAGCCGCCGCCGGCTCGCGATCGATCCCTTGTGGATCGCCGAGCTGATCGCAGCGGTGCCCGGGGCGCAGGGCTCGTCGCCGGCGATCGTCGCCCGGCTCGCGCCGCCCGAGCACGCCACGCTCGCGGCGGCCGACGCGCTCGCCGCCGAGTGGTGGACCCAGCTGGTGCCCGCGGCGCGCGATCGCGACGCCCACGCCGCCGGCGCGGTGCTCGCGCTCGGACTGGCGCTCGCCCACTACCTGGCGCTCGCGTCGGGCCCGCCATCGCCGATCGCCGGCGCGTACCGCCACATCGCGACCGAGGCGCTGCAGCTGGTCCGCCGCGCGCGGTCCCAGGTCGATGCCGCCGCGATCACCGGCCTGCTGCAGATGATCGACTGGTTCGGCGACACCCCCGACTGGCTGCTCGATCCGTGGCTGCTCCAGGTCGAGCGCGCGCTCGACCTCGAGGCCGAGCACGGCGCCTACCTCGAGGGGATGATCGCCGGCATGCCGAGCGTGCAGCGCCTGCTGCGCGGCGACGAGCGGATCGGCTGGGAGCTGCGGCTCGCCCACGA
Source organism: Kofleriaceae bacterium (assembly GCA_041495365.1). Lineage (GTDB taxonomy): Bacteria > Myxococcota_A > Polyangia > Haliangiales > Haliangiaceae > JABFXX01. Next base: position 11,278 of record JBGQCL010000302.1, on the reverse strand, counting down.
CCTCGCCGGCGATCCGTCGCAGTACGAGGCGGCGGCGGCGCTGTTCGCGCGCGCGGCCCGCGCGGTCGACGCCGGCGGTGCGCTGCGCGCGTGGTCGGCCGCCGCGGCGAGCGCGCCGAGCACCGTCGACGCGGCGGCGCGGCTCGACGTCCACTGGACCGCGGCGCTCGCCCACCCGACCGGCGCGGCCGAGCCCTGGCTGGACCTGGCGCGCGGCCTGTTCGCGGCGGGGCGCAACGACGACGGGTTCGCGGCCGCGTGCCGCGGCATGGCGGCGACCCCGGCCCGGGACCGTCCGCGCGCGCTGGCCGAGCTCGCCCCGGCATGGGCGGCCGCCGGGCTCGCGATCCCGTTCGACGGCGCCTCGGCGTTCGAGCTCGGCGCCGCGGCGGCGGCCGGCGACCGGCTCGACGATGCGGTCGGCGCACTGCGGTGGGCGGCGGCGGTCGATCCGAGCAACGCCCGGCGCGTCCAGAGCCTCGCGGTCGCGCTCGGCCGGCGCGGCCTGGAGCACGAGGCGATCCGCGCGCTGTCGCCCCACGAGCGCACCGACGCGCCGCGCGCGATCGGCCGGGTGCTGTTCGAGGCCGGCCGGTTCGCCGACGCGGTCCGCATCCTGTCGTACGCCGCGCGCCGGTTCCGCGCCGCCGACGACTGGGCGATGCTCGCCACCGCCGCGCACCGCGCCGACGACGACGCGGTCGCCGCGGCCGCCGCCCGCCGCGCGGTCGAGCTCGGCGCCGAGGATCCGGCGGTGCTCGCCGTGCTCGTGACCAGCCTGTACCGGATCGGCGAGTTCGTCGCGTGCGAGCAGCTCGCCCAGCGGCTGATCGGCCACGCCGACCGCGCCGCGCGGCTCGCCGGGCTCCACGCCATGGCGCGCGCGCTCGCCGGCCAGGGCCGCCACGTCGATGCGCTACGCTACGCCAAGGCCGCCAGCGAGCTCGCCCAGGGCGAGACCGGCGGCGAGTCCCCCGACGGCTCGGGCGGCGGGGCGGCGGGCAGGGGGCCCCCCCCCCGCCGTGGGATCGACGGCCGGCTCGCGGCGGAGCTCGCCGACACGCTCGACCAGATCGTCGCGCAGGAGGTACCGATGGTGCGCGCCAGCGCGGAGCTGTCGATGGAGCGCCAGGCGTGCGACGAACTCGAGGCCGGCAAGTTCGACTCGCTGATCGCCGCGGTGTCGTCGCCGTCGTGGGGCATCGCGCACGCCGCGCTCGCCGCCTGCGAGGTCCGGCGCGACGACGAGGGCGGCATCCCGGTGTCGCCGCGCGCGCTCGACGCCGCGATCGAGATCCTCGCGCGCAGCGCGGGCGCGACCCAGCCCGACGCCGTGCTCGCCCGGATCCGAGCGCTCCGCATCCGGGACAATGCGTTCATCCAGAGCGATCCGCCGCCACCGCTGGGCACCTGCTCCACACCCGAGCAGTTCGAGCGCGAGTACGCCGAGCGCGAGGGCCGGCCCGGTCGGCCGAGCACCGCCGCCGTCGGCCCTCGCTAGGTCGATCGAGAGGGGACCTTCCCGTCCCCTTTGGCCCGGCCAAGCCGGGCGGACCATTCACGGCTCGCGACCGCGCGTCGCGTCGCGCGGGATCAATTCATGATGATCTCCTTGGTATCGCCGAGCCAGGCCTCGGGCTCGGCGCCGGTCACCGACTCCAGGTAGCGCCACAGCGCCCACACCTGGGCCGCCCGCATGCCCTCGAACTGGACGCCGACGCCGTAGTCCGTGCTCCAGTGCACGACGGCGTCGAGCGAGATCCGCTCGCCGATCGTCGGCAAGCCGAACGTGATGTTGACCTGCGTGCCCATCGGCAAGCGGCCCACTTCGATGAACGTGCCGCCGAGCGAGATGCTGCGCAGCTGGCAGACCTGCTGGCGGACCCGGTCGCCGAGCACCCGGACAAGCGCGGAGATCTCGACGGGGTAGCTGTGCGAGGTGTGATCGTGGTCGGTCACGGGGCCCTCCGGGGCATCGCGGCGATTCGACGACGCACCCCCTGGCACGACGACCAATCACCGCTGGGTCGATGCGTTCAGACTGCATTGCGCGTGCCCGCCACCGAGCGGCGGCGCTCTCGCCGCAGTTGCGAGTAACTCGGGTGTTTATTACGCAACGAACGTGAGTCGCCCTCACAACTGGACGCGGCGGACCGCTCCGACCGCACGCGCGTGGTCCAGGTGAACATCGGCGAGACCATGGCGCCACTACAAGCCGCTACGCGTGAAGTGCGACGGCGCAGACCTCGCGCCGGTTGGACGGCAGGTGCCGCAGCCGGACGTCGGCGAGACCCATCTCGCGGATGCGATCGACCAGCGCCGGCAGCTCCGCCACGAACGCCCAGTCGTTGAGCTTGAGCGTGAACACCGCGCCGCGCAGCGTGCCCACGAGCCGGGGCATGAGCCGGCGAACCTCGTGCAACGCGACCTGGGGTGCGAGGTTGACGTCGACCAGGAGCCAGTCGATCCGTGCAGGGAGCTCCTCCCAGCGCAGCGCACCTACCTTCTTTGCGAGGTGATGAATGGAGGGCAGCGCAGCGACCTGCGGGGCAAGCGCACCGGTATCCACCGCCCACACCTCCAGCCCGCGGCGCGCCAGCGCGAGCGCGGCGCCGCCGGGGGCGGCCCCGATCTCCAGCGCGACCTGGCCGGGGGCCACCGCGAGCTCCGCCCACGCGATCGCCTCCTCGATCTTCGCATAGGCGCGCGACGGAGCGTCACCCGGCACCGCCACCGGGATCGCCCCGCCGGGGTGCGGCGAGCGCAGCCGATCGTGGCGGTGGACGCCGAGCCACGCCGGGCCATTCACCCCTCCGCGCGTCGCGTCGCGCGGCGGCCCGGCGACCGGCGCGACGATCACGTCGGCGACCAGCTCGCCGGGCGCGGCCGGGCCGCCCGGACCGAGCGCTTGCCACGGCGAGAGTGGGGCGAGATCGACGGCACCGGGCTCGCCGCGATCCCGGAAGAACGCATGGACCCGGTTCGCCCCGGTCGCGGCGAGCTGCGCTCGGATCGCAGGATCCGCCGGATCGCCGCCGAGCGGCCCGATCGACTGGCCCCACACCCAGGCAAACACCGAGCCCGGCGGGTCGTCGGGCGCCACCGCGCGCGCCGACTTGAACGTCACCAGCCCCGGCCGCGAGTACGCCAGCCGCAGCTCCGGACGGGCGCGCGCCAGGTCGAGCTTGAGCGCGGGCTCGAGACCGGGCAGGCACGTCGCCAACACGAAGTCGGTCACGCGCCACGATAGTATGTTCGGGGGTACTCGCCAGCTTTCGCGCGCCGATCGGGGAATACTCTCGGCGATGTACCGCCTGCTCTACTGGCTCGTGCTGCGCCGGCTCCCGGCCGAGGCCACGCACCGCGTATCGTTCGCGCTGCTCCGCGCCGCCGTCGCGCTGCCCGGCGTCGCGCGGCTGATGCGGCGCCTGCTCGCCCCCCGCGCGCCCGAGCTCCGGGTCCACGCGCTGGGCCGCGACCTGCCCGGCCCGCTCGGGCTCGCCGCCGGGTTCGACAAGGACGCCAGGGGCATCCAGGCGCTGCTCGCACTGGGCTTCGGGTTCGTCGAGGTCGGCACGGTCACCGCCGAGGCCCAGGCCGGCAACCCGCGGCCGCGGATGTTCCGGCTGCCGCGCGACCGCGCGCTGATCAACCGGATGGGCTTCAACAACGAGGGCGCCGCGGCCGCCGCGCGCCGGCTCGCCCACCGCGGCGCGGGCACGGTCGGCGTCAACATCGGCAAGACCAGGCGCGTCGCCCAGGACGGCGCGATCGCGGACTTCACCGACAGCGCGCTGCGGCTCGCCCCCCACGCGGACTACCTCGTGGTCAACGTCAGCTCGCCGAACACCCCGGGGCTGCGCGATCTGCAGGCGGTCGACAAGCTCCGCCCGCTGCTGGTCGCGGTCCGCGCCGCGTGCGACCTCGCGTCGCCGACCCGCCGGGTCCCCCTGCTGGTCAAGATCGCCCCCGATCTCGCCGACGCCGACATCGACGCGGTCGCCGATCTCGCGCTCGAGCTCGGGCTCGACGGCATCATCGCCACCAACACCACGATCGCGCGCGCCGACCTGGCGACGCCGGACGCCGCGGTCGCCGCGCTCGGCCCCGGCGGGCTGTCCGGCCCGCCGCTCGCGGCCCGCGCGCTCGCGGTGCTGCGCCGGCTGCGCGCCCGGCTCGGCGATCGGGTCACGCTGATCGCGGTCGGCGGCATCGAGACCGCCGACGACGCCTGGCAGCGGATCCGCGCCGGCGCGTCGCTGGTCCAGGCCTACACCGGCTTCATCTACGGCGGCCCGACCTGGCCGCGCCGGATCCACAGGCAGCTCGCCGACCGGGTCCGCGCCGCGCACCTGGACTCGATCGAGCAGGCGATCGGCAGCGATCGGTGATCCTGCTACAGTGGGAGCCGGCCATGGCCATTCGCAAGATCGCCCAGATCGGTCACCCCGTGCTGCGCCAGGTCGCCCGCGAGGTCGGGCGCGACGAGCTCGCGCGGCCCGAGACCCAGCGCTTCATCGACGACCTGATCGAGACCATGCACGACGCCGACGGCGCAGGGCTGGCCGCGATCCAGGTCTACGAGCCGATCCGGATCTGCGCGATCGAGGTCCGCAACAACCCGCGCTATCCGTACAAGCCGCCGATCCCGCTGACCGTGCTGGTCAACCCGGTGCTCACGCCGGTCGGCGACGAGCAGTTCGACAACTACGAGGGCTGCCTGTCGGTCCCCAACCTGCGCGGCATGGTCAAGCGCGCGGTCCACCTCCACGTCCGCGCGTGGGACCGCCACGGCAACTCGATCGACGAGGTCGTCCACGGGCTCAAGGCCGGGACCTACCAGCACGAGGTCGATCACCTCCACGGCAAGCTGTTCGTCGACCGCGCCGATCCGAGCACGTTCACGACCTGGACCGAGTTCGACCGCCACCACCGCGCGCGGTTCGTCGAGCAGGTCACCCAGCTCGTCGCCCGGGTCGGCTCGTAGGCGGGATCCTGGCCCGGCGCCGCGACAGCGTTTCCTCGCGCGGCGGCTTGCTCCCACCCCCGGCGCTGGGGTTTGCTGAAGTGATGGCGCGCAAGCGCAGCCCACGCAAGCCCGCGGACGCCGGCGACGAGGCCGCGGCCGCCGCGCCGGGCAAGCGCGCCGGCCGCGACCGGAAGAAGCCGCAGCAGCCGATGATCACCGTGCGCCACATGACCCGGCGCGACATCGGCCGGGTGTGGGACTTCCTCAAGATCAGCTTTCGCGAGGTCAACGCCGAGACCGTCGAGTACCAGCGGCCGCGCTCGAAGCTCCGCTTCGAGGAGGTCTACGAGGAGGAGGGCATCGAGCAGCTGGTGTTCGAGATCGGGGACGACATCGTCGCGTACGCCGAGTGCAGCTACGAGGTCACCGGCTCGGACAACTGGATCAACCCGCGCTACTTCGAGAAGCGCGACATGCGGCCGCTGTTCGTCGACGAGCTCGCCGTGCACCCCGAGATGCACGGCCGCGGCGTCGGCTCGTTCGCGCTCGAGCAACTCCACCACCTCGCGCGCGTCCACGGGCTCAACCACCTGGTGCTCGAGGTCGCCGAGAACAACGAGCGCGCGCTCGACTGGTACAAGAAGCGGTCGTTCAAGAAGCTCGACGCGGCGATCTTCATGGCGTGCACCGTCGACCTCGAGCCCGAGCTGCTGCCGCCGCGCGAGCTGGCGCCGACGCGCGACGAGGGAGCGGCCGAGGCGAGCGAAGGCGATCCCGGCGGCGAGTGACGCGAGGCGCGCTGTCACGGGCACGCGGCCGCCAAGCGCGTCCGCTGCGCCGGTCACGCCCGATCAGGGAAGCCGCGACGCCAGCAGATCGACCACGGCGCCCGGCGCTTCGATGTGCAACCAGTGCCCGGCGTCCACCCGATGGACATGGACGTGCGGCGGCGCAGCGGCGAGCCGGCCGCGATCGGCGGCGCTCACCGCGGGCGAGCGCTCGGCCACGACGACCTCGACGTCGCCGCCCGGTGCCTCCAGCGCGCCCCACAGATCGGTGGCGTGATAGGACGCGAGCATCTCGCGCAGCGCCGCGAAGTCGAAGCGCAGCGCCAGCGTGCCGCCCGGCTCGGGCTGGAGGCTCATCGCGAGCCAGCGCGCGAGGCCGTCGTCGTGGCCGGCCCGGACCACCGACGCCACGAAGTCCTCGCGCCGGGCCCATCCGCGCGGCGCACGCTCCATCAGCTCCAGCACCTGCATCACCGTGTTCGACGAGCTCGGCGAGGAGACGGGTGGGATCGACGGATCGGCGGCCGCGCCCGGCCGCGCGCTCGGGCTGGCGTCGAGCACCCAGGTCTGGCGCGGCGCGGCCATCGGGCGGGTCGCGAGCGCGACCTTGCCACCGAAGCTGTGGCCCGCGACCGCCTCGACCCCGCCGAGCTCGGCGAACAGCGCGCGCAGATCGTCGGCGCAGGCGGCGATCGTGTGCGGCCGCGCGCCGGGCTCCGAGCGGCCGTGCTGGCGCAGGTCGACCAGCACGACGCCCCACTCCGGCCGCCGCTCGTTCAGCTTGCGCGCGACGCTGCGCCAGTTGCTGCCGGCGCCGTAGATCCCGTGGGTCAGCGCGAGCCAGCGCGCGGGCGCGGCGTCGCTCCGGGCGATGCGCTCGTGGTACAGCCGCGCGGGCACGCCCGTAGTGTGTCATGGTCGCGGCGTGGATGCGCTCGCTGCGCTCGGCTCACTCGCCTCGGCCGGGTTCGACCTCGCCCACACGTTCGATGCCGCGGCCGCCGCGCGCGAGCCCGGTCTCGCGGTGCTGGCCGGTCCCGAGCGGCTCGGCATCCTGATCGGCAACACCCGCGCGCTGTGGCCACCGTTCACCGCTGCGCTGCGCGATCCGGCGCTCGCCGCGGAGCGCGATCCGCTCGATCGCTACACCGAGCGCGCGATCGGTGCGGCCTTCCCGGGCGCGCGGATCTACTTCGGCCATCTCCACCACGACGGCGCGTTCGTCCCCCTGCAGCACCTCGCGGTCGCCACCGGGCTGGGAGCGCTCGCGCCCAGCCGCCTCGTGATCCATCCGATCTACGGCCCGTGGTTCGCGCTGCGCGCGGCGGTGGTGATCGATGGCGAGCCGCCGGCGCGCCAGCCGATCCTGAAGCCGTGCACCTGTGACGAGGCGTGCGCAACTGTGCTGGCGCGTGCACAGCGATCCACGGACTGGCGCGACTGGGTTGCACTTCGCGATCGCTGCAGCCTGCGAACCTGGCGATACAGCGACGATCAGATCCACTATCACTACGCGAGCCTCCGGGCCCTCCGGCGTCAGGAGGTTTGAGCGGGGCCGCGCGCGCGGCGTGGGAAGCTCACGCCATGCGCTACGCATGCCTCGTGTGGTTGATCGCGGGCTGTGGGTTCTCGTCGTCCGCCGGCCCGGCCGAGGATCCGGGCGGCCCCGGCGGGCCGGGCAACCCAGGCGGACCCGGCGGGTCGGGCAGCGGATCGGGAACCACCTCGCAGTGCGATGCGAGCAATCCGTCGCCGCTGCTCTGCGTGGCGTTCGGCGGCACGTCGCTGGTCCAGGACCTCGCGACGCCGGCGCACGAGATCCTCGACGGGACCGGCATCGTGCCGCTCGCCAACATCGCGCTGCCGATCACGGGCTTCGTGGTCAAGACCGCCGGCACGTTCGGCGCGACGTCGCAGCTCCGGTTCAAGGAGCGCCCGGATCTCGACGTCGACGACCTGACGATCGACGCCTGGATCTCGCCCCAGGGTGGAGGGGTGCCGGGCGGTCCGTCCTGGTTGCTCGACAACAACACCGAGTACTACGCCGCCTACAACGGCGACGCCACCGTGCGCTGCGGGGTCGCCGGCACGTCGCTCGACAGCCGCGCGACGGTCGCCGCCGGCACCTGGCACCACGTCGCCTGCACCTACGGCAAGCTCGACCGCCTGCTGCGGGTCTACGTCGACGGCGACCTCGGCGGCTGCCAGCTGGCATCGGCCATCCCGCACGGCGCCAGGGACGGCGTCGTGATCGGGGCCAACTACGACCCCAAGGCCCCGCTCCAGCAGAACTTCCAGCAGCACTTCGTCGGCGGCCTCGGCCACCTGCATGTCTACGGGACCGAGCTCGCCCCGGACCAGATCTGCCGCGCCGCGGGCCGGACCGGCTGCAGCATCACCTGCCCGAACAGCGGCGGCAGCGGCGGGGGAGATCCCGGCAGGGGCGGCTAGCGCGCCCGCCGTATCCGCCTGCGGCGCGCTGCGCTACGCTGTGGCGCTGTGGTCGACGTCCTCGACGCGTTTCACCCGCTCGTCGCGGGCTGGTTCCGCGAGCGGTTCGGCACACCGACCGAGCCCCAGCGGGCCGGCTGGCCCCGGATCGGCGCGCACCAGGACGTCCTGATCGCCGCGCCGACCGGCTCGGGCAAGACCCTGGCCGCGTTCCTGGCCTGCATGGACGAGCTGGTGCGCGCCGGGCTCGATGCCCCGCTCGGCAACCATACGGCGATCCTGTACGTCTCCCCGCTCAAGGCGCTGTCCAACGACGTGCAGCGCAACCTCGAGGCTCCGCTCGCCGAGCTCGCGGTGTACGCCGCGGCGCGCGGGGTCCGGCTGCCCGAGATCGGGGTCGCGGTGCGCACCGGCGACACCCCGGCCGGCGAGCGCGCCAGGATGGCCAAGCGGCCGCCGCACATCCTGGTCACGACTCCCGAGTCGCTGTACATCCTGCTGACGTCCGAGCGCGGCCGCGCCGGGCTCGCCCGGGTGCGCACCGTGATCGTCGACGAGATCCACGCGATCGCCGGCGACAAGCGCGGCGCCCACCTCGCGCTGTCGCTCGAGCGGCTCGATCGCCTGGTCGGGCAGGCCACCGGGCGCGCGCCGGTCCGCGTCGGGCTGTCTGCGACCCAGAAGCCGATCGCCGCGATCGCCCGCCTGCTGGTCGGCACCCGGCGTCCGCTGCCGCACATCGTCGATGCCGGCCACCGCCGCGAGCTCGACCTGGCGATCGAGCTGTGCGACGACGAGCTCGGCGCCGTCGCGTCCAACGAGCAGTTCGGGCGGATCTACGACCGGATCGCCGCGCTGGTCAACCAGCATCGCTCGACGATCGTGTTCGTCAACACCCGGCGGCTGGTCGAGCGCGCCGCCGCGGCCCTCGAGCAGCGGCTCGGCGAGGACCACGTCGTCGCCCACCACGGCTCGATGTCGCGCGCGCTGCGGCTCGCCGCCGAGCACAAGCTCAAGCACGGCCAGGTCAAGTGCGCGGTCGCCACCGCGTCGCTCGAGCTCGGCATCGACGTCGGCACCGTCGACCTCGTGGTCCAGCTCGGCTCGCCGCGCTCGATCGCCACCCTGATCCAGCGGGTCGGCCGGTCCGGTCACCACCTCGGCGGCACGCCCAGGGGCCGGCTGTTCGCGCTGACCCGCGACCAGCTCATCGAGTGCGCCGCGCTGGTCCGCGGCGTCCGGCGCGGCAACCTCGACACCATCGCGCTGCGCGACGCACCGCTCGACATCCTCGCCCAGCAGATCGTCGCCGCCGCGGCCGCCGAGGCGATCCCCGAGCACGAGCTCGCCGCGATGATCCGCGGCGCCGCGCCGTACGGCGAGCTGCCCGAGGCCCAGCTCGAGCAGGTGCTGACCATGCTGTCCGAGGGCGTGTCGGATCGCCGCGGCCGGGCCGGGGCCCACCTCCACCGCGACCGGGTCGCCGGCATGGTGCGCGGCCGGCGCGGCGCGCGGCTCGCCGCGATCACCTCGGGCGGCGCGATCCCGGACAACAACAACTACGCCGTCGTGCAGTGGCCCGAGGAGACCAAGGTCGGCGAGGTCGACGAGGACTTCGCGATCGAGAGCTCGGCCGGCGACATCTTCCAGCTCGGCAACACCGCGTGGCGGATCCGCCGGATCGAGGCCGGCCGCGTGCTGGTCGAGGACGCGCGCGGCCAGCCGCCGACCATCCCGTTCTGGTTCGGCGAGGCGCCGGCGCGGACCCGCGAGCTATCCGACGAGGTCAGCGCGCTGCGCGGCGAGATCGACGCCCGGCTCGCCGCGCAGGGCGCTGACGACGCGGCCCCGATCGCGGCGTGGCTCGCCGCCGAGACCAGCATGCCGCTCGGCGGTGCCCACCAGATCGTCGCCTACCTCGCGGCCAGCCGCGCCGCGCTCGGCGCCCTGCCGCGCAACGATCTGCTGATCGCCGAGCGGTTCTTCGACGAGGGCGGCGGCATGCAGCTCGTGCTGCACGCCCCGCTCGGCGGCCGGATCAACCGCGCCTGGGGCCTGGCGCTGCGCAAGAAGTTCTGCCGCACCTTCGACTTCGAGCTCCAGGCGGCTGCGACCGACGACGGCATCGTGATCTCGCTCGGCCAGCCCCACAGCTTCCCGCTCGATACGGTGTTCGGCTACGTGCCGTCGCACCAGGCGGAAGCCACGCTGATCCAGGCGCTGCTCGACCGCCCGATGTTCGAGATCCGGTGGCGGTGGAACGTCACCCGATCGCTCACCGTGCTGCGCCGGCGCGGCGGCAAGCGCATCGCGCCCCATCTCATCAAGATGCGCGCCGCCGACACGCTGTCGGTCGTGTTCCCCACCGCCCAGGCGTGCGCCGAGAACATCCCCGGCGATCGCGAGATCCCCGACCACCCGCTGGTGTTCGAGACCATCCGCGACTGCCTGGTCGAGGCGATGGACGCCGCCGGCCTGCGCGCGATGCTCGAGCGCCTCGAGCGCGGCGAGATCCGGGTGCTCGCGCGCGACACCGTCGAGCCCAGCCCGCTGTCGCACGAGCTGATCAACGCCAACCCGTACGCGTTCCTCGACGACGCCCCGCTCGAGGAGCGCCGGACCCGCGCGGTCCAGCTGCGCCGCGGCCTGCCGCCGACCTCCGGCGCGTCCACCGCCGACGACGCCCGCGCGCTCGGCACGCTCGACCCCGCCGCGATCGCCGCGGCGAGCGACGAGGTCGCCCCCACCGTGCGCGACGCCGACGAGCTGCACGACGCACTGCTCGCGCTGTGGCTCGTCCCGGAACGGCTGGGCGATCGGCTCGGGCCCGGTGGGCCCGGCGTCCGCGACTGGCTGGCCGCGCTGACCGAGGCCGGCCGGGCGTGCCGGATCCGATGGGAGGCGCGCGGCGAGGCCGGCGCCGTCGTCCACACCGCGTGGGTCGCCACCGAGCGGCTCGGCGCGGTGCGCGCGGTGCTGGGCGACCTCGAGCGCAGCGAGACGGGGGGTGGGGACCCCGACGGCTCCGCCGGCGGGGCGGGGGGCAGAGCCCCCCGGGGGATCGAATGCG
>JBGQCL010000301.1:0-14956 GCA_041495365.1 Kofleriaceae bacterium | reverse complement strand
GGCCTCGAGTTCGGCGATCCGTTGCTGCGCGTCCAACGGACAACGTAGATCACGTTTCGGTCCGACTTGCGATCGCCGTCGATCGCGAATTTACAAGTGATCGAGATGATCCAGGTTTCCGGAGGCCTGAACGGTTACGATGGCGACCATCCTGTCGATCGACAGTCGCTGACCTGCGTCAGGGTGCGACGGTGGTTACAAACGGACGCGGACCCTGGTGACAGCTGGAGTCGTTGACGCGTGTGTGCGGATCTGCCGTCGGTCTTGTGAGCCCTGGAGCGGAACTCCACGGCCTGGTCCCACGCGGCGAGCGTCACAAAGGAGCGACGCCGGGGCATGCTCAGCGCGTCGCGGTCGGTGCGCCGGTCGCCACCTGGCAAGGGGCGTTGGACGACTGCAACGAGCAGCACATCGGCGCCTGGTTCGCGGTGCGCTGGGAGGAGCGGCTCGCCTGACCGCGCTGCAGCTCCGTGCGCCGCGCGACCCGATCGAGGCCGCGTCGCTGCCGGTCACGCGGACCGGAGCGCGACGGGATCCGGAAGCGTCAGCGAGACCGCGTGGAGCCCCTTGGCGTTCCGCCGCAGCTCGTACTCGACCGCTTGGCCCTGGATCAGCGTGCGCAACCCGGCGCTCGCGACTGCCGAGACGTGGACGAATGCATCTTCCCCGTCATCCCCTCGAACGAAGCCGTAGCCCTTCGAGGCGCTGAACCATTTGACGATCCCGCGGCGGCGTACGCCCTCCTGGCTGCGCTCGGGGTGGCGAGTCGTCGCCCCGGGCTCTCCTGGTCCGCGGACGTCGGCCCCGGACCCACCTGAGGGCTGGGAGCTCGCTTCGATCGCGGGCGGCGCGGACACCGGCGCCGCGATCACCGGCGCCGCGGTCGCCTGTGCCGGCATGATCACCGGCGCCGCGATCACCGCGGTCGACCGAATCCCCGACGTGTCGGCCGCGGTCTCGGTGGCCGTGAGCCTCGGGGATGGTCCGGCCATGGGAGCCAGCGCCGGCCCCTGCCGTGGCGATGCCCTCGCGCTTTCCGGGGTTGTCGGAGTCGGTGGTGTCCGGCGCCTGGACTTCGCCGGCTTCGCCGCGCCGGTTTTCGGCGCTCGACGTCCCACGATGGCCGGTGCTCGACGTCCCACGATGGCCGGTGCTCGACGTCTCACGATGGCTGGTCCTCGTGATGGCCCGGTGGCCGCCGCTCGGTCGGGGCGCCCCGGTCGCTGACGGCTCGCAGTCGTTGCCGCGCCCCTGCGCGACGGTTCGAGCGCCGACTGGAGGCGATCGCGCTCACCGCGGAGCTTGGCCTGCCCGAGTCGCCGGATGTCGGCGAGAAACTGCGCGACCGCGGCGGCCAGTTCCGCGCGGTAGTGGGGATGCATGGCGCTGATCATCATCGAGGTTCTCGGAAATGCCAACTCAGGTCGGGGGCCGCCGTCGCTGGACCGCTCCTTTTGATAGGTTCGCCGGTGTATTGCCGATCCCGCGCGGTCCGGCGCGGCCAACCAGCGAGCTCCGCGGCAACCCAGCGAGCTCCGCGGGCAACCAGCGAGCTCCGCGCCTCGCGACCGCGCGGATCCCCCTGGCACCCGCTCCGCTCGCACCCGCGCGAGATCCAGCTACTCGGTGGACCAGCGTCCGCCATCGCTGCCCCGAACGGCACTGGCGCCGCTGGACCCGATCCCCGCTGCCGCGGATCTGCCTTGGAGCGCCGCGAGCGCGCTCGCTGGGGCCCAGCGTCGCGGCGTTCGACGGCCGGTGTCACCGCGGCGCTGTACGCGCGGCGCCGCGCCCGTCCGGTCAGGCGACCGCGGCAACTGCCACAGGTGGACCGCTCGCATCGGCGGACACCCCGGCGCTCTCGGAGATGATGTGCATCTGCCGGGTGTTGGGCTTCCTGTTCCGCTTGCGAGGGCCCTTGGTCGGCTGCAACACGAGCGGCGCGGTCTCGCGTGCGGCGATCCGCGATTCGAGGCTCGCCACCGCGGCGACCAGTTGCGCGCTCACCTCCGCGGCCGGGGCCGCGATCGGCGCGGCGGTGGGCGCGGCATCGCGCTGGTCCTCGACGGCGCCCAGCGCGATGGTGCACCCGGTCGCGATCGCGTTGATGAGCACGAGGTAGCTGAGCGCCACCACCGATAGCCACGCGGTGGAGCAGAACGTCATCACCCCTTCTGCCAGGACGACGAACCCGAGCGCCTTGACCGCCGAGCCGAACGCCAGCCGACCCCAGCGGAACACGGTCAGCGCCGAGAACACCAGGCCGCCCAGCACGATGAGCGCCTTGGGCTCGGTCCAGCTGGTCAACTCGTAGTGACCGACGACGAACGTCGCCGATGGCACCAGCGCGCCGAGGAGCGCGCCGATGACGGCGGGCAGTGGATTTCGCGCGGCGATGTGGATCTGCGTGACGATGTCCCGGGGTGCGGAGTCGGTCCTCGCGCGAGGCGTCGCGGCGGAGTCCATATGAGGATTGGCGATTGCGATGGTCATGTGCAGAGTGATATTGCGCGATAGGTGCCAATTCCCTGAGCTCCGAAGTTGTCGATCATGCGGCCATGGCCCGTCCAGAGCTCGCGCGATCTGTGGCGCAGCGGCAACGATCCCGACCACGCGAGTAGCCAGTATGACTCACGGGCGACGCATGACCGACTGCGCGGCAAGGTGCCCGAGCTCCCAGGGCCGCCGATCCCGACGAGCTCACAAGATCTCGTGAGTCACGACGGTGACTCGCCTGGCCAGTGCCGTTGTCATTGCGCCACAGGTCGCCGAGAACCTCGGCGGGTCGCTGTCGTGAATTGCAGAGGTTTGGAGCTCACTGCATTGGCATCCATCACGCAATGCGATTCTGCATATGGCGACCATTGCCAACGCACAGCACACTCCATGTCACGATCCGCGATGCGTCGGTGTCGCTGACCAAGGTCAAGGCGATCGTTGCCCCGTTCGAGTCCGTGAGCCGCGATCACGCGACCGGCGAGATCCTCGCGGGCGGTCATGTGAGCAACCACATAACCTCCGTAATGTGGCGACCGTGGTTACGCAGCGAGCGTCACTCTGCCCCTGCGCGCTACCTCCCAACGTCTGGAACACAAATGGGCGCGATCGCAGGGTCACGTCCCAACTCGATCACGACCCAGTCGTCATCGTCGTCGTGCGATGATTCGAGCCGGATGCTCCGAATTGTGCGACCGGCGCCTAGCTGTGCCTGAAACAGCTCGACCGGAACAGAATGGCCAACGCCGGGCCAGTGTCGCACATCGCCGCCCAATGCGTGCAGTGCGGCGCGAGCTGAGACGCGGACCTCGATGGAGTCACTCGCCGAGGACACGGAAAAGCCTCCCTCAAAAGAGTTGAGGTACCGAAGCTCAGGATTCGGCTTGTCGTATCGCGCATACTGCGATGCGATCACTCCTGATGGAATAGCCTGAGTCACGAGCTGCAGCGCCGCACCAAGACGCTCGACTGCTGCAGACTCAAGATGCGGGTTCCAAAACACCCGCATTCGAGGGGCATGACGCAGGAACCGGCGCACGTCAGGCAACCCCCGCGCCTCCGGCAGGTCGATCGCGGCGATGAACAACACGGTCTTCCGATGCTGCCGAAAGAAGGCTTCGACAATTGAGTCGAGTGCGTTCGCAAGCGCGTGGCATCCACCGTCACACAGGATGATCCCCTTGTTGCCTTGGAACCCCGAGTGGCGAAGTTGCTCGGCCTTCTCTTCGAGGGCTCGGTACACAGGGTTGTGCGTCGGTGTTCTTGCCCATGTATACGTCTGCCAGCTCCCACCCGAAAAGTTGGTCTCGCTCGACCTGTACTCCAACGTGAGGTGCACGTGCACGTCGTCCTCGTCGTAGCGAAGGACTCGATCCTCCGTCGGAGCCTCTGCGATGAGACGCAGAAATGGCCGCACATGATCTTCTACGAATGCAGCAAGGTCCCGACGATGAGGTACAGCGAGGATCCGACGCTCACGTTCGTTAGTAGTTTGGATCGAGTCCGCGTGAAGAAACAGCCCGGCGCCGCTCATCCCAAGCTCACGAGCCGCCCTGAAAACCTCGTCTCGAAATCGCTCCACAGGATTGTCGTCTTCCATGTCGGCATCCGAAACCGTACGGATGTCCGCTACGAGCTCGAGATCCTCAGCAACTGTGGCACGGATGTCTGGGCGACGTCTTCCGCCGCAGTCACTCTCGTAGGCAAGATTGGAACAGGTCTTCGCGAACGCCACGGTAACTACCGTCTCCCACTCGGCAGCTACCCGATCACGAGTAGCGTGCCCTTCAAGCTTGCCAACAAGCTCACCAAGTTGGGCGGGAGTCAGATGTCGAGCGAGTGAGTCCACTGCGCGTTGTAGCGAACGGCGAGCAAAAATTGGCATCCCCCAACGTACCAGACGTTACGGCGAAGGCGAAACGAGTCTAACCATCGGCAATCGGCTAAGAACGCCATATTCTCGATTACTTGCACGAGGGGGCGCGCGCCTCTCGTCGAGAGATCCCGGGCGGGGAGCCTTGAGCGCGTTTACGCGACTCGTATCGGCGATCTGTTAATAACGATCACATTTCGCGCACATACGAGCCCTCGGTGTCCTCGAGCACCGGCGGGCGCCCGCGCATTCCCTACCGCACCGCACACCGCTCCTCGAAGATCGCCGGGTCTCAACGCCGCTCGCCACGTTGCGGCTTGCGCGCAGCACCAGCGACGCCCTCGATTCATTCAGTGACGAGCGCCGTCACGCCCGCCGCGCACGTTATGCGGCGACCAATGCTCGCCGTCGACGAGATCGCAAACTCTTTGCGCTACTCGCCGCATAAGCTAGGACTCCGCATTACGGGGGCAACACGTTCACGCGGACCGAGTATGCCGATGCCCTCGTCGATCCGGTCAAGGCCATGATCCTCGCGGTCCTCGATCCAGCGCCCAATGATGAGTACGTCGCGCTCCCGGGTGGCTTTCGCGCGATGAAGTGCACACGCCAGAATAGCCAGGGCGGCTCCTATGTCTGGGAAGTGAGGATGTCCGGTCCGGGGTTCACCCTCTACAACGACCTCGCGGTGGGTGTGACCTGGGCGGCCGAGCGGATCGCGGTGGCGTATTTGGATGCCGCCGCATCCGGCACCGACGGATCGGCCGCCGCGGACGGATCGGCCGCCGCGGACGGATCGGCCGCCGCGGACGGATCGGCCGCCTGATCGGCAACGGGACAAGGCCACCAACGCCAAGGACGAACATGATGATTCGCGATCTGATCACCGAGGTGCTGAGCGAGAACAGCCACACCACGACCGCAGGCACGATCACCGCGCTCGTGAACATCAAGCGCCGGCACCGGAAGCTGATTCCGATCACCGTGGGCGATGTGCGCCGCGCCTTGAACGCGATGGTCCGGCGTGGCGATCTGGTCGAAGACATCGCCCCCCAGCGGATCGTGCGCTACCGGCTTCGCGCGCTGTGCTACGCCTTGTCCGCACCGGAAGGCCAGGGCTGGCGCGTCCTGCGGCTCGACGCCGCGGAGAGACGATGCTCGCCGACAACATGACCGAAGCCGAGGCGCGGTGCTGCGTCACGGCACTCAACGAGCTGGATCGCAAGGTCGCCGCGCTCAAGGCCCGCGCCTAGCGTCGTACGTCTCGCAGGTGGCGCACCGATCGGGCCTGGCGGTATCTTCGCCCGCCGCATGCGTCCCAGGTCCCCCGACGACGAGTACATGGCCGACCCGCAGTCCCGTTCGATCGACGCCATTCAGCGAGCGCTGGCGGAGCTCGCATACCCGAGCGTGGCCGCGCGGCTGTGCGCTCGGGCGAGGTGCAACGAGTCCGTGCCCCTCGATCTGGTCTGCGAAGTGATCCCGCGACTGGCGCACATGGGCGTGCTCTTGCTGCTGTTTCGCCTGGCGGAGGGCGATCGCATCGAGGCGGTCATCAGGCTCCTGGAGACCGACGCGTTCCCGTCGGACCCGATCGGCATGCAGGCGGCGGGGATCTTCGCGATCGCGGCGCACCAGCTCGGCGCAACCCCCGCGCAGCGGCAGCGGCTCGCCGCTCCGCTTCGGGCCTACGCAGCCGCCTGTCTCGAGCAGCCCCCATCGACAATCCGGGCGCAGTTGCTGGCCGGGTTTCGGCTGGTCGCCCAGCAGATCGATGACCCGGTGTTGGCGAAGATGATGGCGCCGGATCCCGCGGAGCCGCAGGTGGCCGTCAACGACGCGTTCACGTCCGTCATGCTCTTGCCGCTCCTCACCCGCGAGGAGATGTTGGCCCTTCCGGCGCGCATGGATCCGCAGGATCGGGAGGCGCTGGAGCCGATCGCGCGCCAGATCGAGGCCGCAACGACCTTCGCTCCGAACCTGCCGCGGAACCAGCTGTGCTGGTGTGGGAGCGGGAAAAAGTTCAAACGCTGCCACGGATCCGACACGATCCCGGTGGCGCCGCCGCGGAGTCCGCGAGCGCTCTCCGTGACCGATGTGCAGACGTGTTCGCTGTCCGATCTCGCAACGATGCGGCTCGACCAGCTCGGCGATCACCCGCTCGCATCGGTGATCGACCGGCTCGTGAAGTATCGCGCGTGGGACGTCGCCGAGCGCGCGCTGGCCGCGTTCGACAAGCGCGAGCACCTCCCCCAGGAGACCAGGGACCGCATCCGCCACATCCTGGTCAGCCAGGCGATTCGCGGTCACCGCTGGGACCTCGCGACCAAGCACGCACAGAAGCTTCGCTCAGCGCGGTATGCGCCGATCAAGGCGGATCTCGCGGTCGCCCTGCCCATCATCGAGCGAGGCCCGCAGGCACTCGATCATCTCCTGACGTTTGCCGAGTCGGCGGTTCGCGAGCCGCAAGGTGCCCAGGGCCCTCTTGGCATCATCATGCAGACGATGCCGGCGATCGGCGTGCTCCTGCTCCGCGCCGACATCGCCACCGACCTCGACGGCGCAGCGGACGTGCTTCGGGCGATCCGTCAAATGCGCGTACGGTTGGGCCTGCTCCCCGGCGATGCGGCCGAGACGACGTATGCGCAGTGGCAAGCGGCGAAGGCCAAGGCGGGCGAAGTCGACGCACAGTCGCGCGAGATCGCCGGGGCCAAGGCCGACGCGGACGCGCTCCGCAGCACGATCGCCGACACGGTTCGCCAGAACCGGGATCTCGCCCGTCGCGTCGAAGATCTCGAACGGCAACTCCGCGAGCCCCCCACGGCGCCGGCCCCGGTCGAAGCGCCCGCCGATCCCGCGGAATTACGTGCACTTCGCGCGAAGCTGGACCAGCTCCAAGAGGTCGTGAGAGAGAAGAACCTGGAGCTCGCCGAGCTACGCCGCGAGTCTCGCAGCGGGCGGGCGGAGGACCCAGAACCCACCAGCAGTGGCGCCATCGATCTGCCCATCGTGGACGAAGGCGACGACGACTGGACCGAGAGCGACGGCGGGACAGAGCGCCGGATCCGGATGCCGACCTGGCGCCCCGCGTTGCTCGCTGACGTGCCGTCGATGCCGCTGCACGTCACCCGCGAGGCCATCCGCACGGTTGCCCGGCTCGCGATCGGTGACAGCGCGGCGTGGAAGGCGGTCAAGCGCGCCAAGGGAACGGCCGCGCCGCTGCACATGGCGCGGATCGGCATTCGTCATCTACTGCTCTTTGTGCTGGACGGTGCGTCGATGGACGTGATCGAGCTGGTCAGTCGCGAGAGTCTCCATGTGGCGCTCAAGCGCTACATGTGATGTCACGCGAGGCGCAGCCAGTCGCGCTCGGCCCACGGTGCGCGTGCGCGCAATCATCGACGGCTCTCCTGCGTGTCGTCGGACCGCGGCGTGCTCGCGGTGGCGGCCAGGTCGCTGATCGGATGCGCGGCGGCCGTGACGATCTCGATCCGGACGTCGTCGAGCTGGGATCGCGTCGTATGGTCCTGCGCCTCAGCATAGGCGCGCCCCAGGACCTGGAGCAGCTCGGCGTAGGTGGCCTCCAGGCGCTGTCGAGCTGCGACCACATGCGGGCTGGTCGAGCGATCGCAATCGACGAGCCGGCGGTACGCGGAGCGGCCGGTGAGCCAGAGGTTGGCAGCGCTGCGCGCGACGTGCTCCAGGCGCTCGAGGTTCCCACGGTCGAGCAGCGTCGTCAGGTCGCTGCATCTGGTGTCGACCCCGGCCATGGCTCGGTCGAATGCGACGCTCGGCGCCGCGCGGGCCGGCGTCGGTGGCTCTGGTTCAGGATCGCTCATCGACATCTCCCCTTGAGCTCATCATCAGCCGCCGCCGTCGAGCGCGACGTCTTCGGTATCGCGGTCCCAGGCCGCCGAGGTGGACCGCTCGGCGGCTTGCACGATCGGGGCGAGCTCCGCGCCGAGGATCTGGAACCACGCGATCTCCTCGACAAGCACATCGAGGCGCACGACAGACAGGCCCATCCGGGCCGCCTGGCGATACGCGATCACCTCGTCCAGCAGGGCCAGCTTGGCGTGCGCCGACGCGACCGGTCTTCCGGCAGCCAGCTCGACGCGGCCATCGCGCACGATCGCGGCGAGCTGGAGCCCAAGCTGGCGGAGCTGGTCGATCGCGGCGTTGTACTGTCGGCAGCGCGCGAGGACACCGCCGTCAGCCAGGACGGCAGCGTCGGGCGCGTCGTGGCCGACCCGTACCAGGACCGCCTCGATGGTGCCGCCCCGTGCGCGCCGATAATGCAGCTCGATGCCGGTGGTCAGCCAGCCGGACGGATCGATGGTGGTGGTCACCCCGAGCTCCTGCGTCAACCGGAGCGCGCGGGACCGGAGCGCGAGGCAGGCACGCGCGCGCGTCTCGATCGCGGTAGGCACCGCTCCCGGCGAACGCGGCTCGGCCGCGGGTGGCACCGGCGCCGCGATCGAAGGCGTGATCGGCACCGTGGCGATCCTCCGGCCCGGCTCGCTCACGCCAAGGCTCCCGCCGCAAGCGAGCGCGGCTCTGTGCGGAGTCCCGGGCGGCACTTCGCCGCGGTGGGGGCCGCCGAGGTCGGGTTCCTCCACGCGGATCACCCTTCCTCGGCAAGCTGGCGCAGCTGGGACCGTAGCTGGGTGCTCGTCAGGCCGACCGCGCGAGCCAGCTCGGCGACGCTCTGATCGGGTTCCGGCCAGATCAGCGCCGTGACCTGCGCGCGCACCACCGCCCGCTCCGCTGCGATCGGCGCGCGGCGCCGCGGTCGGTGGCGAGCAGCGATGGCCGTCGTCGCATTGGCGGCCGTACGCGGCGTGTTGGCGGCGCGCGCCGTCGTGTCGGCACCGGGAAGCGTCCGGTAGACCTCCAGCGCCGCCACCGCTGCCAGCGCGGAGCGCATGCTGTGCAGGACGGCGAGCCGGATGTCGACGGCGAACGCGAGGCTCAAGCGACGGAGTTCGTGTTCGAGCGGGTCAAGCATGGTGTCCTGGAGAGCGGTCGGACCTGGCGAAGCGGCCCGGCGACGCTCGCCGCGCGCAGATCAGGGCGAGGAGTGCGCGGTCCTCGCGGGCGAGCTGGGATCCCGGGTCGCCGCGCAGGCGGAGCGCCGTGGTCGCGTGGCGCTCCGCTTCGTCCGGGTTCTTGCGCTGGGCGTGCAGTGCGAGCGCGAGACCGTGGTGGAGCGCCGCGCGCAGCTCCGCCGGTCCGTCTGTCGACAGCAGCGTGAGCGCGTCGCGGAAGCGGGCCTCACCGTGCGCGGCCTGTCCGCGCCGCAGCGCGAGGCGTCCGATCTCGGCCAGGCCGCTTGCCAGCTCGATCGGGTCCTGCAGCTCGGTCGCGGCGTTCATCGCCGTCACCAGCAGCGCCAGCGCAGCCTCCGTCTGACCGAGCGAGAGCTTGGCCGCCGCGGCGATGCGTAGCGCGCGGCACTGGGCAGAGCTCGGCTGATCGCCCAGCCAGGTCAGCGCCGCGTGCGCCAGCCGGGCGGCGTTCTCGGCCCCCTCGGAGCCGGCGAATGTGCGGGCGAGCGCGGCGAGCTCCAGGAGCAGCTCCGGCACCGCTTCGACGTCAGCCGACGCCTGGACCAGGCTCGCGGTCCGGCCAAGCACCGTGGGCCAGATCGGCCCCGGGCGCCACTCGGTCCGGAGCCACGCGATCACGTCGCTGAGGCGATCATGGCGGACGTCGCCCCCGGCGAACCACCCCGGCAGGGTATCGGCCTGCAGCGGGTAGAAGGTCTCGACCGTCACGCCGCGATCCGCCAGCGGTCGCATTCGGCGCGCCGCGACATGGCGGAGCACGGTCCACTCCTCGAACCCGAGCAGGATGCCGAGACGGGGCACGGTGCCGCGCGGGGCCGTCCAGTCGCGGGCCAGGCGATCGAACAGGCCGATCTTGATCGCGGGCGCGGCGCGGAGATCCAGCAGCTTCGCGCCAGGGCTGCGCTGGAGCTGGTCGAGCACCGTGGCGTAGCGGGGCTCGCTGAACGCCGCATCGACCTCGATCACCTCGACCTCGGCCAGCACGAGCCGATCGACGGATCGGCGCGCCGTCTCCGCGCCGGTCCAGCCTGGGATCGTCGCCGCGACCGCCACGCGCGGGAGAGAGTCGGCGGGCGCGATCGCGAGGTCGACGACCGGCCGGGATCGCCGGATCCGCGCGCTGGTGAGCGGCGCGAGCACGAGCGAGATCAGCGCCATGAAGGGCCGCCGCAGCGTTCGCGCCGCGCGCCGGAGCCGATGGCGGCGCGGCACCGGCGCGGCGAAGGCTTGCACGGGTGACGTCATCGCGTGCCCTTCTCGTCCGGATCCGGGACCCCGGCGATCTCCGTGGGCGAATCGCTCGCGTCGGAGTCCTCGCTGGACACCTGGAAGGGGTCGGAGCGCCGGGCCTTGGGCGTGTCCGGGCGCGTGGCGCGGCGCGCGCGCTGACTCCGAGGGATCCGCGGGTTCGTGCCGCTCGCCAGCCGATCGGCGATCCATGCCTGCTCCGCCTGGATCCAGGCGGTCCGGTCGCCCGACTCCGCCGCCGCGAGCGCGGCAGCGGTGGGCGCGGGTGCGAGCTGGAGCAGACCGATCGCGGGACCGCGCAGCTCGCCGAGCTGACGCAGGGCCTTCGCTCGCTCGGGATCGTCCGCGCGCCGCGCGGCGAGCGCCGCCGCCCAGGCGAGCGCGCACGCCAGCTCGTTGCGCAGTCGCACCGCGTCCGCGAAGGCGACCGCGGCGATCGCCGCGCCGAGGTCGGCCATGCGCTGCGCGACCGCGGCGATCGCGGTGTCGAACGCGTCGCCCGACGCGGCGACCGGCGGGCCGTCTGGGTCCTGCGTTCGCGTCGCTTCCTCCTGGATCACGACGCCCACTCCGCGCCGCGGTCCTCGGGCCGCGGGGTGTAGATCACGAGCGGCCGGTCCGGCTCGACGTCGATCCGACAGGTCAATGCGATCGACATCCGGACCGCGACCGCTCGTAGGGGCGGCCAGTCGGTGCGGCCTCGCCCGTGCCACAGGAACCGGGCGAACTCGGATGCTGTTCCGAGCCGGCGCAGCGCCGCATGGGCCCGATGCAGCGCGGCACGGTAGGCGAGTCGCTCTCGATGCGCCCACCCGCGGAGCGCGAGCCATGGCGCGGTGATCCGGTCCAGCTCGGCGCGCGCGCAGACCGACAGATCCTCGATGCCCCAGAAGCGCCCCCAGGACGGCGGACGAGCGGTCGCTTCGCGGGAGTGCGTCTGCACCAGCGTGCGCAGCACGTCGAGCTCCGCGATCACGACCTGCCGCGCCGCTCGAAGCGCGAGCTCCGAGAGCGATTCGAGCGCGTCCCCCAGGCCGTCGAATGGCACCACGCGAGCCTTGAGCTGCCGGGTGGTGATCGCCATGGCGAGCACGTGGTGCTCGGCCTGCGCCGTCGCGCGGCGCGCGCCCTGCGGGTCGCCTTGCGCCCGGGCCGCGCGCAGCGCTTCGTGATGCCGCGGAACCTCGGCGAGCTGGCGCTCCAACGTCTGGAGCTGATGAACCACGATCGGAGAGTTGAAGGTCATGGGGCAGCTCGGGGCAAAAGGGGTTGTGCTCGGGATCGAGTCCTCGCAGGTGCTCGCTCGGTTCGCCGGGGCCGGTCGGAGGAGTGGCGGTCGGGGCCCCGACGAACCGAGCGAGCCCTTACACATCAGCCTCCGACACGCGCGGTGAGGTCGGCGCGCCGGTGGCAATCGCACGTTCGGGCGCCGCGGCGTCGCCGCGCCGCTCGCGCAGCTTGGCCAGGAGCAGCCGATCTTGCTCCGCCAGATGCGAGTCCGGATCGGGGCGCAGCGCGAGGGCGATCTGCGCCTGCGCCTCGGCGTCCGGGTGTCCCTGATGCAGGAGCGCCACGGCGAGGCTGTGATGCGCGAGCGCCAGGAGGTGCCGCCGCTGGCCGGTGGCGGAGAGCAGCGCGATCGCGCCCCGGAACCGGCGCTCGGCCGCCGGATAGTCGCCATGGTTGAGCGCGCACAGCCCGCTGTGGTACAGCGCGCTCGCACCGATGTCGGGCGCGTTGGCTTGCGCCGCCATGGTGGACGCTTGATCGAGGAATGCCTGCCCGGCCACGATCTGCCCCTGGCTGAGCAGCGCCGTCCCCAGCTCGCGCAACGCCTGGCAGCGGGTCGGGCTCGGGGTCTCGGGTAAGTAGAACAGTGCTTCTCGGGCCAGCGTCGCAGCGCGCACCGCGTCGCCGCAGGACAGCGCCAGCGCCGCGAGCTGGGTCACCAGCACGGGCAACTCGGCTGCCGACGTATGGGCGCGCGCCAACCGGCACAGCGCGTCGATCACCAGCGGCCCGCTCGGCGATGGGTGCCAGTGCGCTACGAGTGTCGCGATCGCCGCGGGGACGTCGTGCACCACCTGGCCATGCGCGAACCACGCGGTGAGGTAGCCGGCCGAGGCTTGCTCGGCGTAGTGCATCTCGACCCGGATCCCGCGCGCAGCGAGCGGCTGTAGCTGCGCAAGCGCGGCATCGCGCAGCATCACCCAGCGCTCGAACGACACGAGGATCCCCAGCCGCGGCACGGTCTCGCGTCCCACGGTCCACGCGGCGGCCAGATCCTCGAACAGGTCGGCACACAACAGGCGCGCCGACACGAGATCGAACAGCCTGCTGCCGGCCGGCGCTTGCAGCGCTGCGAAGATGGCCGGGTAGTCGCGGGGACTGAACTCGGGGCCGACCCGGACGGTCGAGTATCGCGGTGCCCGGGATACGCTGCGCAGTCGAACCCGGTCGCGCCGGGCCGGCGGCGTCGGCCACCGCCCCGATCGGGTGGGCGCCAGCTGGCCGATCCGCGCTCGCGGGCGAGCGCCGATCGGCGAAACGATCTGCGCCACGCGCGCCGACAGGTGGCGCAGGAGACCGCGCGCCGAGGAACACGCCCAGCCTGCGAGCGTGCCGAATCGATGGAGGGTGCGGTCGACGAGCCCTGGTGGACGCCCGCGGTGGCGCGGCCACGACAGCTGGACATCGCGGCTCATGGCCCGCTCCGCTCCGGCCGGCTCAACCCGCCACGGCGCGCCATGATCGCCGCATCGAGCGCTGGGTTCCTCCTCGCCCTGGCCGGTAGGTCGCCACTCCTCCTCGCGAGCCAGCGGGCCACGGAAACGGAGGCCATCCCAAGCATGTCCGCCGCCTCGGTCAGGGTACTCGTCATCTTGATGGCGACCAGGCGGAAGACCGCCTTCTCGATGTCGGGGATCGCGAGATCGCTCGCGACGGCCCCCCGCTCCAGGATCCACTCGATATCCCGAGGCCCGAGGCAGTCCCGGGGGGCTCCCAGCGTCTCGATCGCGTCCTCGATGTACTCGCTGACGATCCGCTCCACTTCTTCCGCAGGACGCGCCTTGAGCGACGGGATCTGGATGTGGGCGGCGGCGACGGCGAGGACCTCCCGTGCCGGGGCGGCCGTCGCGCACACCACGAGTTGCACCTCGCATTCAGGTTCGCGAACCGCGCGAAGAACCTCATCGAAGTCGGGCGGTGGACTCCGCAAGCGGATGCACAAGGTGCCGTGGCGCGCGCGGCGCAGGGCATCGATGCCACGCCGGTAGTTCGCCGGGTTTCGCACCGTCGCGGCGACCTCGTGCCGTCGCGAATCGCTCACGATGAACGGCGCGGCCTCCCTCGCGGCGTATCGGTGGATGGTCTGGGCCACGTGAATGAGGTCGCCGCCGCCGCGCAGCATCAGCACGGCACGGCCCGAGGCGGCGAGCCTGATGGCGCGAGGCGCATGGTCGACCGCCGAGAGCTGGTCATCGCCCCACCCGAGCAAGCGGGAGCAGAAGTTGCGGAGCGCGATCGTGCGGGCACTCTCCGCGACGAACAGATGGCCGGCGATCGAGACCTCCATGCCGGGGAGGAGGCTCACCTCGCGCGCCGGCGTCCCGTCCTGCTTGAGCTCGTCAACGGCATCCCAGTCCTTGACCCGCCAGGAGCGCCGTTCGTACACGACTTCGAGGCGGCCCGCGACGACGCTCGGCGTTCCGCGCGAGAGCTGCAGCGCGGTCGTGCTCTCGGCGGCAGGCAGCGAGGGCTGTGACGGGATGCGGAGGGGAAGCATCCTTCGCGTGCCCCACTCCCTGAGCCCCATGACCTGATCGCCTGCGGGGTCGGCGGGGCACACGCTCGACGTTCCGCGGCCGTCGTCCTCATCGGGCTGGTCATCGTCCCGATCGGCGATGATGCCTTCATCCTCGAACACACACTCCACGGCCCGGCGCTCGGTCGTATCGAGCGCTTTCGCATCGATGTTGGCTCTGATGAGATGGGTCGTCATTGTTCCTCCGATCTCCGGCTCACTCTTTCTTCGCGCTCCATCACGTCTCCCTGGGGTCACTGATCACGGGTGCGGGCGCGGGCGACTCGTGAGCTCGTTCGACATGCCGACCTCGGAGGGCAACGCGGAGCGCCCCGCGACCGCGATCGGCGACGCAGACTGCGGCGAGCGTCGCCGCGGTCGAGATCGCCAGCTGCCGCATCGCGTCGCGGCGGAGATCCTGGAACTGGTGCTGCGCGTCGGCATGCTCCGGCCTCCCCAGGAGCT
>JBGQCL010000300.1:0-14996 GCA_041495365.1 Kofleriaceae bacterium | reverse complement strand
GAGCTCGACAAGCGGGTCCAGGAGGCGATCGGCGAGCTCAAGGTGCTGTCCGGCCTGCTGCCGATCTGCGCGTGGTGCAAGAAGATCCGCGACGACCGCGGCTACTGGAGCAAGATCGAGGCGTACCTCAGCGCCCGCACCGAGGCCCAGTTCACCCACGGGATCTGCCCCGACTGCACCGAGAAGATGCTCGCCGAGGAGAGCTTCGGCCGCAGCAGCATCAGCCAGGGCGGGCGCCGCTAGCCGGGACCGAACGAAGCCCGGAGGCTCGGGCCTTCCGGCCAGGAAGGCCGAGGCTCCGGACCAGCGCAGTGAGGGACCGGCGGAATACGATGAGCGACGGAGGCCGTACGCAGTACGGCCTCCGTGCGGGGGAGCGCCTCGCGCCAGCAAAGCTGCGCGCGCGGGGGGTGCTCACCGCGCGATCCTGGGGCAGGATGCACGCGACATGCACCCGATCCGGATCGCCCTTTCGCTCGTGCTCCTCGGATCGCTCGCCGCCGCCGCGGCCGCCGACCCGGTTCCGGAGGCGTCGTACCAGCAGCTGCACTGGCGCATGGTGGGCCCGTTCCGCGGCGGCCGGACCCGCGCGGTCGCCGGCGTCCCGTCGCAGCCCAGCGTGTTCTACATCGCGCAGGTCAACGGCGGGGTGTGGAAGACCGACGATTACGGCCGGACCTGGCGGCCGATCTTCGACGACCAACCGACCCAGTCGATCGGCTCGATCGCGGTCGCGCCATCCAATCCCAGCATCGTCTACGTCGGCAGCGGCGAGGGCCTGCACCGGCCGGACCTGTCGGTCGGCAACGGCGTCTACAGGTCGACCGACGCGGGCAAGACCTGGACGCACCTCGGGCTCGACGACGCCCAGCAGATCCCGCAGATCGCCGTCGATCCGCGCAACCCCGATCGGGTGTACGCGGCGGTGCTCGGCCACCCCTACGGCCCGAGCGAGCAGCGCGGCGTGTTCCGCTCGCTCGACGGCGGCAAGACCTGGGCCCGCGTGCTGTACAAGGACCCCAACACCGGCGCGTCGGACCTCGAGATCGATCCCAGGCACCCCGACGTGGTGTACGCGGCGCTGTGGGAGTCGCGGCTCGGCCCCGCCGAGGACGGCAACGAGTTCCGCGGCACCGGCGGCGGGCTCTACAAGTCGACCGACGGCGGCACGACCTGGCGCCGGCTCGAGGGCGGCGGCCTGCCCGCCAACGCGGTGCAGTTCGATCTCGCGATCGCCCCGAGCCAGCCCAGCCGGCTGTACTGCGAGCTGACCACCACCGAGCCCACGGTCTACGGCACCTCCAAGGGCGCCGGCCTGTACCGCTCCGACGACGCGGGCGCGACCTGGACCCGGATCACCAGTGACGACCGGCCGGCGATGAAGATCGGCGGCGGCGATCTGATGGTGCCGGTGGTCGACCCCAAGAACCCCGACGTGGTCTACGTCGCGAGCATCGTCGCGATGAAGTCGACCGACGGCGGCAAGACCTGGACCTGGCTGCGCGGCGCGCCCGGCGGCGACGACTACCAGAACCTGTGGATCAACCCGAACGACCCCAACGTGTTCGCGCTGGTCAGCGACCAGGGTGCCAACATCACGGTCAACGGCGGCAGGACCTGGAGCAGCTGGTACAACCAGCCGACCGCGCAGCTCTACCACGTCGGGGTCACCGCCGACTTCCCGTACCGGATCTGCAGCGGCCAGCAGGAGAGCGGCTCGGTGTGCATCTCGAGCCGCGGCAACGACGGCTCGATCGGGTACCGCGAGTGGCGCCCGGTCGGCGTCATCGAGTACGGCTACGCCGCGCCGGATCCGCGCAACCCCGACCTCGTGTACGGCGCCGGCCGCAACGACGTGTCGCGCTATCAGTGGTCGACCGGTCGGGTCCAGAACGTCACGCCGATCCCGATCCGCGGCACCTACCGCACCGAGCGCACGCAGCCGATCGTGTTCTCGCCGCTGCGCCCCGGCATCCTGTACTACGCGTCGAACGTGCTGTTCGAGTCCGCCGACGGCGGCCAGACCTGGCGGACGATCAGCCCGGACCTCGGCCATCCCCACCCCGGCGTCCCGCCGAGCGTCGGCGCGCTGGCGGCGAGCAACAAGGCCGCCGAGGACGCGCGCGGCGCGATCTACGCGCTGGCGCCGTCGTTCAAGGCGCCGGGCACGATCTGGGCCGGCACCGACGACGGCAAGCTGTGGGCGACGCGGGACGGCGGCGCGCACTGGACCGACATCACGCCGCCCGAGCTCACGCCGTGGAGCAAGGTGACCCAGCTCGAGGCATCGCACTTCGACGACGTCACCGCCTACGCGTCGGTCAGCCGGTTGCGGGTCGACGACCTCGCGCCGTACATCTACCGGACCCACGATGGCGGCAAGACCTGGACGCTGATCACGCGCGGCCTGCCGCCCGGCCCGGTCGACGCCGTGCGCGAGGACCCGGTCCGCAAGGGCCTGCTCTACGCGAGCACCGAGAACGGCGTGTGGGTGTCGTTCGACGACGGCGCGGGCTGGCAGTCGCTGCAGCGCAACCTGCCGCACACCTCGGTGCGCGACCTCGTCGTCCACGACGGCGACCTGATCGTCGCGACGCACGGCCGCGGGTTCTGGATCATGGATGACGTCACCGCGCTGCGCCAGGTCGCGGCCGGCATGCCCGACACGCTGTTCAAGCCCGCGCCGGCCTACCGCGTCCCGCACAGCATGTACACCGACACGCCGGTGCCGCCCGACGAGCCGCTCGCCGAGAACCCGCCGACCGGCGCGGTGATCGATTACCACCTGGCGCAGCCGGCGCAGGGGCCGGTGACGCTGGAGATCAGCGACGCGCGCGGCCAGCTCGTGCGCCGCACCACCAGCACCGATCCGCCGGACCTCACCCCCGCCGAGCTCGCGCGCCAGCTGATCCCGTCGTACTGGGTGCGGCCGCACCGGCCGCTCGGCACCCCCGCCGGCGCCCACCGCTGGGTCTGGGACCTGCGCGGCCCCCGCCCGCTCGCGACCACGTACGGCTACCCGATCAGCGCGGTGCCGGGGGACACGGTCCGCACGCCGCTCGGGCCATCGGTCCCGAGCGGCAGCTACACCGTCAAGCTGACCGTCAACGGCAAGACGCTGACCGCGCCGCTCGAGGTCCGGCTCGATCCGCGGATCAAGCTCGCGCCGGCGGTGCTCGCCCAGCAGCATCAGCTCGCGCTGCGGCTGTCCGATCTGGTCACCCGCAGCTCGCAGCTCGTGCTCCAGGCGCAGTCGACCGTGGATCAGCTGACCCGGCTCGCGGGCAAGCCCGCCGCGCTGAAGGAGCAGATCGAGGGGACGCTGGCCAAGGTCACCGCGGTGATGTCGGGGCCCAAGGGCCCGCCGCCTGCGCCGGGTCGCGAGCACCCGCCCAGCCTGACCGGCGTCAACGGCAAGCTGGTCACGCTGTACCGGATGGTCGACACCGACGCCGCACCGACCTCGGTCCAGGCCGCCGAGGCCGCGAAGGCCGAGCGCGAGCTGACGCAGCTCGCCACGGCCTGGGTTGCGGTCCGGACCGGCGAGCTGGCGCCGCTCAACACCGCGCTGGTCGCGGCCGGGCAGCCGGCGATCCGACCCGAGCTGGCGCCGCAGACCCAGCAGGACGAGGGCGACGAGGAGTAACGAGGAGTAACGAGGAGTAAACGAGGAGTAAACGAGGAGTAAACGAAGCGCAGCCGGCGTGTGGGCGCTCTCACGGGCATTCTCGCCACCGAACAAGGCGGTGGTGCGAGGTGCCGCGGGCCAGGTACGCTGGGGACACAGGACACAGATGTCAGCGCGGGTCGTCTGCTTCGCCACCGTCGTGGCCATCGAGATCGCAACTGCGCCGCACGCGCATGCGCTCGACGGTCACCGTCGGGTCACGCAGTACGCGCAGTCCCACTTCGCGGCGCGCGACGGCATGCCCCACGGTGTGGCCAGCGCGATCGCCCAGACCACCGACGGCTACCTGTGGGTCGCGAGCCAGGAGGGCCTGTCGCGGTTCGACGGGACCGCGTTCACCAACTTCGATCATCGCGAGACCGAGGGGGTGCCGAGCAACGCGTTCACCGCGCTCGCGGTCGACGGGGCGGGTACGCTGTGGGCGGCGACCCGCGATCGCGGATTGCTGCACCTGGTCGGCGGCGAGTTCCAGGCGGTGAGCTGGGAGCCGGGGTCGCGCCACCAGCAGATCCACGCGCTGGCGTTCGACGCCGGAGGCGATCTGTGGATCGGCACGCGCGATCGCGGCGTGGTCCGGCTGCACGCCGGTGTACTGGCGGCTGCGCTGACCACCCACGATGGTCTCCCGAGCGACGACATCCGCACGCTGTATCTCACCCGTGACGGCGCGATGTGGGTCGGCACGTTCCACGGGATGGCGCAGTGGAAGGCGGACCGCCTGGTGCGCGGTCCCGCCGAGCTCGACGGCGCCGCCGTCCACGCGATCACCGAGGACGCACACGGCGAGCTGTGGTGCGCCACCGACAAGGGGATCGCCCACCTCCACGACAGGACCGTCGACATCCTCGACGAGAAGCGCCTGTCGGCGACCGACATCCAGAGCGTGCTGTTCGACCGCGACGGCAACCTGTGGTTCGGGACCGGCACCGGGGTCGCGCGGATGACATTCGACCGCGCGGGTGGGATCCAGATCGAGCGGCTGCCCAGCCCCG
Source organism: Kofleriaceae bacterium (assembly GCA_041495365.1). Classification (GTDB taxonomy): domain Bacteria; phylum Myxococcota_A; class Polyangia; order Haliangiales; family Haliangiaceae; genus JABFXX01. The sequence goes on along the minus strand of JBGQCL010000300.1, from coordinate 10,316 downwards.
ACGTGCTGATCCTCGCGCTGTTCGAGGACACCGACGGCAACCTGTGGATCGGCAGCGAGCGGGGGCTGGACCGGCTGCGCGACGGCGACGTGGTCCCGTTCGGCGCGGGTGAAGGCTTGACCGACGACGTCGTCCTCGGGTTCCGCGAGGATCCGACCGGGGCGCGCTGGCTCACCACCAGCAGCGGGCTGTACCGGATCGAGCCCGGCAAGACCACGGCGACCCGGATCGTCGCGGATCACGTGATGTACGCGATCTTTCCCGACTCGCACGGCGACGTGTGGTTCGGCGGCCGCAACGGCGACGTCGGGCGCTGGCACGACGGTCAGTTCACCTGGCTGGGCAAGGCGCGCTGGGAGCGCGTGCGCGCGATCCGCGAGACCGCCGACAGCATGTGGCTCGGCACCGATCATGGCCTGTTCCGGATGCGCGGCGATCGCCTGAGCGACGCCGAGCTCGTGGTGGAAGGGATCGCCGTCCGCGGGATCGTCCCCGACGCCGATGGGTCGCTGTGGCTCGTGACCGAGAACAGCGGCCTGCTGCGCTGGCGCGCGGGAGTGCAGGTCCAGATCCCCCCGGACGGGCCGCCGCACGACACACCGGCCTCCACGCTCACGTTCGATCCCGACGGCACGATGTGGGTCGGCACCGAGGGCGCCGGGCTGTGGCGGCTGCGCGCCGGCAAGTGGGTCGCGTTCACGAGCAAGGACGGGATGTTCGACGACGTGGTGTGGCGGATCCTGGACGACGGCGTGGGCCACCTGTGGATGTCGTCCAACCGCGGGATCTGGCGGGTCAGCCGGGACCAGCTCGACACCCACGCGCAGGGGCTCCGGCGCACGGTCGACTCCACCGTCTACGGCGAGGCCGACGGGATGCGCGACCGCGAGTGCAACGGCGGGACCGAGTCCGCGGGCTGGCGGACCCGCGACGGCTGGCTGTGGTTCCCGACCGGCCGCGGCATGGTCGCGATCGATCCGGCGCACCTGCGGCCGGGCCGGCCGCCGGCCACGGTGATCGAGACCATGCGCATCGACGGCCAGCCGCAGCGCCTCACCGGCGGGCTGGTGCTCCCCGCCGGCAGCGGCCGGCTCGAGTTCGGCTACACCGCCCCGCTCCTGCGCGGGCCGCAGGGGCTGCGGTTCCGCTACCAGCTCGGAGGCTTCGACCGGGTCTGGAACGACTCCGGCCTGCAGCGGACCGCCCAGTACACCAACCTGCCCCCGGGCAACTACCACTTCCGGGTCGAGGCCGGGCTCGACGGCGCGTGGGGCAAGGCCGCGACGCTGAGCTTGACGCTGCCGCCCCGGTTCTACGAGACCGGCTGGTTCTACGCGCTGGGGATCCTGTCGGTCGCGCTGGCGATCGTCGCGGTGCCCCTGCTCCGCGTGCGCCAGCTCCGCAACCGCGCCCGCGAGCTCGACCGCCGCGTCCAGGAGGCGGTCAGCGAGCTCAAGGTGCTGTCCGGCCTGCTGCCGATCTGTGCGTGGTGCAAGAAGGTCCGCGACGACCACGGCTACTGGAACCGGATCGAGGCCTACCTCAGCGCGCGGACCGACGCGCAGTTCACCCATGGGATCTGCCCCGACTGCACGAAGAAGGTGATGGCGGAAGACAGCGCCCTCGCCAGCCAGAACATCACCTCCGTCAAGCGCCCCTGACACGCCCGTGACACGATCGGGCAACCCCGGATAGAGTCCCGGGTCGTGAAGCTTCGATCCTCGCTGATCGCGTCTCTCGGCCTCGGGTTCGCCCTCTGCGTGACGGCCTCGTGCGGCGGCGCTCCCAGAACATCGCCGACCCCGCCGTCGACTCCGCCCCCGGCCGACGATCCGCCGGTGGTCACCGCGCCGGCCTCGACGCTGCCGCCCGCGCCGCCGACCGCAGCGCACGACGCCGCGCTCGCCGAGATCGTGCGGCTGACCGCGCTCGCCAGCCAGGATCCTTACCTCGCACCGTGGTCCGGGCCGTACGGCGGCGTCCCGCCGTGGGACAAGCTCCAGCCCGACGCGTTCCCCCACGCGTTCGAGGTCGGGCTCGCGCTGCAGATCGCCGAGGTCGAGGCGATCGCGCAGAACCCCGAGCCGCCGAGCTTCGAGAACACGTTCGTGCCGCTCGAGGACAGCGGCCGCCACGTCGCGCGCGTCGAGACCCTGTTCTCGGTGATGACCGGCAACCTCAGCACGCCCGAGGTCCAGGCGATCGAGAAGCGGATATCGCCGAAGCTCGCGGCCACGCGCGACAGGATCACGTTCAACGACAAGCTGTTCGCGCGGATCGCCGCGGTGTACGGCGCGCGCGAGCAGCTCGACGCCGAGCGCCGCCGGCTGGTCGAGCAGCGCTACGAGCGGTTCGTCAAGGCCGGCGCGAAGCTGTCGGCCGAGGACAAGGCGCGGGTCGGCGCGATCAACCAGGAGCTCGCCGGGCTGTACACCGAGTTCAACAAGAAGGTGCTCGCCGAGGAGAACTCGTGGATCGAGCTCGGGCCGGGCGATCTCGCCGGGCTGACCGCGCAGCTCAAGGCGACCTGTGCCGCGGCCGCCGCGGAGCGCAAGCTCGATGCCAGGTGGGCGGTGGTCAACACCCGGTCGAGCGTCGATCCGTTCCTCGCGGCGTCGGCGCGGCGCGACCTGCGCGAGAAGGTGTGGAAGGCGTTCAAGCAGCGCGGCGACAACGGCGGGGACAACGACACCCACGCCACGTTCGCGCGGATCGTCAAGCTGCGGGCGGACCGAGCGCGGCTGCTCGGCTACGCCAGCCATGCCAGCTGGCGGATGTCCGACACCATGGCGCGCGATCCGGCCAGGGCGATGGGCCTGATGATGCAGGTGTGGAAGCCGGCGGTGGCGCGCGTCCACGAGGAGGTCGCCGACATGGTGAAGCTCGCCCGGCGCGACGGCGTCGACGGCGCCAGGCGCCCGTTCGAGCCCTGGGACTACCTGTACTACGCCGAGAAGGTGCGCAAGGCCAGGTACGACCTCGACGAGAGCGAGCTCAAGCCGTACTTCGAGCTCGGCAACATGATCGCAGCGTCACAGTGGATGGCCGAGAAGCTGTACGGCCTGACCTTCACCGAGATCACCGGGACCGTCCCGGTGTTCGAGCCCAGCGTGCGGGTCTGGGAGGTCAAGGACCGCGCGGGCGCGCCCGTCGGGCTGTTCTACGGCGACTACTTCGCGCGCAAGGGCAAGCGCTCGGGCGCGTGGACCTCGGGCTACCGCCGCCACGAGACCTTCACCGGCAAGCTCGAGACCGCGATCTCGTCGAACAACAACAACTTCGTCCGCGGCGCGCCCGGCGAGCCGGTGCTGATCTCGCTCGACGACGCGCGCACCCTGTTCCACGAGTTCGGCCACGCGCTGCACGCCCTGCTGTCCGAGGTCCACTACCCCGGGCTCGGCCGCACGCCGCAGGACTTCGTCGAGTACCCGTCGCAGGTCCACGAGTTCTGGGTGCTGACCCGGCCGATCCTCGACCGCTTCGCGAAGCACTACAAGACCGGCAAGCCGATGCCGCAGGCGCTGGTCGACAAGGTCACGCGGTCGAGCAAGTTCAACCAGGGCTACGCCACGGTCGAGTACCTGTCGTCGGCGATCGTCGACATGAAGCTGCACACGATCGCCGACGGCGCGATCGACGCCGAGCGGTTCGAGCGCGACACGCTGGACCAGATCGGCGCGCCGCACGAGGTCGCGATGCGCCACCGCCTGCCGCAGTTCAGCCACCTGTTCGCCGGCGACGCGTACTCCGCGGGCTACTACAGCTACCTGTGGTCCGAGGTGATGGACGCCGATACCCGCGAGGCGTTCACCGAGGCCGGCGACGTCTTCGATCCGACCGTCGCCGGCAAGCTGCGCACGTACATCCTCGCGCCCGGCGACTCGACCGATCGGGCCGAGGCGTATCGCCAGTTCCGCGGCCGCGATCCCGACGTCGCGGCGCTGCTCAAGAAGCGCGGGTTCCCGACTGCGAAGTGACCGCCGCTGCGCGGCCTACGGCGTCCCGGCGACGTACACCCAGTCGATCCGCGCCGTGAGGCCGTACGCCCACAGCTCGCTGTCCTGGCCGCCGTGCGGCACCGCCGGCGACGACATCGTCGCCGAGGCCAGGATCGGCTGGCCGCCCGGCCCCACCACCTTGCAGGTGACGTTGTTGGTCCCGGTCGCGCGCCGCTCGATGGTGAGCGTGTACTGGACCCCGGTCTGCCAGTTGAAGGGCGCCGACTTGTCCGGGTTCTTCGATCCATCGTCCCTGAAGTCATACGTTCCGAGGTGATGGCCGTTGTTGTCCGCGTACAGCGTGCAGTTGACGTCGCGCTTCAAGACCCCGTCGTACAGGTCGACCCCGATCTCCGGTCGGTTGCTGTTCGCGGTCGTCGCGTCGATCGTGAACGCGACCGTGATCGCGAGGTTGTCGAACGTGATCCGTCCCGGGCTGTTCAGCGGCAGCGCCGCGAACTCGTTGTCGGGTCCAGCCGGCGCGGTGACCAGGACCGTGTCGTTGTCGCCTTGCGGCGTCCACATGCTGGACACATACACGATGTCGGGAGGGTTGTTGTTCGCGCTCCACGCCGCCGGCACACCATTGTGGAAGCCCTCGAACAGCCAGCGCTTGTCGGGCGTGGTTCCGGTCAGGTTGGGATCGCAGGCGTCGGGCAGGCCATCGCCGTCGCTGTCGGTCGCCGGGGCGTTGGCGATGTGCGGACACGCGTCGCACGCATTGCCGACGCCGTCGCCGTCCTCGTCGAGCTGATCGAGGTTCGCGACGTCCCGGCAGTTGTCGCGGTCGTCGGGCACACCGTCCTTGTCGGTGTCGACGGTGCCGGGTGGAACGTCGGGGAAGCCGTCATCGCCGTCAGGGTAGATGCAGAATCCGTTCACGCAGGACTGGCCGGCGGGACACGCGCTGGTGTTCGCCGAGCACTCCACGCCGGGCTGGACCCGCGGCGAATAGCACGCCGTGATCCAGATCAACCCGAACAGCGCGGTCCGCACGCGCGCATCATACGCGGGTCAGGTGAGCGGCGAGCGAGTTTTCGGCGCCCGGGTCCCGACGATTGCGCGACGGTGTGCGCAGGTTGAGCAGATATCGGATGACAGATCGTGTCCGGACGCTGCACCGTTATCCGGATCACAATGGGCAGTAGCGGGCGAGCGCGGCGTCGTCGCTGGTGATCGCGGTCTGCGCCAGCCAGACCTCGTCGAGCGCGCCGTCGTACGCCGCCGCCGCGCCGCCCAGCCGCACGGCGTCGAGCGCGAGCGCGCCGGGCGCCACGCCGGCAGCCTCGGTCCGCGCGCCGTCGACCCACAGCCGCAGCGCCGGCGCCTGGATCGAGGCGAGCACGTGGTGCCACGCATCCGCCGCGACGGCGGCCGAGCTCGCGGTGTGGGTCGCCCCACCCGGTCCGCCGTCGGTCACCGAGATCGAGAACTGCACCATCGTCGGACTGACCGCGGTGACCCGCAGCGCGACCCGGCCGTCGCCGCTGACCAGCAGATCGCGCGGCCCCGCGGCGGAGGTCGGGCGCGCCCACAGCTCGATCGTCAGCTCGGGCTGCGCCGGCAGCGCGACCGGCCACGCGACGCGATCGCCCTCGGCGGCGGCGAACGCGAGCCCGCCGCCGAACCGGGCGGCAGGCAGCGCCGCCGGATCGCCGGGCTCGACCGCGGTGGTGTCGCCGAGCGTGGCCGGCGCGCCCCCCGCGACCGCGTTGGCTAGCGTCTGACCGGCGTCGTCGAGGTGCAGCAGCGCCGCCGCACCGCTGGCGTCGGGCGGACCGCACACCACCGTCCAGCTCCGGGTCACGGTCGTCGCGTTGCCGGCCCCGTCGGTCGCGCGCACCGCGAACTGGTGCGGGCCCGCCGGCAGGTTGACCGCGAACGGGCTGGCGCACGCCGCGAACGCGGCGCCGTCGAGGCTGCACGCGACGGTGCCGTCGCTGACCGTGAAGCTGAACACGACGCGCGGACCGCTCGTGGCCGCGTTGCCCGGGCCCGCCGTGATCACGAGCTCGGGCGCCACGGTGTCGACCGTCCACGCTCGGGTCGCCGGCGACGGGTCATCATGCCCGGCGGCGTCGGTCGCCCGCACCGCGAACGTGTGCATGCCCTGCGCGAGGCCGGTCAGCGCCGCCGGCGAGCTGCACGCGGCGAACGGTCCGCCATCGACGCTGCAGCCGAACGTCGAGTCGGGCTCGCTCGAGGTGAACGACAGGCTCGCGCTCGCGATCGGCACCGTCCCGCTCGGCCCGGCGGCGATCGCGGTGTCCGGCGGCGTGAGGTCGACGGTCCAGCTCCGGGTCGCGGGCGTCGGATCGAGGTTGCCCACCGCGTCGCGCACCCGGACCGCGAAGCTGTGCGCCGCCTCCCCCAGCCCGCTGTAGGTCTGCGGCGAGCTGCACGCGGCGAACGCGGCGCCGTCGAGCGAGCACTGGAACGTCGCGCCGGCGCCGGCGTCGGGCGACACGAACGTGAACGTCGCGGCCGTGGTCGGGCTGGCCGCCGGCGGGCCGCCGAGGATCTGGGTGTCGGGCGTGCGGGTGTCGACCGTCCACGCGTAGATCGCGGGCGATGGGTCGAGGTTGCCGGCGCGATCGCGGGCGCGCACCGCGAAGCTGTGCGCGCCGTCGCCGGCGAGCGCGAACGCCTGGCCGCTCGTGCACGGCAGGTAGCCCGCGTTGTCGATCGCGCAGTCGAAGCTGATGTTGTCCTCGCTGGAGCGGAACGTGAACTGGGCGGTGACGCTGTTGTCCGCGGCCGGCGGGCCGGTCAGCAGGATCGTGTCCGGCGCGACGGTGTCGATCGTCCACACCCGCTCGGCCGGGGTGTTGTCGCTGTTGCCGGCGGGGTCGACCGCGCGCACCGAGAAGCTGTGCGGCCCGTCCGGCAGCGTCCGCACGTACGGCGACTGGCACGGCTGGGCGGCCTCCTGGTCGATCCGGCACGAGAACGTCGCGCTCGGATCGTCGGACGAGAACCGGAACGTCGCCTGCCCGGAGTTGCTGAACGGATCGGGCGCCTGGTCGATCCGGGTGTCCGGCGCGCGGGTGTCGACCGGGCCGCCCGCATCACCGGGACCGGCGTCGGGCTCGGCCGGGTGCTTGTCGGCGACCTTGCAGCCGCCGGCGAAGGCCAGGATCGCCAGGGCGCTTCGCGTGGGCGTGGAGCGCATCATCAGAACCTCCCTGTCATGGCGAGGCCGACGCGGCCGCCGGCCGGAGAGCTCGCGGCGACCGGGACGACGGCGACCTCGCGGGGTCCGCCGACGAGCCACAGCACGGCCGCGCTCGCGACCGCCGCGCCGCCGGCGATGTACAGCGCGTTGGCGCGCAACGCCGCGGTCCGCGCCTGGTCGTTGAGCCGCAGACCGTCCGGGTCGTCGCACGCGGTCCCCGGACAGCGGGCATCGGCGCGATCCGCGAGGTCATTGGCGCGCACGCCGAAGTAGATCCCGGAGCCGAGCGCGCCGGCCCCGGCGACGACCAGCACGGCCGAGATCGCCCGGGTCGCGGTCCAGGTGCCGCGCGGTGGCGGCGGCGCGGCGGGCCGGTGGACCAGCTCGGGGCGCGGCGGCGGCCACGGCGCGGCGGCCTCCGACGCCACCGGCTCGACCGGCGCGAGGCGCGGCACCTCGACGAGCCGCCGCGGCACGCCCGCCTCGATCGCCACGGTCGTCCGCCACGGCTGGCGGCCGGGCGCCTCGGCGGTGATCATGGTGCGGCCCGGGTCGACCGGTAGCGGCGTGTTCCACGCACCCTCGTCGACGACCTCGCCGTCGCGCCGGACGACCTCGCCATCGGCGTGGTCGGCGACATCGATCACCAGCACCAGCTTTGACAGCCGCGGCTCGAGCGCCGCGGCGCGCCGCCCCGCCTCGGCCTGGCGCCGGCCGTCGCCGCCGGTCCGCCGGGCCATCGCCTCGGCCTTGCGGAACGCCGCCCACGCGCTCGCCGGCTTGCCGAGCTTCTCGCGGCAATCACCGAGGTTGAGCAGCGTGCCGACGCTGCTCTCCAGCCGCTCGCTGGCCGCGAGCTTGTCGCACCCTGCCGCGAGCTTGCCCGCCTTGATCAGGCTCCGGCCGTCGCGGAACAGCGCCTCGGCCTCGGCGGACTGCGCCCGGGCGTCCGGGCAGGCGACGCCGAGCCAGGCGGCAACCACGGCGGCGAACCAGCGACTAGCGCGTGTCATAGAGATCCTCGGTGGAAGGCGGCGGGAGCGCCGGCCGCGCCGGCGGGAGAGTCACGATCAAGGCAGACCGCGACGCGGCAGATGGCGACGCGGCGGACGGCGCGGACGGCGCGGACGGCGCGGACGGCGCGGACGGCGCGGACGGCGCGGCGGATGGCGCGGACGATGGCGCGGACGGCGATGCGGATGGCGCTGCGGAGGGCGCGGACGGCGATGCGGACGGCGGTGGGGCGTCCGCGGGCCCCGGCCGCGCCATCCGGGCCGGCTCGAGGTCGGCGGGCGAGCGCACCGGCCCGGACATCCCGGACATCCCGGACGTCCGCGGCGCGGACGCCTGCGTCCGGCCGGTCCGCGGCTCGCCGCTCGCGCGGTGCCTCGTCGACGCCGCCTTGCTCGGCGTCGCGCGCCGCGGCGGCGGTGCCTCGTCGGTCCGCTGCGGCAGCGCGTCCTCTGGATCGGCGGCCGGCGCCGCGGCTGGCGCCACGATCGCGCTCGCGACCGCACCGCGGCTCGGGCGATCGGGATCGGGGCTCGGCTCGCCGGACGGCGGCTCCGCCGGCGCGACCTCGGCCGCCAGCGGCGCGACGCGCACGGCCCCCGGTGTTCCGGACGGCGGCTCCGCCGGCGCGAGCTCGGCCGTCAGCGGCGCGACGCGCACGGCCCCCGGTGTCGCTGGCGGCGCCCGGTCCTCGCTGGCGATCAGCGGCGTGGCGATCAGCCCGGCCGCGACCCCGACCACGAGCACGCAGGCCAGCGCGGCCCGCACGCCGGCGCGCGACCGCGGCGCCAGCGCGCCGTTGCCGTCGTCCCCGTCCTCGTCATCGTCCTCGTCCTCGCCTTCCGGCGCGGCTGCGAGTGGCGGCGCAAACGACAGCCGCGCACGCAGCGCGTCGGGCACGGGCGAGCCCGGCCGGAACACCGACGGTCCGCCGAGCGCGGCCCCGAGGTTGGCGTCGTACACCGAGCGAAACCCGCGGCCGAGCGGCACGGTCCGCGCCGGCGCCGGGACCGCCGGCTCGGTGACCTCCGCGTCGACCGCGAGCGCGCCGAGCGCCGCCTGCAGCTCGATCATCGACCCGAAGCGCTCGTCCGGCCGCTTGGCCAGGCAGTGCAGCACCACCGCGTCGACCGCCGGCGGCAGCTCGGGCGCGAACCGGCTCGGCAGCGGCGGCTCCTCCTCGAGGTGGGCGACCACCAGATCGCCGGACGCCTCACCGACGAACGGCGGCCGCCCGGTCAGCATGTGGAACAGCAGGCAGCCCAGCGCGTAGACGTCGGACCGCGCGTCGACCTCGCCCGAGCCGCGGCACTGCTCCGGCGACATGTACACCGGCGTCCCGATCATCACGCCGACCTCGGTCAGCATCGGATCGCCGGCGCCGACCTTGCAGATCCCGAAATCGATGATCTTCGTGCGCTCGCCGCCCTGGGCCTCGGCGTCGCGCACCAGGAAGATGTTCTCCGGCTTGAGATCGCGGTGGACGATGTCGCGGGCGTGCGCCGCGGCCAGCGAGCCGGTGATCTGACGAGCGAACCGCAGCGCGTCGCCGAGCGCGAGCTTGCCAAGCCGGTCGAGCCGCGCCGACAGCGCCTCGCCCTCCAGCAGCTCCATCACGATGTACGCGGTGCCGTCGACGTGATAGCCGAAGTCGAAGATCTGGATCACCCCGGGGTCGGAGATCGCCGAGGTCGCGCGCGCCTCGTTGAAGAACCGCTCGACGATCTGCTGGCTGGCGGCCACCGTCGGCAGCAGCGTCTTGATCGCCGCGCGCCGCCGGAGCAGCGTGTGCTCGCCGAGGTAGACCAGGCCCATCCCGCCTGCGCCGATCTTGCGAACGATCCGATACTGGCCGATCAGGCTGGGGAGCATCACACCGACGTTGTAGCCACGAATCAGTAATTGTCCAATAAGTTCCAGTAGTTGAGGCGAAACGGCACGCCGGGCGCCTCCGCACGTGACAGCGCTGCACACAGCGGATCTCGCAGGCTGCAATATGCGCAACTTGGCCGGCCGCCGCCGAGCCGGCCGCCGCGCGGCTTCGCCCGGCGCTCGGTCAGCGGCGCGCGCGACCGAGCGCCTGCTCGACCACCCGCGCGATCTCGTCGATGTCGAACGACTTGCTCAGGCAG
>JBGQCL010000299.1:0-15021 GCA_041495365.1 Kofleriaceae bacterium | reverse complement strand
CCTGAAGACCGAGGTCAGCAGGCTCGGCACCAAGGTCGACAATCTCGAGGGCAAGGTCGACAACCTCGAGGGCAAGGTCGACAACCTCGAGGGCAAGGTCGACAACCTCGAGGGGTTCGCCGGCGAGGCGGCGCCTCGGCTGAAACGACTCGAAGCATTCGCGACCGAGGCGGCGCCTCGGCTGAAACGACTCGAAGCATTCGCGACCGAGGCGGCGCCTCGGCTGAAACGACTCGAAGCATTCGCGACCGAGGCGGCGCCTCGGCTGGAGCGGCTCGAGACCTTCGCGACCGAGGCGGCGCCGCGGCTGGTGCGGATCGAGACGCACCTCGCGTTGCCTCGACCGTCGCCGCGCCGGGCGACGGCGCTGACCGCGCCATCAAAGCATCACCGCAGAAAACCCGCGAAGCGGACCTGAACCAAGGAGACCAGATGCCCAGGAAGACCCGGACGACGTCGGAGCAATCGGCCAATCAGGTGCTCAAGACACTCGACGACATCAGGCTCACCGTGAACGACGTCAAGTTCAGCGTGAGGCTGATGGCGGTCCATCAGGAGGCGATGCTCCGGACGATCCAGCGCTGGGTCCACCACCTGGAAGACCAGGAGACGAAGCGCATCCGGGACGCAGCGGACGAGGCGAACGCGAAGCTGAATCAGCTCTTGTCGTCGGGTCAGCGGCAGGGCGCGCCGGACGCGAGCAGCGAGCCCGAGCGCAACCGCGCGATCGCCGGGCCGAGCGCGCCGGTGAGCTCGTCGGGCTCCATCATATGATCGACCCGGCCCAGCTCGGCGGCGTGCGCGGCGGCCCGATCCGGGGGCGGGTGGCCGTTGCTCGAGAGGTAGATCACCGCGGGCAGCGTGCCGGCATCGTAGCGGTTGCGGCGCACGGCGCTGGTGTCGTCGTCGTCGGACACGTCGAACTTGAGCGGCACGAAGTTCTTCGTGATCTGCTCGTAGATGTCGTCGTCGCCGAACGTCAGCTCGAGCTCGCTGCACGGGACGCACCAGGTCGCCGAGAAGTCGACCATCACGCCCTTGCCCTCGGCGCGCGCCTGGGCGAACGCGGCGACCTCGTCGGTCAGGTACGGCAGCTTCTGCCTGGGCGTGAGCTTGTAGCTCCAGGCCGCGAACGCGCCGCCGACCACCAGCGCGATGCCGAGGCCCTTGCGCAGCCTCTCGCCGAGCGGGGCATGGAACGACAGGTGGATCGCACCGAGCAGGAGGCCCGCGGCGATCACGGCGATCGACGCTGCGAGGAACCAGCCTTCGGGCACGGCGAGGTGGCGCATGAACGGCAGGAGCGGCTTGAGAAAATAGATCCCGCCGAGCAGGAGCAGGATGCCTCCGGCCGACTTCACCCACTCCATCCATCGGCCGCTCTTGGGCAGCGACATCGCGAACGCCGCGAGCACCCAGAACAGCACACCCATGCCGAGCGCGTAGACGAACAGCAGCGAGCCGCCGCCGAACACGCTGCGCGAGGTCGCCACGAAGGTGAGCAGGCCGAGCAGGAACGGGCCGGTGCACGGCGCGGCGATCAGGCCGCCGACCAGGCCCATCGCGAACGCGCCGCGGTACCCCTGGCCGCCGACCTGGTTGAGGCGGGCCTGCCACGACGCGGGCAGGTTGAGCTCGAACGCGCCGAACATCGACGCGGCGAGCGCCGTGAACAGCAGGACGATCGGGATCACCACGAACGGGTTGGCGAGGATGGTGCCGAACTGTCCGCCGATCAGCGCGATGGTCACGCCGAGCGTCGCGTACGTCAGGCCCATGCCCACGACGTACGCGGTCGCGAGCGCCAGCGCCCTGCCGCGGGTGACGCCCTTGCCGCGCGCGCCGAAGATGCCGAGCGTGATCGGGATCATCGGATAGACGCACGGGGTGAGCGAGGTCTGGAACCCGAACCCGAACGCTGCGAGGTACATCAACGCCCAGCCGCGCTGCTGGTAGACGCTGAACGGATCGCATCCGGCGGCGGCTGCGACGCCGGGGACCAGGAGGACGGCGAGCGCGAAGGGCATGGCGGGCCAGACGACCGAGCGGCGCATGAGTTGCTACTATAGACCGGACCGCGCGGCCCGGGCATTCCCCGCGGGGCGATGGCGTTGTAGGGTGCCCAGGTTGTGCCCACCCTCTCGCCGATCGCCTTCGTCCCGCATCACGTCGCGAGCCTCGACGTGTACCAGCCCGGCAAGCCGATCGAGGAGCTGGAGCGCGAGCTCGGGGTCACCGGGGTGATCAAGGTCGCGTCGAACGAGAACCCGCTGGGGCCGTCGCCGCGGGCGCTCGCGGCGCTCCCGGCGGCGCTGGCCCAGCTCCACCGCTACCCCGATGCCGGCGGGTTCGCGCTGCGCCGGGCGCTCGCGACCCGGATCGGCTGCGGGCCCGGCCAGATCGCGCTCGGCAACGGGTCCAACGACCTGCTGTACCAGCTGGTGCTCGCGACCTGCGAGATGACCGACGAGGTGCTGACCCACCGCCATGCGTTCCTGTCGTACCGGCTGGCGGCGCAGGTCGTCGGCCGGCCGTTCATCGCGGCGCCCGCGACGCCCGATCTGGCGTGCGACATCGATGCGCTGATCGCCGCGATCACCCCGCGCACCAAGCTCGTCGTGATCGGCACGCCGAACAACCCGACCGGCTCGGTGGTGACCCGCGCCGGGCTGGACCGGCTGATCGCGGCGCTTCCCGGGCGCGCGCTGCTGGTGATCGACGAGGCCTACGCCGAGTATGCGGCGATGTGGCCGGAGGTCGACCACGCCGACGGGCTGGCCGCCGCCCGCCGCGACCCGCGCGTCATCGTCCTGCGCACGTTCTCGAAGATCTACGGGCTCGCCGGGCTGCGCGTCGGGTTCGCGGTCGCCGACCCGGTGGTGATCGACGTGCTCGGCCGGGTCGGCCGGACGTTCCACGTGTCGAGCCTGGCGATGGTCGGCGCGCTGGCGGCGCTCGACGACGTCGAGCACGTCGCGCACGGCGCCCAGCACGCCCGCCGGGCGATCGAGCGCTTCGCCGCCGAGATCCGCGGGCCGGGCGTGCGGGTCTACCCGTCGCTCGCCAACTTCGTGCTGGTCGACTGCGGCCGGCCGTCGACCCCGCTCTACGATCGCCTGCTCCAGCGCGCCGTGATCGTCCGGCCGATGGCGGCGTGGGGCCTGGCCAACCACCTCCGGGTGTCGGCCGCGCGCGACGAGGACATGCCGCGCGTGATCGCGGCGCTCAACGACGTGCTGGCGACATGACGGCGGCGGCGCCGGGGGCCGTGTTCTTGCTCGCCGTCGCGGCCGCGTGCGGCGGCGGCGGCGCTCCGGCCGCGGTCAGCCCGGCCGAGCCGCCGCCCGCCGGGATCGAGCGGCTGCTCGCGATGCTGCCGCAGGGCGCGCAGCTCGTCGTCGAGGTCGACCTCGCCCGGCTGCGCGCCAACCCGGTGGTCGGCGCGGTCGTGACCCGGGCGCTGGCCGAGCCGCCGCGCCTGGGCCCGGATGCCGCCCCGGCCGCGGCGTGGCTGCGCTTCGTGCTGCGCGGCGCGCCGCCGGGCGAACCGCCGGCCGCCCCGGGCACCGAGTCGCCGCTCGCCATCGCCGACCAGGTCGTGCTCGCTGCGTACGGCGTGGGCACCGCGCAGGCCGCGACGCTGACCCTGCTCGCCGCGCGGCGCGACGTCGCGGGCGCCACCCGGCTCGCCGGCGGCGCCTACGCGATCGGTCCGCCGGCGTGGATCGAGCAGGCCCAGCAGCGGATCACGCTGGCCACCACGGGCAACGCCGCGTTCGCGATCCGGCCGCCGCCCGAGCTCCTCGAGCTGCGCGCGCACGCGATGCCCGCCGAGGCCCCCGGCGCGTCGCTGCGGATCACGGCGCGGCTGGGGTTCGACGCGCGGATCGCGCTCGTGCGCCAGACCGGGATCGACGCGCCGCCGGCGCAGCTGTCGGCGTGGGGCGACGTCGCCGACGACCTCGCGATCGTGATCGACTGCGACGCCGCGGACCCCGGCAGCGCCCCGGCGGGGCGGACGGCCAGCGCATCGGCGGGCGGGCGGCGCGTGGAACCGACCCGGCGGCTCGCCGGTGCGCTGCGCACCATGCTCGCCACCGTCGCGGACCAGCCGACGATCCGCGCGCTCGGCCTGCCGCCGTCGCTCACCGGCGCCCGGCTGATCGCCCGCGGCACCTGGGTCCGCGCGATCATCGCCGTCGGCCCCGAGCACCTGCGCCGCTTGGCCGAGCGCGCCGCCGGCCTGCTCGGCGCGCCGCCGCCCGCTCCGCCGCCCGCTCCACCGGCCGCTCCGTCTGCATCCCCCGTCGCTCCGCGAGGAGATCCGCCATCATGAAGCTGATCGTCCAGCCCGCCGCGCACCCCCTGGCCGGGACCCTCACCGTCCCCGGCGACAAGTCGATCGGCCACCGCGCGCTGCTGTTCTCGCTGCTGTCGGCGACGCCGGTCCGCGTGCTCGGCCTCGGCGACGGCGCCGACAACGGCCGCTCCGCCCGGGCGATCGCCGCGCTCGGCGGCGCGATCACCCGCGACGGTGCAGCCCACGTGATCCGCGGCACCGGCCTCGATGGCATGCGCCCGCCCGCCGCCTCGATCGACTGCGGCAACTCGGGCACGACGATCCGCCTGCTGTGCGGCCTGCTCGCCGGCCAGCGGTTCCAGACCACGCTGTTCGGCGACGAGTCGCTGTCCCGGCGCCCGATGCGCCGCGTGATCGAGCCGCTCGCGGCGATGGGCGCGACGATCACCGGCACCACCAGCGTCGCCACCGGGCTCGACGTCACCCCGCCGCTCACGATCGGCCCGGCCACCGGCGCGCTGCGCGCGATCGACCACACGCTGGCGATGGCCTCGGCCCAGGTCAAGACCGCCATCCTGCTCGCCGGGCTCTATGCCGACGGCGCCACCTCCGTCACCGAGCCCGGCCCCAGCCGCGACCACTCCGAGCGCATGCTCGCCTACCTCGGCGCGCCGCTCACCACCGCCGGGCGCCGCACCGTGGTCGACACCCGCGGCTGGGACCGCCGGCTCGCCGGCGACGGCTTCGAGGTCCCGGGCGACCCGTCGTCGGCCGCGTTCCTCGTGATCGCGGCACTGCTCGCCGGCGCGCACGAGGTCCGGCTGCCCGGCATCTGCACCAACCCGACCCGCACCGGCTTCCTCGACGCGATCGCCGCGATGGGCGGCCTGGTCACGCTCGACGCCCCGCGCGACGCCGGCCCCGAGCCGGTCGCCGACCTCGTCGTGCGCGGCCCCGCGCCCGGCCTGCGCGCCACCGAGATCGCCGGTGACCTCGCGGTCCGCGCGATCGACGAGCTGCCGGTCCTCGCCGTGCTCGCCGCGCGCGCTCACGGCACCACCACCGTGCGCAACGCCGACGAGCTGCGCGTCAAGGAGAGCGACCGGATCGCCACCACATGCGCGATGCTCCAGGCGTTCGGCGTGGCCTGCGAGCCGCGTCCCGACGGCTTCGTCGTCGACGGCCGGCCGGATCGCCCGCTGACCGCCGCCCGGGTCCACGCCGACGGCGATCACCGGATCGCGATGGCCGCCGCGGTCGCCGCGCTGGTCGCCGACGGGCCGACCGAGATCGATGACGCCGACAACGTCGCGACCTCGTACCCCGGCTTCGTCGCGGCCCTGACCCAGCTCGGCGCGGTGATCCAGGCCGCCTAGCTCGCTGCGCGACCGACCGGCCGGACCTCCAGCGAGCGCCCCGCCGGCGCCCGCGCCCGTGCGATGGTAGCCCGTCCACCGGCCCGATCGACGACGCCACCCTCCAGGAGCTCCCGCCATGGCCTCCGTTGTCACCATCACCGGCAGCCCCTCGCACCCGTCTCGCACGGCCGCGCTCGTGCTGCACGTCGCCGATCAGCTTCGCGCCCGCGGCTTCGATCTGGCGTCGATCAACGTCCGCGACCTGCCGGCCCGCGAGCTGCTCTCCGGGCAGCCCGGCGATCCGGTCATCGCCGCGGCGATCCGCCACATCGAGCGCGCCGACGCGGTCGTCGTGGCGACCCCGATCTACAAGGCCTCGTACACCGGCGCGCTCAAGGCGTTCCTCGACCTGCTCCCGCAGTTCGCGCTGGCCGGCAAGGTCGTGCTGCCGCTCGCGACCGGAGGAAACCTGGCGCACGTCCTCGCGCTCGACTACGCGCTGCGGCCGGTCCTGGTCGCGCTCGGCGCCCAGCACATCGTCAACGGCCTGTTCATCCTCGACAAGACCCTCACGCTGTCCGAGGCCGGCGTCGCCCTGGATCCCGACGTCGCGCCGCGGCTCGCCGCGATCATCGATGACTTCGTCGCCAGCGTCGAGCGCCGCGCGGCCGCCGCGCCCGCGCGTACGCTGGCCTGACCGATCCGCGCGCGCCGAGGCAGGCCGCCTCACGTGCAGCTCCGGATGTCGCATCGGTCGCACGCCGCCGCTCCAGCGAATCGACGGCGATCGTGCTACGTCACCTGCGAACCCTGGGAGCCCCGATGCGAGCTGCGAACGCTGCGATCGCCGTCCTCACTTTGCTCCCGGGTGTGCTCCCGGGTGTGCTGCCGGGTGCGGCGCGGGCCGAGCCGCCTGGCGGCACCGACTTCGGACCGCAGGCGCGGCTGATGTTCCGGGTCGCGGCGTGCGGCGGCGACGATGCGATTCCCGAGCGGTTCTCGGCCCGGGCGATCGCGGCGCACTGCCGGGACATGGCGGAGATCTACGGGTCCTACAGGAAGGCGTGGGCGGACCCGGCGCAGGCGTTCATCGCGGGGCTGCGGCCCAAGGACCTGCCGCGGGTCGTGGTGTATCCGTTCGGCGGCGGCGACCTGTCGTCGGCGCTCGCGGTGTATCCCGACGCGACCGAGCTGACGACGATCTCGCTCGAGGCGGCGGGCGATGTCCGGGTGATCGACACGATCAAGAGCGCCCGGCTCGACGAGGAGGTCGACCGGATCGGCACCGAGATCCACCGGCTGTACTACGCGGCGCACTCGACGACCAAGAGCCTGCAGGCGGCGTCGCACGCGGAGCTGCCCGGGACGATCATGTTCGCGCTCGCCGGGCTGGCCGTGCACGGGATGGAGCCGGTGGCGCTGCGCTACTTCGACATCGAGCCCGACGGATCGCTGAGCTACCTGAACGGCGCGCAGCTCGACGAGCGCGCCGCCGAGCTCGCGGCCAAGAAGCTGGGCGCGGCGCCGCCCAGGAAGGTCACGCACTACTGGTACGAGCAGGTCTCGGCGTTCGCCAACGTCGAGATCCAGTTCCGGCCGCGCGGCGATGCCCGGGCGCCGCTGCGAACGTATCGCCACATCGTGGCCAACCTCGACGACAGCCACCTGGCGGCCGACGACCGCGTGGTCCGTCACCTGCGCAGCAAGGGCAAGGTGGCGGTGATGACCAAGGCGGCGAGCTTCCTGCTGTGGTACGACGACTTCTCGAAGATCCGGGACTACCTGCTGCACGGCGCGGCGTGGATGATCTCGGATGCGTCGGGGATCCCGCCGAGCTTCGCCGAGCCGGCCGGGTTCGAGGACGTCACGTACGGCGAGTTCACCGGGCCGTACTTCATCATCGACGACAAGAACACCCGCGCCGAGTTCGTCAAGCTGTGGAAGTCGCAGCCGCACCGCGATCTGCCGTTCCGGTTCGGGTACCCCGACGCGGCCAAGCGCAACCATCTGATGATCATGCGGCCGAGGCCGCTGCGGTGACGCCCGGGCCGTGGCGTGCGGACCGGCTCGCGCTGGCGCACGGCGCCTGCGTGATCGTCGAGCTCGACGACGAGGCCGGGGCGCTGGCGAGGCTGGCGCCGGCCGAGCAGGACCGCGCCGCCCAGCTCGGCCCGGTCCGCCGCCGCGAGTTCATCGCCGGCCGTACCGCGCTGCATCTGGCGCTGGGCGGCGACGCGCCGATCCTGTCCGACGACCGCGGCGCGCCGATCGTGCCGGCCGGGTGGGTCGGCTCGGTGTCGCACAAGCGCGCGCTGGCGGCCGCGCTGGTGGCGCCCGCGGGGGCGGGGCGGGTCGGGGTCGACCTCGAGCGGGCGGCCCCGCCGCGCGCCGACATCGCCGGCCGGGTGCTGACGGCGCGCGAGCAGGCCGCGCTGACCGACGGCGGCCGCGGCGTCACGCTCCGGTTCGCGATCAAGGAGGCGATCTACAAGGCGATCGATCCGATCGTGCGGCGCTACGTCGGCTTCACCGAGGTCGAGCTCGAGCTCGCGGGGGACGCGGTCACCGTGACGACCGCGCTGCCGTTCGCGATCGAGGCGACGTGGCGCGAGCACGCCGGGCACTGGCTCGCCACCGCGTACGCCGTGCCGCTAGACCCAGACCTGTAGCACGTAGTCGTACGGCGCCTGGGCGTTGAACATGTCGACCCGCTGCAGCTTGATCTTGAGCTGGCCGGCCTGGCGAACGAGGGTGTGGCGGTAGGTGCCGCCGAAGTGGCGGACGGTGTCGCGGCGCAGCTCCATCAGGTGGAAGCGCGAGCGCACGCGCCACTCGCCGGGTGCCTCGGCCTCGATCGCGACGTTGCCGACGACGTGGCTGGTCACCCACATCGGCGCCTGCGACCACGCGGTGGGATGGGTGACGCGGCCCATCCGCACCTCCATCATGTGCTTGTCCTCGGCGAAGATCGACGGCGAGCCTTCCCACTCGGTCTGCTCGGGGGTGACCGGCATCCAGTACACGCCGTCGTCGGTGAACAGGTCGATGTAGTCCTGCCACAGCTTGCCGTCGAGCAGCTCGGACTGGCGGTACAGGAACTGCTCGATCTCGCGCAGCGTGTCGAGGGTGGCTCCGGTGGTCGGGCCACTGGTCGGGCCACTGGTCGGCCGGGCGACCTCGGGGACGGGCCGCGGCGACGGGGCCGCGCGCGCCGCGTGGTCGGGCGCGATCGCCTGCGCGCCGACCGCGTCGCCGCCGGCGTTCTCGATCACGATGTCCTGGGCCAGGCGCGCGCCCGGGGTGCCGTCGGGGTGCGCCGGCGGCGCGGGCGGGTTGCCGTTGCTCGGGGTGCTCGCCATGATCATCGCCTCACAGGGTGTCCGCCATGTACTGGACCCAGGCGCGGAACTGGTTGCGCATCACGGCCTCCGACGTGCCGTGGTTGGAGTAGATCACGCCGTCCTGCTCGCTGTCGCCGCCGTGGTCGCGGTGAAAGCTCACCCAGTCACCGCCTTCGGACTCGAGGCCCCACTGGCCCTTGGTCCAGTTCTCGAGATCATCGGCATTGACCATCGTGGCCGGCGAGTTGACGAGGTTGTAGTACCAGAGCGAGCGCCGGTAGATCGCCTCGGGCGCGCCCTTGAGCCGGAAGTGCCAGATCTCCGACAGCGTCTTGCCCGGCGAGATCGGCCGCAGGCAGCGCAGCTGCTGCAGCGGCGATTGCACCGAGAGGTAGGGATAGACCAGCACGTGGTGAATGCCGCGCGACAGGTACTCCTCGGTCCGGTCGGGGCCGTAGGCCTCGACGAGCATCGCCTCGTGGGCGCGGGTGTCGGGGTCCTGCGGGCGCAGGCCCATGTAGGCCTTGAGGATGCCGTGGCCGCGCGGGAAGTTGATGGTCTGCACGGCGTCCCACTGCTCGAACTTGGACGCGAACGCCGACAGGTAGTGATAGTAGAGCGGCGCCTTGCCGGTCTGCTCCTTGATCTGCTTCTCGATGCGGCCCGCGGCGACGCCGGTCGACTGGTGGGTCACCGACGGGTGGAGCGCGTCGAGCTGGTTCTCCATGAAGAACTTCCAGTTCGACTGCTGGATCACGCGGTGGCAGATCGGCACGACCTCGACCTCGCCGACCGGCGAGCGATCGCACATGTCGTCGAACGCGACCTTGGCCTCGCCGAGGAACTCGAGCAGCGACGGCCCGGTGGGCGACAGGCTGGCGAACACGAAGCCGCGGTAGGAGTCGACGCGCGCGGCCCGCTTGACGCTGCAGTCGGGGTTGTCGGGTCCGACCCGCGTGCCGTCGTAGCCGTGGGGCAGCGGCGTGGAGCGGAACTTGCCGTCGAGCTGGAAGCTCCAGGCGTGGTACGAGCAGACCAGCGCGCCGCCGACGTTGCCCTTCTGGTTGCCGACCAGCTGCACGCCGCGGTGCGGGCAGCGGTTGTGCAGCACGTGGATCTGCCCGTCCTTGCCGCGCACCATGAACATCGGCTGGCGGCCGATCGTGAATGCGTGGTAGTCGCCGGGCTGGGGGACCTGGCTCTGGTGTCCGCAGTAGACCCAGACGCGCTCGAAGATCTGCGTCACCTCGCGGTCGAAGATCTGCTGATCGGTATAGACCGTGCGGTGGACCCGATCGGGCTCGACCAGTTGGCGGACATTCATCGCGATCACCTCCGGATGCCGGCCAAGCCTACTAAACGTCGTCGGGAATTCAAGGACTTCTGGCCAGCGCCACGACGCGGTCGAACAGCGCGCTGCCCGGCCGCGTCAGCTCATCGACGATCGTGAAGTGGTGGACCCCGGCGACCGACAGGTACTCGGTCACCACGCCGGCGCGCGCCCAGCGCTCGACGATCGCGCGGCCCTGGCGGTGGAACTCGGGGGTCTCGCGCTCGCCGACCGCGGCGACCAGGGTCCGGCCCGGCGGTGGCGGCGGCCACAACAGCGGGCTGGCGGCGGCCGCCGCCTCGGGGTCGAGCCGCAGCTTGGCGTTCATCGTGGTCGGGATCAGCGGCGCGAGCTCGAACACGCCGCTGATCGCCAGGCCGGTGCGCACCAGGTCCGCCGGGACGCCGCGCGCATCCGGCACCGCGCTCCAGTCGGTCGCCAGCAGCGCCGCGGTGAGGTGGCCGCCCGCCGAGTGGCCGACCACGACGGGGCGCCTCCCGGTCGCGGCCCACAGCGCCACCAAGCAGCGCCGCAGGTCTTCGATGATGTCGCGGATCGACACCGCCGGGCACAGCGAGTACGACGGGATCGCGACGTCGATGCCGGCGGCCGTGAGCGCGCGGGCGGCGAACGCGGTGTCCTGCCGGCTGCCGAGCTGCCAGTAGCCGCCGTGGATGAACACGACGAGCGGCGCGGCGGGCGCGCCGGCATGGAACAGGTCGTAGCGCTGGCGCTCCCCGGGCCCGTACGGCTGATCGAGCGCGGCGGGCGCGCGGCCGCGATGCGCGGCGGACTCGGCCGCCCAGCGCGCGAC
This sequence comes from Kofleriaceae bacterium, assembly GCA_041495365.1. Classification (GTDB taxonomy): domain Bacteria; phylum Myxococcota_A; class Polyangia; order Haliangiales; family Haliangiaceae; genus JABFXX01. Next base: position 3,878 of record JBGQCL010000299.1, on the reverse strand, counting down.
GATCGCACCGAACTCCGCGATCCGGATCCGGTTGTTGTATTCGGCCTCGTGATCGATTGCCGTCATCGGCTGCTACCCGGGCAGCGCTGCCCCGGGGAAGCTTGCCGTACAGGCGATCACGGGCACAAGGCCTGCCCGGCATCGGTTCGTCGCCGCCGGCGGTCGCGCGGCGCCTATCGTCGCGGGGGCCGCGGCACGTCGCGGTCCAGCACGGTCCTGCGCTCGTCGCGGCCGGCGGCGCGGATCGACTCGTCGGCCAGCGCGCGGACGTGATCCGACAGGACCTCGGCGACGGAATCCGAGCAGTTCATGCCGGAGCGGTCCTTGATGTACTTCTTGAGCTTGGACACGACGATCAGGACGTCGCGATCGGCGACGTCCTGGAGCGCTACACCGGACGGCGCCGGTGCCGGCGCGGCTGCGGGCTCGCCGACGACCCGACGCAGCGGGGCCGGTGCGGCGGCGGCGGGCGCGGCGGGTGCATGAGCGCTGGCCGGGGCGGGGCGGGCCGCGGGAGCCAGCGGGGCGGGGCCGGGCGGCGGGCGCGACGGGTCGGCCGGCTGATCGGCGAGCTCGCGCTCCCACGCCGCCTTGCTCGGCGCGATCTTGTCCTCGGCCCATGCGTCTCGGTGGCGCAGCGTCGCGACGTGGCTGTCCCAGCACGGCACCGAGCAGAACACCAGGCGGGTCCGGGCGCGGTTGCAGGTCGAGACGCTGCACTGAAAATACTGCGAGTCGAAGTCGATGTCGCTGCGGCAGGCGCTGCACTTGAGCCACGTCTCGACCATGCCGGAAGGGTAACCGACGGCCGGGCGTGATTTCGTCCCGCGGGCCAGGATCGGGGCCAGGATCGGGGCCAGGATCGGGGCCAGGATCGGGGCCAGGATCGGGGCCAGGATCGGGGCCAGGATCGGGGCCAGGATCGGGGGCCAGGATCGATCGCGCGGGTCATCCCCGCGGGCGGCGCGACCGCCGCCGGCGCGCCAGCGCGAGCACGCCGATCGCCGGCGGGATCGCGCCGCCCGGACGGCCGCCGGCGTCGCAGCAGCCCGCGGCCTCGATCGGGATCGTGACCGCCAGCGAGCGGTTCACGCTGGCCGTATCGTCGATGATCGTGACGACCACCTGGTCGTCGTCCGGCGCTCTGGGGTCGGTGCAGACCCGCACCGTGCCGTCCGGGTCGACGCTGGCCGTGCCGTGCGCCGGCGCGGTCGTGACCCGGAACGTGTGCGACTGGCTCGCCGGATCGTTGACGGTGATCCGGGTGGCGCCGCAGTGATCCTCGGTCGCGACCCGGGGCGCCGTGGGCGACGAGACCCGCGCGACCGGCACACCGGCGACCCGCTCGATCCAGTCGAGGACCTTGTCGGGGCGAACGTAGATGCCGCCGTCGGAGCACGGGAACCGTGCGTTGTCGTACGACCGCGCGGTGACGCCGGCGAGCACCGCGCCATAGCGGGTCGACAGGTACAGCGGGCCGCCCGAGTCACCCGGGCAGGTGTCGACGCCCATGCCGCCGGCGCCGAGCTCCCCCGCCGGCTGCGCCACCGCGCGGCAGCCGGGCGACGCCGAGCAGTCGACGTCGGTGATGGTCGTGGTCGCCTCCTGGAGCTGGTTGACGTACACCGTGCCGCCGCGATCGATCGCGCCGAACCCGACCAGCGAGATCGCTGCGCCGTTGACCAGATCGGCACGCGCCCAGCCGTCGACGATCTGGCGCGGTGGGCGGGTCGACGGCCGGGCCAGGACGAGCACGGCGAGGTCCTCGGTGGTGCTGGGGGCCGGGTAGAGGTAGCCGCGCGCGATCGGGATGGTCTCCCCCTCGCTCGGTCGGCCGAGCGAGCTGGTGCCGATCAGCACGCTGTCGGGCAGGACCGGCGCGTCCGCCCGGTCGTAGCAGTGGCCGGCGGTCAGCACGACGGTGGGCGCGACCAGCGTGCCGGTGCACAGCGGGACCTCGCCGTCGATCGGGAACATGACCGCGGCGACGTCGGGCCACTTGCCGGGCGGAGCGTCGGTGCCGCCGATCACCGGCGCGCTCGCGCTCGATTCCGGGGCCGTCGCGTCGCATCCCGCGGCGGCCAGCGTACAGGCGAGGACGGCCGGGGCGGTGCGCATGCGATGTGAGTTTCGCACGCCGGGTGCAGTGCGGTGATGGATCTCGCTGCCGCCTCCGGCCGCAGGCGGATTGCGCGCCGTGCGGGAGCGGGGCAGTCTACGCAACGCCCCATGCCCCGGTTGCACCTCTCGTTCGCTGCGCCCACAGTGCTCGCCGCGGTGGTCGTCACCGCGTGTGGCCATTCGCCCAGGGTCGGCAAGGCGCCGCCGCCGCAGGCCGCGATCGACGTCGAGCGCTATCGCGAGCAGGTCGAGGCCCAGGTCCAGCCGCTGCTCGATGCCGAGCTGGTGTCCGGGCTGGTCATCGGGCTCTACGAGGTCGGCAAGACCGAGGTCTACGGGTTCGGCAAGGGGCCGGGAAAGGCGGCACCCGACGGCAACACGCTGTTCGAGCTCGGCCCGATCACCACCGTGTACACGTCGCTGCTGCTCGCCGACGCGGTGCAGCGCCGCGAGATCGCGCTCGACACCCCGGTCTCGGAGCTCCTGCCGCTCGGCGTCACCATGCCGATCCGCGACAAGGTCGCGATCACGCTCAAGCACCTGGCGATGCATGTCTCGGGGCTGCCGGCGCACCCGCCGAGCATCGTCGCGCGCGGGGTCGCTCCGGATCCGTTCGCCGGATACGGCGAGAACGAGCTGTACGGCGATCTGCTGCGCACCGAGCTGATTCGGCGCGCCGGGGGCGCAGCTCAACTACTCACCCTACGGCGCCGGGCTGCTCGGGTTCGTGCTCGGCCGCAAGGTCGGCGCCGGTTACCCAAGGCGCTGGAGACCCGCGTGCTGCGCCCGCTCGGGCTCACCGATACATTCGCGTCGGTGCCGCCGGCGCTCGCGTCGGTGCCGCCGGCGCTCGCGTCGGTGCCGCCGGCGCTCGCGGCGCGGCCGGCGGCGCTCGCGGCGCGCCGCGCTCCGGGCACGACCGACGACCTGGCCAGCGCGGTGCCGTGGACGTTCGACGCGCTCGCCGGGGCCGGCGCGGTGGTATCGAGCGCGCGCGACCAGCTCCGGCTGATCGACGCCGAGCTCGATGCCGCGGACGGCAGCACCCAGCCGCTGCGGCGCGCGATGAAGCTCACGCAGGAGCCGCAGCTCGATCGCTCCGGCGACAACGTCAGCCTGGGCTGGCTGATCGACAGCGCAGGCCGCTACTGGCGCAACGGCGGGACCGGCGGGTACCACGCGTTCGTCGGCTTCGACCCCAAGACCAAGCGCGGCGTCGTGCTGCTGGCGTCGACCGCGACCTCGACGATCGAGCGGCTCGCCGAGCCGATGTACAAGGTGCTCGAGGGCGCGGCGCCGCCGCCGGCCAAGCTCGCCGGCGCCGCCGAGCTCGCGGCGTTCGCCGGCCGCTACGATCTGGGCGGCACCACGCTGCAGGTGATCGCCGAGGGCAAGCGGCTGTACCTGTCCGGCCCCGGCGAGCCGCGCCACCGGCTGGCGCCGATCGGCGATCGCGAGTTCTGGCTCGAGGCGCTGCAGAGCATCGCGGTGTTCGAGCGCGAAGGCGACAAGGTCGCGCGCATCGTGTTCGGCGTCGGCGATCGCCGGGTCGTCGTGCCCCGCGTGGAGGGCAAGACCGATGCCAAGCCCGACGCCAAGCCGGGGCCCCGGTAGCTCCGTTCCCGGGGGAGCCCGGGGCAGAGCCCCCGGGTGTGTGCCGGGGGCAGGTAGCACCGTTCCCGGGTGTGTGCCGGGGGCAGGTAGCACCATTCCCGGGGGGAGCCCGGGGGCAGAGCCCCCGGGTGTGTACCCGGGGG
>JBGQCL010000298.1:0-15117 GCA_041495365.1 Kofleriaceae bacterium | reverse complement strand
GCGCGAGCGCGGCCGGCGGCACCGGCGCCGCGGGCGCAACCGGGACCGCGGGCTCCGGCGCCGCCGGATCCTCCCCGGGCACTGGCTCACCCGGGACCGGCGCATCCGCCACCGCCGCACGCGGCACCGCCCGCGCCGCCGCCCCCGCGCCCGGCGACCCCGGGCGTTCCACGGCACCGCCCTCCGGCGACACCCGGGGCCCCGGCAGCGCGCTGCTCGGCACCGGCGCGCCGAGCGCCGTCCCCGAGCGCGCCGCGCTGCCGGCGATCGCCGACGACGCCCTTGCCGCCTACGAGCGCGTGACGTTCGCCGGCGGCACCGCCAACGCCGGCTACGACACCGTCCGCAAGCGGATCGACCTCGACGCCGACGTCGCGGGGCAGTACCAGAAGCGCGTCGAGCGCGAGGCCATGGCGTGGGGCTGGGACGCCGGCGCGCACGTGGTCGGCGGCACCATCAACCCCGACGGACCGGCTGCGACGCGCGGCCTGCAGATCGACGTCACCGCCGGCGGCGAGGCCCGGCTGTACTCGGGCCAGCTCTACGGCATCGGCCGCACCGCCGCGGCGGCCCAGCTCAACTACGTCTCGGACGTCGACCCCAACAACCCCGACAACACGCTCAAGGACACCCGGTTCACCGCCGACCTCCAGGTCGCGCTCGGCGCCGGCTACGGCCGCGTGCTCGACGTCGGCGCGGCGATCCGCGTCCGCCGCCTCGCCCGTGCGCTCGACGCCGCCCGCGCGCTCGGCCGGCCGGTCGATCCGTCGACCGCGCGCCGGCTGCAGCTGACCTGGTGGGCGCTGCGCGGCGAGCGATCGACCTACCGCGCGCTGGTCGCGACCGTGGCGATCCTCCGCGAGGCCGGCGTGCTGCTCGGCGAGCCCGACGCCGGCCTGGCCTACGAGATCCTCGACGTCCTGCGCGACAGCCAGCTCACCCTGCGCCCGAGCGGATTCGACCTCCAGGTCCTGTTCGGCGAGGGCTACCTGCGGCGCCCCGACCAGCCGCCGCCGACCGAGAGCGGCCGGGTCGAGCAGCTGCTCGCCGCCGCCAGCTACGGCGCGCAGCTCGACGACGACACGCTCGAGCTGTCCGGCGGCGCGTACGCGCGGCTCCGGCTGTTCGCGCCCGACGGTGCACTCTCGCCGTGGGCGACCGGCGCCACGGCGCGGGCGCGCAAGTTCACCTACGGCGAGCACGGCGATCCGTTCGGCGCGCTCGACCTCTCCGCCGAGGTCCAGCTGTCCAGCGACGGCGCGATGACCAGCCAGACCGGCCAGCGGATCACCGGCCAGCTCGGCTTCACCTGGTGGCTGTCCCCGGCGTCCGGCTTCCGGCTCGCCGCCAGCCTCGCCGAGGATCGCGGCGCGATCGTGTTCGGCGCCCAGCTGTCCGGCAGCTACGGCCTGCTCGACGGCACGTTCGCGCGCTGAGCGATGGCCTTGGCCCACCGCACGTCAGGTGACGGCAGGCCTGGCGATCACCGTCCAGTCGTCCTCGCCGTGGCCCTCGGCGATCGCGGCATCCATCCGCGCGGCGATCCCCGGCAGCGCGATGAGCTCGACCCCGGCGGCCGCCGCCGCCTCCTGCATCAGCCGGGCGTCCTTGCGCGCCATCCGGAGCTCCCACGACGGGTCGGCGAAGCTCGCGTCGACCATGCGCTTGATCCGCCCCGGGATCGTCGCGCCCGGGTTGAACTGCTCGAACAGGCTCGCGGCCTCGGCGGCCGGCACGCGCAGCGCCTTGGCCAGCGCGAGCATGTCGGCCATCGCGCCGTTCATGCAGATCAGGAACGCGTTGCCGAGCAGCTTGAACGCGGTGGCGGCGTCGGGCCGCTCGCCGAGGTCGACCAGCTTGCCGGTCATCGGCGCGAGCGCCGGGCGCAGCGCCGCGACCACCTCGCGCGACCCCGAGATCATCATGATGCCGGTCGACTCGCGCGCGTTCTGCGGGCCCATGAACACCGGCGCGTGGACGAAGGTGATCCCGCGGTCCCGCCAGCGCGCCATGCGCGCCAGCGCGCCCTGGGTCGACGTCGTCGAATGATCGACGACCACGGTCGACGGCGACAGCCCGGGGCGCGCCTGCTCCAGCACGGCGTCGACCGCGGCATCGTCGGTCAGCGTCAGGTGGACGCGGGCCGCGCCGCGCGCCGCCTCCGCCGGATCGCGGAACGCGCGGGCGCCCTCGGCCTCGAGCGCCGCGGCGCGCTCGTGGGTGCGATTCCACACGTGGACGTCCTCCCCGCGGCGGCGCAGGGCGCGGACGAAGTTCGAACCGAGCAAACCCATTCCGAAGAAGGCGATCATGGGCTGGACTATGCCCGGACCCCGGCGGCGACGCGAGGCCCGCGGCCGTCCGGGACCGGCCAGGCTCCGGATGACGAGAGTGCGTCAACGCCCGAGCACATAGCGCGCGACGCCGATCGACGGCAGCGCGCGGTCCCGGGTGCCGACCTCGGCGCTCAGGCCGCCGACCCAGATCGCGTCGCGCGCGATCGCGAGCCCGGACAGCCCGATCGCATGGACGCCGCCGCCGAGCGCGGTGAACCGTCCGCCGCGATAGACCAGCGCGCCGCGGCCCGAGCCGCTGTCGAGCTGCGCGGTGCCCACGGCGATCACGCCGCCGGCGATCGGCTGGATCGCGTTGAAGTTGAACACCGGCTGCGGGGTCAGACCGGCGCCCGGCGTCGCCAGCTCGTGCCACGTGATGCCGTCGAACGCGCCGAGCACCAGCGCGCCGCTGCCGTCGTTGACCGAGCTGACGTACACGACCCCGCCGTTATGGGCGAGCGCGGTCACGGCGCCGGGCACGCCGGGCCCGAGCGGGCGCCAGGTCGCACCGTTCCAGCGCGCGATGTGCGCCGCGGGGAGCCCCGCCACCATGGAGAACGCGCCGGCCGCGATCACGTCGTTCGATCCCGCGACGTCGAGCTGCGACACCGGCGCATCGAACCGGCTCTCGATCAGCGTGAATGCCTCGCCGTCGAGCCGGGCCACGAACCCGGTGCCACCGCCGCCGGCCACCCACAGCCGGCCCCACGGATCGTACGTCACGGCCTGGACCGGCGGCAGGTCACCACCGACCTGGACCAGCCGGTCGCCCTGGACGCGGAACACCTGGCCGATCGCGTTGCCCTGGGCCGGGAACGTCGTGCAGCCCAGCGCGACCTCGCCGGCGGGCGCGACCGCGAACGCCAGGCAGCTCGCGTCGCGCGGGATCGCGTCGCCGATCGGCACCCAGCCGTCGCCGGTGAACCGCACGATGTGCGCGCGGGTCGCCATCCCGGCCACGTGGCTGAACTGCCCCGCGGCCCACAGCTGGCCGGTCAGCGCGGCGACGCCGAGCCGATCGAGCGAGCCGCCGATGCCCAGCCCCCGCGTATCGCCCTCCGCGAGCCAGCCCGCGCCGTTGTGCGCGATGATCGCGTGTGACTCGACGCCGGCGATCCCGGTGAACGATCCGCCGAGCAGCAGCCGGCGCCCGGTGCTGACCATCGCCTGCCGGGACACGTCCCACACCGAGCTCGGCCCCTCGTCGCCGCACGCCATCGGCTCGATCCACGGCGCGACGGTGCCGCGGGTCCCGTCGTCGAGCGAGTGCCACGCACCGTCGAACCGCGCCACGTCGCGCGACACGACCGCGCCCGGCGCGCCCTCGGCCCCCCCGGCGGTGACGAAGCAGCCCGCCGCGTAGAGCGAGCCCTGGTGCGAGGTCAGCGTGGTCACCACGCCCGGGAACGAGCGGTTGACCACGCCGCCGCCGGCCACGGCCCAGGTCTCGCCGGTCCAGCGTGCGATGCCGCCCGCCCCGCCGCCGAGGTCCCCCAGCGCCCCACCCGCGTACAGCTGGCCATCCGGCCCGCGGCCCAGCGCGTAGACCGTGGCGCCGCGCGCGAACCCCATCGGGTGCCACGCGGTGCCGGTCCAGGCCGCGACGCCGCTCGCGGGCACGCCGCCGACCGAGGTGAAGTCGCCCCCGACCAGCAGCTGGCCGGCGTCCTCGACCAGCTCGAACGCGAACCCGGTCGGCGCGCCGCCCACCGGCGCGGTCCACGCCGTGCCGTTCCACACCGCCAGGCCCTGGATCCGCGACGCGCCCTGGTGCATCTGATCCCAGCCGGCCGCCCACAGCTGGCCGCGGTACCAGCGCAGCCGGCGGACCAGGCCGTCGAACGATCCGATCACCCGCAGGCCGGTGCCGTCGTCGAGCCAGATCTGCCCGGCGCGCGGACCGGAGTCGTCGTAGGTCGCGAGCGCGAGCTTGCCGTCGGGCGCGATCGCCACCGCCGAGAACCCCGAGGCCGGCGGCGTGAGCTCCCAGCGCGGCCGCGCCGCTTGCCACACCCCGTTGCGCAGCCGGAGCAGCGGCTCGACCCGCGCGTGGCCGAAGTAGTGGAACTCGCCGGCCGCGACGATCGAACCGTCGATGTCGCGCGCGAAGTCGTAGACCGTCGGCGCGTGGCCGTCGGGACCGGTGAAGCCGGCGATCGTGAAGCGCGGATCCCACGCCCCCGCCATCGCCGCGCCGGCGGAGAACCGCGGCTCCGCGGCCGAGCCGTTCGCGCTCCCGCTCGACGAGATCGTCGACGGGTCCGCCAGCTCGGCCGAGTTCTCGGTCACCAGGCCGGTGCAGCCCGCCCCCAGCGCGAGCCCTGCGAAGATCAGCCAGCTATGAGTTTGCATGCTCCCCACGCTAAGCATCGCCACGAGCGCGTCGATTGGGTGGTCTCCCCGGGGACATCGCCCGATGCACGCCATGCGCGCCGGCGCGCGAACCGCTTGACAGAAACGCATTCGTAAGTGAATACTTACGGTAAGCAATGGCTAACCAGCTCGGATTCGCCGCGCTCGCCGACGACACCCGCCGGACGATCTTCGAGCGTGCGGCCCGGCGGCCGAGCTCGGTCGGCAAGCTCGCCGAGGACCTCGACGTCACGCGGCCGGCGGTGTCGCAGCACCTCAAGGTCCTGCTGCGCGCCGGCCTGGTGGTCCAGCGCCGCGAGGGCAGCCGCTGCATCTACCAGGTCGATCCGCGCGGCGTGCAGGCGATGCGCGAGTACCTCGACCGGTTCTGGGACCGCGCACTCTCGGCCTTCAAGCTCGCAGCCGAACAGGAGGACATGTGACCCGCGAAGCCGCCGAGGAGTTCATCGCCGGCTATCCGTTCATCGTCCACCAGGTCGTCGCGCGCTGGACGGTCGCGGACTGGAACGAGGTGCTGTTCTGATCGCCACCGCGGCCGGCCGAGCCGTCGACATCGCGGCACGCGACCCTGGGCATCGCCGGCAGCGCGCCGCGGGCGCACGGAGGCAGGGGGACGCGCTCCTCGCGGATCGCCGTACACCCGGATTATCCAGGAAACCTGGATAGTTCAGATCCTGGGCAGCCGGGGCCGTCGACTTTGGTCTACTGGTCCGACCATTTTGAGGTAGCCTGGGGTGTGGTGGCTCCTCTCGCTGCAGTACAACGCCGCAACCTGGTCGCGGTCGCCGAGGCGGCCCTCCCCGCCGGCCGCTACCTGCCGGCCGCCGGTGAGTCGACCGTCGACAAGGTCGAGCAGTTCCTGGGCGAGCTGCCGGACTCGCTGCGCCGCGGGGTCGGTGGGCTGCTGCGCTCGCTCGACGCCGCGGCCTGGCTCACCGAGCGCCGCCCGTTCGCCCGGCTGCCGACCGCGCGGCGGCTCAAGCTGCTCGACGGCTGGCGCACCGCCGACCCGATCCGCCGGCTGCTGCTGCGCGTCCTGGTCAGCCCGCTCAAGATGGCGCACTTCGACGACCCGGCGCTGTACCGCCAGCTCGGCTGCGTCTACGAGGCCGAGCGCGGCCGCGAGACCCGGCCGGCGTACCTGCGCGATCGCACCCACCAGCTCGACGGCGATCTCGCGGTCGAGTGCGACGTCGTGGTGGTCGGCACCGGCGCCGGCGGCGCGGTGGTCGGCCGCGAGCTCGCCGAGGCCGGGCTCGCGGTGGTGTTCGTCGAGCAGGGCCGCTACTTCGATCGCAGCGACTTCACCGGCCGCGCGTTCGAGATGCAGCAGAAGCTGTACCGCCGCGGCGGCTCGACGTTCTCGATCGGCAACGTCGGCATCCCGATCCCGCTCGGCCAGACCGTCGGGGGCACCACCACCGTCAACTCCGGGACCTGCTACCGCGCGCCCGATCGCGTGCTCGCGCGCTGGCGCGACGAGCTCGGCCTGACCGAGCTCGGCCCCGAGCCGATGGCCCACCACTTCGAGCGCGTCGAGGCGGTGCTCCACGTCGAGCGCGCCCGCGCCGAGCTGCTCGGCGGCAACGGCCGCGTGATCGCGCGCGGCTGCGACTCGCTCGGGCTGACCCGGCACGGCCCGCTGCGCCGCAACGCGCCGGCGTGCGACGGCCAGGGCGTGTGCTGCTTCGGCTGCCCGACCGACGCCAAGCGCTCGACCAACGTCAGCTACATCCCGCTCGCGCTGCGCGCCGGCGCCGAGCTGTTCCCCGGCGTCCGGGTCACCCGGATCATCCTCGAGGGCGGCCGGGCGCGCGGCGTGGTCGCCACCGGCGACACCGGCCACGTGCTCACCGTCCACGCCCGCGCCGTCGTCGTCGCGGGCGGCGCGATCATGACCCCGCTCCTGCTCGGCGCCCAGCAGCTCGGCACCGCGTCCGGCCAGCTCGGCAAGAACCTCTCGATCCACCCGGCGGCCGGCGTCCTCGCCGAGTTCGACGAGGAGATCCTGCCGTGGCGCGGCATCCCGCAGGGCTACGCGATCGAGGACCTCCACGACGAGGGCATCCTGTTCGAGGGCGCCGCCCTCCCGCTCGAGATGATGATGACGATGACCCCGCTGATCGGCCCCGAGCTGGTCCGGCTCGCCGAGAGCTTCGATCACGTCGCGAGCTTCGGGTTCCTGGTCGAGGACACCTCGCGCGGCGCGGTCCACGCGGTGCGCGGCCAGCCGGTGATCCGCTACTGGCTGTCCGATCGCGACGTCGCGCACATCAAGCGCGGCCTCGACGTGCTCGCCCAGATCTTCTTCGCCGCCGGCGCCCGCGTGCTTCACGTCCCGGTCGCCGGCTTCGACGTGCTGCGCCCCGACGACCTGCCCGCGCTGCGCCGCGCCCGGCTCCGGCCGTGGGACCTCGACCTCACGGCCTATCACCCGCTCGGCACCGCGCGCATGGGGCGCGATCCCGCCAGCTCGGTGGTCGACGCCGACCACCAGGTCCACGACGTCCCCGCGCTCTACGTCGTCGACGGCTCGGCGGTGCCGACCGCGATCGGCGTCAACCCGCAGGTCACGATCATGGCGATGGCGACCCGCGCCGCCCAGAAGATCGCCCGCGCGCTGGCCTGATGACCGGCCCGCCGCTGGCGCGCGGTGAACTCGATCGAGCTGGGGTCGCTGCTCGGAAACCACAGCGGCGGATAGGGCTGCTGCAGCGGCTTGAGCTGCAGCTCCAGTCCCTTGTAGGAATGGTAACGGCCCTCGTATTCGAGCACGGAGGTGCCGCAGGCGGCGAAGAAGATGTCGAGCGTCTCTCGGTAGCGTGCGCGCGACTCCTCCACGCCGCGGTGCCGCCGAGCGGATTCCCACGCGGCCGGCAGTTGCGCTGATAGAATCGGGCGATGCGCGCAACGCTCGTGATGCTGGCGGTGGGGCTCGCCGCGGCGCCAGCGGCGGCGGACTCGAGGACCCGGGAGCTCGCGAAGGGCTACGACAAGGAGCTGGCGGCGTGCGAGATGCGGCTGCACGGCGTCGAGCGGGTCACGGCCGGGACCCAGGCGCTGGTCGACGACGGGCAGCGCCAGTACGAGACCGACCTCGCCGCGCTGCGCGCCGGGCTGGTCGAGCTGCAGGCGTACGATGCCGAGCTCACCGCGACGCTCCAGATCCTGAACGCCGACCCCGGGGCGTCCTACCGAGCGCTGGAGCGCAAGCTCGACGAGCAGGACAACAAGATCCGCAAGCTGCGCCAGAGCACGAAGAAGGTGCTGGAGGATCTCGCGCCGGTGACCGCGCGCATGATCCCGGTGATCAATGCGCGGGTCGGCACGGCCGCGCCGGTGGTGAAGCGAGTGCACATCGAGTTCGCCAGCGGGCGAGCGATCGACGCGCCGCTGCTCACCGGGGAGTACCGGACGATGGGCACGGACGTGGTCGATATCCTCGAGTACGCGGAGGGCAAGGGGAGCGCGACGATCACGACGAAGCTGATCGCAAAGGCGACCTGCGAGCAGCAGCGCCAGGCGATCGCGGCGGCGGAGGCGACGGACGTGCCGGCGACGGGCGCGGCGCGATCGCTCGGGCTCGCGTGGTACATCGGGTACGCCAGGAGCGGCCGGCGGCTGCGCGCGGCGTGCCGGGCGACCAAGGCAGGCGCGGTGCTCGCCACGCTCGACGAGCCGGCCGGTGGCAGCGGGTGGCCCGAGCTGGAGCCGGTGCTGGCCGCGATGATCGCGGCGCGGCCGTGAGCGCGCGGGTTCAGCGGCCCGGTGGCTCAGCGGCTCAGAGATCGACCCGCTCGCGCCAGGTCGCGGCGGCGCCCGGGGCGAACCGGACGCCGGCGAGCACGTCGCGGACGCAGCCGGCGGTGGCCGACGGCAGGTCGGTGTCGAGCACGTTGAGGAAGCCGACCGCGCCCTGCGGGCCGACGGAGATCTCGATCTGGACGTAGGTGTCGGTCAGGCCGGCCTTGGCGATCGAGCGGGTGCAGCCGCGCAGGCGGGGCTGGTCGATGCCGGCGCGGAGCTGGCGGCGGCGCTCGGTGATGCCGCCGGTCCGCGGCGGCTCGGCCGGGACCTCGACGCGCGCGCCGCGCGGCGCGGCGGTGACGTCGACCCAGTCGGCGCGGCGGAACCAGCCGGCGCTGTCGGCGGTCTCGACGCCGTGGCGGCCGGCCATGACGCGGACGCGGAGCGGCGCGAGGCCAAGCTCGACGCCGTCGACCCGGACGTCGCGGCGGCCGGCGGTGGCGATCTCGAGCGGGGCGGAGCTGCGCGGCAGCGCGGCCGGGTCCCACAGCGGCAGGGTGAGCGGCGGCGCGCGGTCGAAGGCCGCGGCCTCGTCGGCGGACAGCGCGACCGGGCGCTCGGCCGAGACCGCATGACCGGCGGCGACGGCGAGGCGCTGCTCGGCCGCGAGCTCGACCGCGCCCCCGGCGCGATCGCGGACGGTGACGACGCCGTGGTGACAGGCGACGCGGGTGCCGCCGGCGTCGTGGACGACGCGGAACTGGGTGCCGCGGACCTCGACGACCTGATCGCCGGCGTCGACCAGGAAGCGCTGGCCGCCGGTGCGCGGGGCGACGGCGACGTCGAGGGTGCCGTCGACGACGAGCTCGATGGTGCCGGCGTCGAAGTGGCGCAGGTGGAGCGTCGACATCGGGCCGAGCGCGAACGCGCTGTCGCTGCCGAACTGGACGTCGACCCGGCCATCGCCGGTCGCCAGCGAGCTGCCCTCGACGAGGCTGCGCGCGAACAGGTCGTCGGGGCGGACGCCGTCGAGCATGACGTCGCCGGAGGCGCGGTTGACCAGGCCGATCAGCCGCGTGGGCGGCGCCGGGCGGGGCCGCGCGATCGCGGCGCCGTCCGGCGATGCGGTGGTCGGCGAGAGGGCCACGGGAGCCACCGCGTGGGCGGCCAGGCCGACCGCGACGCCGGCGGCGGTGGCAGCGGCGAGCCAGCCGTACGCGGGGGGCCGGCGGCGCAGCGCGGCGTGGCGCTCGGTCGACACCGACCAGTGAACGCGGGCGCGGATCGTGTCCCATGGCACCTCGGGGGGTGCCTGGGTACGGATCGCGGCGAAGCTGTCGCTCGCCCGGGTCACGCGCTGGCGGACCCGCGCGCAGGCGCGGCAGTGGTCGGCGTGGCGTTCCATCGTCGCGCGCTCCGCTTCGTCCACGCGTCCAGCCCACAGATCCGCCCAGCGGTGCGGCGCGACGTGCTCGCTCACGGCTCGGCCTCGACCTCGGTGTCGGCGGGCTCGGTCAGCGCCTCGACCGGCGACGCGGCGTCGCCGGCGAGGATCCGGTAGAACTCGCGGCGGGCGTAGAACAGCCGCGTCCGCACGGTCACCGGGTTGGAATCGACGAGGTAGGCGATCTCCTTGAGATCGAGGCCCTCGATCTCGTGCAGGTAGAGCACGATCCGCTTCTTGGGCGCGAGCCGCTCGAGCGCCTTGTAGACCCGCTCCTGCTCCTGGCGCCGCTCGAGGGTGCGATCGGGGGTCTCGGGGCGCTCGGTGAGGCTCGGATCGGCGGAGGTGGCGTCGAGATCGGCGACGCCGATCGCGGCGGGCCGGCGCTTGCGAGTCCGGATCTTGCCCAGCGCGACGTTGACGCAGATCCGGTACAGCCAGGTCGAGAGCCGGGCGTCGCCGCGGAACCGCTCGAGGCCGCGGAACGCGATGACGAACACCTCCTGGACCAGATCGTCGAGCTCGCTGCGGTCGCCGAGCACGCGGTAGAGGTTGCCCGCGACCTGGCGGCGAAACCGGTGGTAGAGCTCGTCATGCGCGGCGCGCTCGTTGGCCTTGCAGCGCGCGATCAGCTCCGCTTCGTCGGCGGGACCGAGTGCCGCCGGCGAGCCCGAGCCGGTGTCGCGCTTCACTCCTCTCAGCATACTGTGCAGAGGCGTATGTGGCCGCTGGCGTCCAGCACGTTCAAACGTGGGACCGCTCACGACCGGGCCGTGCGCATACGCACAACTATCCAGTGCTTACCCCGCCGCCGCCGACCGCGGCACGCGCCGGCCGCCCGGTCAGCGGCGGGTCGGCAGGACCACGAACTCGATGTCGTGGCCGAGCGCGCAGCGCAGGGCGTCCTCGTCGCCCACGGTCTCGAACCCGCAGGCCGCCTCGTCGGCGGCGGTCGTGGCGCGCCCGCTGGTCGGGAGCACGAGGACGACGCGCTGCCCGTCGATCCGCCAGGTCCCCTGGAACGGGGTGTCGTAGACCCTGCCCGCGCAGCTGGTCTTGACCCGGATGCGGACCTTGCGATCGCGGGTGGCGGTGAACCGGACCTCGGGTGTGTCGCACGACGTGCCGGTCTGCTCCCACTGGCCGCCGAAGCCCATCACGCGCTCGTAGGGCGTGGCCGGCTTCTGGTCGAGCCCGACCACCGCGCGGAACTTCGGATCGGCGCGCAGCGCGGCGAACGCCGGATCGAACCGCGCCTCGACCCGCCACTCGACCGCGTCGGCGTGCGGCGAGGCGGCGAGCGCCTGCAGGGCCTCGAACGCCTGCGCCGTGCGGTGGGCGGCGATCTGGGCGGCGGCGACCCGGAACAGGGCCTCGGCGTGGCCGGCATCGAGCGCGAGCACCGCGGTCCACGCCGGGAGCGCCTTGGGCCGGGGAGCCGCGCGGGCGTCGGCGACCGCCTTGGCGACCTTCGGATCCGGCGGCGGCTCGGCGGCGACCGGGGCCGGGGCGGTGTCCGGCGGGGGTCCCTGCCCGGGCTGGATGATCCGCGCGGTGACCGAGGTGGGGCCCGGGCCCGGCGCGCCACTGCCGGCGCCCGCCGGCGGGGTGGCCGAGCCGGACGGCGCGGTGATCGCGGTCTGGTTCTGGCCGAGATCGAACGCGACGACGTCGGTGACCTCCTTGCCGACGCGCCGCACGGCGTAGGCGATCGCGATGCGATCCTCGTACTGGCTGGCGTAGACCTCGACGATCCGGACCACCGGATCGGGGGCGTCCCAGGTCAGCAGCGCACCGCCGCTCTTGCGGCTCACCGTGATCGTGCGGCCGGTCGCCTGGACGGCGAACGAGGCCTTCGCGCCGCTCTGGATGAGCGGCGGCTTGATCGAGAGCCGGGCGATCACGTCGGCGGTGACCTTGTCGCAGCGCGGGACGCCCGAGGCCGCGTTGCCGGCGATGGCGAGCGGCTGACACACGCGATCCTGGTTGACCAGGTAGGGCCGATCGACGCCGGAGAACCCGCTGAAGGTGTCCGCGCGCGCCGGCGCACGGGCGAGCGCTAGGCCGGCAAGCGGCAGGGCGATGGCGAACCGTCGCATCGACATGACGACGTGATAGCGCGACTTCGATTCACGTGCTCACGCAAGCGCACCGCGATCGAAACGGCGAGGTCACCCCGGCTTCAGAAATCGGGTACCTTGTGGATGTGCGCGGAGTGTTGACTCGAGCAAGCGCTGTGCTGGACCGCGGCGTGGTCCGGCTGATGGAGCGGCGGATCACCGCCGCGGCGCGGCTGGCGCGCGGAACCCAGGCCCCGGCGGCGCACGCGGACCGGCCGATCCACCCGCCGGCCCCGGATCCCGATGACGCGCGCCGGCACCTGGTCGAGCTCGCCCGGGCGTACGGCGACGGCACGCTCGCCCTGCCGAGCCGGTTCTTCCCCGCGCCCGACGAGCCGGTGGTCCGGCTGACGCCGGCCGGCGGCGGCCCGCTCGGGACCCAGGTCGTCGACCTGAGCTACCCGTCGGACTACGAGCCGTTCCTGCCGGCCGCGCGCGAGCTGCACCTGCGGCTGACCGCCAACCTGACGTCGCACGTCCGGTGGTGGACGTCGGGGCGCGGCCGGCCGGTGCTGGTCGTGCTGCACGGCTGGGCCGGCGGCCATCACTGGGTCACCGAGCGGACGTTCACGGTCGAGTACTGGCTGCGCCACGGCTGGGATGTCGCGGCGTTCGTGCTGCCGTTCCACGGCGCTCGCGCGCCCGGCACGCACCGGTTGCGCTCTGGCGCGCTGTTCCCGAGCATCAACCCGGTGCGCACCAACGAGGGCTTCGGCCAGGCGATCCACGATCTGCGCGCGCTGTCGCGGTTCCTGCGCGGCCGCGGCGCCCCGGCGGTCGGCGCGCTCGGCATGAGCCTGGGCGGCTACACCACCGGGCTGTGGGCGAGCGTGGCCGGCCCCGATGACGTCGGCGGCATCGACTTCGCGGTCGCGATGATCCCGGCGGTGTCGATGGCGCAGCTGATGTGGCGGCACGGCGCGAACAGCCCCGAGCGCGCGCGGGCGGTCAAGGCCGGGATCACCGTGGACCTGCTCGCCGACGCGTTCGCGGTCCACACGCCGACGACCCGGCCGGCGCGGCCGCCGCGCGATCGGCTGTTCGTGATCGGCGGGCGCAGCGATCGGATCACGCCGCCCGAGCAGGCCGAGGCGCTCGCGGCGCACTGGGGCGTGGATGTCCGATGGTTCGACGGCGGCCACCTGGCGCAGCTCGGGCGCGGCGAGGTGCTGCGCGACGTCCGGCGCGCGCTGGGCCGGATCGGGTTCGCCGGCCGCGCGTTCCGCGGCGGGCCCGGCGATCGAGCGATCCCACGAGGGGCTCCGCCCCCCGCCCCGCTTCGATCGAAGGACCGGGCGTGAAACCGCTCGCCGAGGCGATCGCCGCCGGGCCGCTGCTGGTCGACGGCGCGATGGGCTCGCTGCTCTACGAGCGCGGCGTGCTGCACACCCGGAGCTACGACGAGCTCAACCTGCAGCAGCCCGGCCTGATCCGCGCCGTGCACGACGACTACGTCCACGCCGGCGCGGAGATCCTCGAGACCAACACCTTCGGCGCCAACCGGCTCGCGCTGGCCCGCCACGGCCTCGCCGAGCAGGTGGTGGCGATCAACCAGGCCGGGGTCGCGCTCGCCCGCGCGGCGGCCGGCGAGCGGGTCTATGTCGCGGGCGCGGTCGGCCCGAGCGGGGTCAACCACGGCATCGCCAGCGCGTCGGAGCGCCGGCTGTCGCGGTTCGCGCTCGCCGAGCAGATCGACACGCTGGTGCTCGCCGGGGTCGACGCGATCCTGCTCGAGACGTTCACCTCGATCCTCGAGCTCGAGATGGCGATCGACATCGCCCGGGAGCGCGGGCCGCGGGTGCCGGTGATCGCGATGATGGTGTTCAACGCCGAGCTGCAGAGCGACGGCGGGCTCGGGCCGGCGCAGATCGCCGATCGCCTGATCGCCGCCGGGGCGGATGTCGTCGGCGCCAACTGCCGGATCGGGCCCGCCGAGCTGTACCAGGTCGCGGTCGGGATAGTCGGCCACGGCAAGCCGGTGATCGCGCAGCCCAACGCCGGGCTGCCGGCGTCGGTCGAGGGCCGCACGCTGTACGTCGCCAACCCCGAGCACTTCGGGGTGTTCGCGCGGCGGATGCTCAAGAGCGGCGTGCGGATGGTCGGCGGCTGCTGCGGCACGACGCCGGAGCACACCCGGGCGATGCTCGGCGCGGTGCGGATGCTGCGCGGCGAGAAGCTCCAGGACCGGCTCGCGCACCCGACCGGCGAGCACGCGGCGCGGTCGAGCGCTCCGGCGGGCGCCGCCCCGCCCCGCCCCGCCCCGGCGGCCCGGGTGCCGATCGTCGAGCGCAGCCGGCTCGGCGGCCGGCTGGCGCGCGGCGAGTTCGTGGTCTCGGTCGAGCTGTCCGCGCCGCTCGGCAGCGATCTCGGCAAGACCCGGCAGCAGGTCGCCGACCTGGTCGCCGGCGGCGTGGATGTCGTCAACATCGCCGACGGGCCGCGCGCGTCGGCGCGGATGGCCAACATCGCGGTGTGCGCGCGGCTCGCCGCCGAGACCCCCGTCGAGCCGATCCTCCACGTCTGCGCGCGCGACCGCAGCTTCCTCGGCCTGGTCGCGCACCTGCTCGGCGCCCAGGGCCTGGGGCTGCGCAACCTGGTGATCATCACGGGCGATCCGCCGAAGATGGGCGACTACCCGTTCTCGACGCCGGTCTACGACGTCGACTCGGTCGGCCTGCTCCGGATCGCCGCCGGGCTCAACGCCGGGGTCGATCCCGCCGGCAAGGAGTGCGAGCCGACGTCGTTCGTGCTCGCCACCGGCGCCGAGCCGGCCGCCCCCGACCGCGACCGCGAGCTGCGCCGGCTCGAGGACAAGAAGGCCGCCGGCGCGGAGCTGGTGATGACCCAGCCGGTGTACGACCCGCGCACGCTGGAGCGCTTCCTCGACGACGCCTCCGGCCTCGGGCTGCCGGTGATGGTCGGCATCCTGCCGCTCGCGTCGCACCGCAACGCCGAGTTCCTGCACAACGAGGTCCCGGGCATGACGATCCCCGCCGAGTACCGCGAGCGGATGGCGAAGGTCGGCTCGGGCGCCGACGGGCGCGCCGAGGGCATCCGCATCGCACAGGAGACGCTCGCCGCGGTGCTGCCGCGGGTC
>JBGQCL010000297.1:0-15128 GCA_041495365.1 Kofleriaceae bacterium | reverse complement strand
GGAGTCGCCCGGGCCGCGTCCGCCGAGGTGAGCGTTGCCGAGGCCGAGCAGATCGCGGCCGAGGTAGTACGTCGGCGGCAGGGCGCGGGTGGCGCCGGCGGTGAGCCGCGCGGCCGCCGCGACGACCTCCGCCGCGTCGTCGGGCTCCAGGCTGGCGACATGGTACCCGTCGGCGCACAGCTCGGCGCGCAGCGCGGCGGTGTCGCCGTAGGGACCGGCGTCGTCCTCGTGCAGGCAGTCCTCGATCCGGCCGCTCGGGCCGATCAGCACCGCCCAGCGCCGCCACCCGCGCCGCCCGGAGGATCGGCCCCCGAGCGGGCGGCTCGCGATCACCACCCGCCGCGCGGCGACGTCGACCAGCACCGCGGTGCGCGTGTCGTCGCGCCAGTCGTCCGCGACACCCGGCCCGGGGGCGCGCCCCGCTGCGCTCGACGCGGCGAGCTGTGCGATGCGGTCGCGGAGGTCGGACACGAGATCGAGCCGCAGCGCGAGCTCGGTCGCCAGACGGTGCGCGGCGTCGGGCGCGGCGTCGGCCATCACCTCCAGCATCTGGAGGATGTCGGCGGCCTCGAGCTGGTGGATCATGAGGTCGGCTGCGCTCGCGACCTCGGCGGCGGTCTCCAGGTGCGCGGCCAGCGCGATCGCCGACCGCGCGCGGATCGCAGCCGGGTCCGCGAACCGGACGTCGGCGTGCTCGCCGAGATCCGACAGCAGGCCGAGCGCGACCACCTTGGCGTCATCGGGGGCATGCCCGCCGGCGATCGCGTGGAGCTCGGCGGTGACGCGCGCCCGCGCGATCGCGCCGTGCGCGGCGATGGCGGCCAGCGCATCGCGGGCTGCATCGCGGCGGCGCGGCGCGGCGCCGCACAGCTCGCGGCACAGCAGCGGGATCGCGGTGGTGCCGAGCCGCTGGACGAGTCGATCGATCTCGCATCCCGACGACCCCGACGGATCGCCCGAGAACCAGTCGGCGAGACGGCGCAGATCCCGAAACGCAGCCTCGTACACTGACCATACCCTAGATGTATGGTCACGCACCGTCAACGACCCTCGTGGCCGACGGCGAGTCGAGGGATCGGCGATGCACCGGCGATCTCGCGCAAGGCAACTTTCGTAAGTTGCGCTACTTACGAGGAAAATCGGGGCGGCTCGCAGGGATTTCGCTTGCGAAACCGGCTGTGCTCCGCAATTCTGCACCAGCGTCATACACGCACACGTAGGGAGCGCGACGCCATGCGGAGCATCGAGAACACGGCCGTCAACGACCTCATCGCGCGGGCGTCGGGTCGGCGGCCCTCGGCTAGCATGGCGATGGTGGACGACGACGCGGACGGCGATCCGGATCCCGATGCGGCGCAGTTGACGCTCCCGATCGCGATGCCGGTCGCCGCGCCGTTCGAGGCGCGCCGGGCGACCTCGTCGTACCCGGTGGTGCACCGAGGTCCGGCGGTGGCGACGTCGCCGGAGTGGCCGTCGGCGACGGCCCCGGAGTTCCTGGAGCCGGCGAGCCCGCGCCGGCTGTACGAGCTGGCGTCGCGGGTCGAGCAAGGCGAGACGGGGGGTGGGGCCCCCCGCTGGACCGACCATGAGCGGATGGTCCCGACGTTCCAGATGCGCCGCCCCTCCGAGGTGCGCAGCGTCGTCGCCAGGCTGGTGTTTCCGGTCGCGCTTCTGGTGAGCATCGGGGTCGTGGTCGGGGCGTACGTCGCGTTCAGCGGCGACCGCGGCGACGTCGCGTCCGCGGCGTCCGCGGGTGCCCCTCCCGAGGCCCCGGCGGCGGCGCCCGCTGCGCCGACCCCGGCTCCGGCCCGGACGGCACCCACGGTGACGGCAGCGCTGCCCGAGGCGACCGCCCCGGCGGCGCCGTCCGCGCCCGGGACCCAGGCCGCGGCGCCGGCCGCTCCGTCGGCTCCCGATCCGGCAGCCGCCGGAGCCGCGCCGGCGTCGCCGGAGCTGGTCGACGTGCGGATCGACTCGATGCCGGCGGGCGCGACGGTGATGCTCGTCGATCGCGGCCGGGCCCAGCTGATCGGCGACACGCCGGTCGACACCGCGGTCGATCCGTCGCGCGAGTACGACCTCGTGTTCACGTCGGCGGGCGCACCGCCGCAGGTCGAGCACCTCGACCCGCGGACCACGCGGCGCGTCGAGGTCGCGCTCGGCAAGCGCGACGGCGCCGAACATGCCGCGGACGCGCCGCGGCGGGTCGAGCACGCGCCTGCCGAGCACGCGCCTGCGGAGCATGCGGCCGAGCACGCGCCCGCCGAGCACGCGCCCGCCGAGCACGCGCCCGCCGAGCACGCGCCCGCCGAGCACGCGCCCGCCGAGCACGCGCCCGCCCGCCCCGGTCGGTCGCGACCGGAGCCTCGCGCCGAGACGCGCTCCGAGCCGCCGTCCGGGCAGGGCACGCTGATGATCTCCAGCAAGCCACCGTGCGAGATCGTCATCGACGGCCGGGCGACCGGGTTGACCACGCCGCAGCGCTCGATCGCGCTGTCCGCCGGCACCCACCGGATCACGCTGCTCAACAGCGAGAAGTCGATCCGCAAGGTCGTGAGCGTTCAGATCATCGCCGACACCACGGCGAAGATCATCGAGGACCTGATGCCCTGATGCAAAATGAGCGGGCTCCGATCGGGGCTCACGGTCCGCGGGTGCAGTCGTTCTCCGCGGGCGGCATGCAGATCCCGTTCGAGCCCGAGATCACCACGCAGTGCCCCGGGTCGCCGCGGTCGTTGGTCATGCAGGGCGCGTCGTTGCCCGGCGTGCAGATCACCGAGCAGACCTGGAACCTGGCGGTCATGAAGTTGAAGCAGTTGTTCGACATGCAGTCGTGCTCGGTGGAGCAGGCGTCGTAGAGGTCGCCGGCGCACGTCCGGGACCCGCTGGGGGTGGCACCGGTGCAGGCGCCGGCCAGCACGAGCAGCGTCGCGATCAACATCCGCATGGCACGCGAGCTTATCAGGGTTGCGATCGCCGCCGGTGACGCGGGCCGCGCCCCGGCCGCCGGAGGTGCATCGCTCACATCGGCGCCTCGGACCCCTCGGACAACCTCGGACGGCGAGATCGAGGATGAGCTCAAGCGCACGGTCCCGATCGTCATCGCCGATCCCGCGGACGCCGAGGTCCGGCTCAAGGCCTACCTGACTCACAAGCTCCGCTAGCTGTGCTTTGCAAGCGCGCGCCGGCTTGCCATACCAACCTCGGTGACCTCCGTCGACCTGCTGGACCTGCTGTGGCGCGACTACGTTGCGGTGGCGCCGCAGGCCGAGGAGATCCACGCGATCCTGACCGGACGCGGCGAGATCTTGTGCAACGATCACGTGGCGCTCCGCACCTTCGCGGTTCCGGGGATCGGCGGCGAGGCGCTCGCGCGGCCGTTCGCGGCGCTCGGATGGCGGCCCGGCGAGCGCTACGACTTTCTCGGGGGCGTGCAGGCCTGCGCATGGCAGCACGACGATCCCGCGCTGCCCAGCGTCCTGATCAGCGAGCTCGCGATCGACCGGCTGTCGGCGCGGGCGCGGGCGGCGATCCGGGCGCTGGTCGACCAGCTGCCCGGGGACTTCGGCGAGCGCGACGATCTGGCGCGGGCCGGCCGGCCGTGGCGCGTGGCGTACGGCGATTACCGGGCGCTGCGCGCCGAGTCGGCGTACGCGGCCTGGGTCGCGGCGTTCGGCTTCCTGGTCAACCACTTCACGATCGACGCCGGCGCGCTGTCGACGTTTCCCGATCTGGCGGCGCTCGGCGCGTTCCTCATCGAGCACGGCTTCGCGCTCGACGACCCCGGCGGCACGATCCGAGGCTCGCGGGGCGAGCGGATCGAGCGCGCGGCGACCCGCCCGGATCCGGTCGCGGTCGAGTTCGCCGACGGCGTCGTGCGGATCCCGAGCTGTCACTACGAGCTCGTGTGGCGCCATCCGATGCCGGGCGGGGAGCTGTCCACCGGCTTTGTCGCCGCCAGCGCCGGGGGCGCTGCATAGCACGCGGCGGCGCGGAAGCCCGGGCTCACCGATCGTCGGGCAACCGCAGGAAATGCGCCGGTGAACCGGCAAACCACGTACCGAAACGCTTTACCCGCCGGACCCGGCTGGGTAGCTTGGCGCCGTCGTGAAGGTCCATCTGATCGGCATCGGGGGCACCGGCATGGGGGCGGTGGCGGGGCTGCTCGCGGAAGCGGGCCACGAGGTCCGTGGCTCCGATGCGGCGGTGTATCCCCCGATGAGCGATCAGCTGGCCGAGCTCGGCGTCCCGGTGATGATGCCGTACGGCGAGGCCAACCTGGCGTGGCAGCCCGATCTGGTCGTGGTCGGTAACGTTCACGGCAAGGATCACGTCGAGGTGCTCGCCGCGCAGGCGCGCGGCCTGCCGCTGACCTCGTTCCCGGCGGTGATCGGCGACCGGCTGCTCGACGGCAAGCACGCGATCGTCGTGTGCGGTACCCACGGCAAGACCACGACGACGGCGCTCGTCGCCCATGTCCTGACCGAGGCAGGGCACGATCCGTCGCTGTTCGTCGGCGGCGTGCCGGTCACGCTCGGCCGCGGCTACCGGACCGGGCACGGCGCCGAGTTCGTGATCGAGGGCGACGAGTACGACACCGCGTTCTTCGACAAGGGACCCAAGTTCCTGCACTACCGGCCCGAGACCGTGATCCTGACCTCGATCGAGCTCGACCACGTCGACATCTTTCCGTCGTTCGACGCGGTCCGCGACGTGTTCCGCAAGCTGGTCGCGGCGATCCCGCCGAGCGGGCTGCTCGTGGTGTGCGCCGACTCCGCCGAGGCCGTCGCGGTCGCCCGGCACGCCAGCTGCCGGGTCGAGCAGTACGCGGTGATCGACGACAGCAACGAGCCGCCGCCCGAGATCGCGTGGTGGGCGCAGCACGCCGAGGTCGGCAAGAGCGGGCGAGTCGCGTTCGACGTGTTCCACCGCGTCGCCGGGCCGGGCGACGGCCGGGGCGAGAGGATCGAGCACTTCGAATCGCTGCTGGTCGGCCGCCACAACGTGTCGAACTGCGTCGCGGCGATCGCCGTCGCCCGCGCGCGCGGCGTGCCGCCCGGCGACCTCGCGCGCGGCGTCGCGAGCTTTGCCGGGGTGCGGCGGCGGCAGGAGCTGCGCGGCATCGCCGGCGGGGTCACCGTGCTCGATGACTACGCGCACCATCCCACGGCGGTGCGCGAGACGCTCAAGGCGCTGCGCAAGCGCTACCCCAAGCGCCGGCTGATCGCGGTCTACGAGCCGCGCTCTGCGACCAGCCGGCGCAAGACGTTCCAGGCCGAGTTCGCCGAGGCGTTCGCCCACGCCGACGAGGTCATCGTCGGCCGGCTGTTCGATCCGTCGAAGATCCCGGCCGCCGAGCGGTTCGATCCCGAGCGGCTCGCGCTCGACCTCCATCGCGGCGGTACCAAGGCGGCGTACGTCCCCGAGATCGACACCATCGTCAAGCAGCTCGCCGAGAGCGCGGGGCCGGGCGACGTGGTCTGCGTGCTGTCGTCGGGCAGCTTCGACGGCCTGCACGACAAGCTGCTCGACGAGATCGGCGACGCGATGCGGCCGGCTCACCGCGAGGACATGGCGGCGGTGCGCGCGATGCTCGCCGCGGCCGGGCTGGAGGAGCCGGCGCGCGACGATCAGCAAGGCAGCTTCTTCGTGCTGCGCAACGAGGACGGCGTGGTCGGCTGCGTCGCGCTCGAGGTGCTCGGTGACGACGCGATCCTGCGCGCGCTCGCGGTCGATCCGCGGTTCCGCGGCGCGGGCTACGGCTGGATGCTCGCCGACACCGCGGTCAACCAGGCGCGCTGGCGCGGCGTGCGCCGGATCTACCTCCTGACCGAGAGCGTGAGCGATTTCTTCGCCGCCAAGTTCGGATTCCGGGTCGTCGATCGCTCGACCCTGTCCCGGCAGGTCGCGGCGAGCGAGGTGTTCAGCCGGCCGGCCGCGGCGCACCAGATCGCGATGCGCCTCGATCTATGACCCCGGCTGTGACCGCGCGCGGCCCCTCCGAGCTGCTCGCCGCGGCGCGGGCGGCGGCGCAGGCGGCCTCCGAGCTGCTCCGCGACGCGCGGCCCGAGGACGTGCGCGCCAAGGGCAACCCGCGCGATCTGGTGACCGAGTGGGACCTGCGCTCCGAGGACGTGATCCGGCGCGTGCTCGCCGAGCGCACGCCGGGGATCGCCGTGCTCGGCGAGGAGACCGGCCAGGGCGAGGGCCAGGACGAGGGCGAGGGCCAGACGCGCCAGCGCTGGCTGGTCGATCCGATCGACGGCACGGTGAACTTCGCGCACGGCCTGCCGATCTGGGCGGTGTCGATCGCGTGCGAGGACGCCGGGCAGATCGCCGCCGGCGTGGTCGCGGCGCCCCAGCTCGGCTGGTGGTTCGAGGCCAGCCGCGGCGGCGGGGCGCGCGACGGCGGCGGCGCGCCGCTCCGGGTCAGCTCGACCGCGCGGCTCGATCACGCGCTGCTGACGACCGGGTTTCCCTACGACCGCGCGACCCGACCCGACAACAACCTCGCCGAGTGGGCGCACCTGCAGCGCCGCGCCGGGGCGTGCCGCCGGCTCGGCGCCGCGTCGCTCGATCTTTGCCTGGTCGCGCGCGGCTGGATGGACGGCTACTGGGAGAAGCACCTCCAGCCGTGGGATGTCGCGGCCGGGGCGCTGATCGTCACCGAAGCCGGCGGGATCGTGACGGACTGGACAGGCGGTCGGCTCGATGTTCATGAAGGAGCGGTCGTGGCGACGAACGGTGCTATTCATGAGGAGCTGATCGCCGAGCTCGGCCGCGTGCACCCATGAAGCGCCCCGTGAAGCGCACCGCGTTTTTTGCCCTGCCGGTCGCCGTGCTCGCGGCGGCATCGTTCGTCGCCCCGCGCAGCGCCGCCGCGCAGCCGGCATCCGCCGGGGCGAGGGCCGGATCCGGAGGCCCCCAGTCCCAGCCCGCGAGCCCGCTGGATCCCTACGCTTCCCCGGCTCCGGCCTCCGGGTCGGGCTCGGGTCCGATCGCGCCGGCCGCGTCACCTGTCCCTCGCGGGCGGCGGCCGCAGCCTCCGACCGCGCCACCGGCGCCCCGCGGTGCGGCCGGCACCGCGAGCCCCGGGCCAGCCGATCCGTATGCGCAACCCGGTGATCCCGCGGCGCGGCCTGGCGACCCGGCGCGCGCCGGTGCGACCACCGCCGCGGGTGCTCAGCCCGCCGATCCATACGTGCGGCCCGGCGATCCGGCGACGCCGATCCCTCGGCGGGTCGGCCTCGCCGACGTCCCCGCCGTGCAGGGCCTGCTCGCGGTCCAGCGGCTCGATGGCTGGCTGCTGTTCGATCGCGACGGCGAGAACCCGATCGCCGAGCGGCTGGTCGCGCCCGACGGCCACCCCACGCGACTCTGGTTCTATATGATCCCGGCACACGGCATGCCGATCGCGCTGATTCACGCCACCGAGCGGCGCAGCTTCGATCACCTCGCCGGCACCAAGCTGACCTACCAGGGCTACCGCGATCTCGACAAGCAGCTGCGCGCGATGCTCAAGGGCATCAAGTCGGTCGCGGTCGAGTACTCGGCGAAGGCAGCGGTGCCCGCCGTGTCGCGGGTCGACGCCGGGACGCTGGAGGTGATCCGCGCCGCCGGCGTGCAGGTCCGATCGTCCGACACGCTGGTCCAGTTCACCAAGGCGATCTGGGGCGACGCCGGGCGCACCGCGCATTACGTCGCGGTCCACCACGTGGTGGAGCTGCGCAAGGAGGCGCTCGCGCTCGTCGCCAAGCGGCTGCACGGCGGGGAGCCGGTCACCGAGCACGACGTCCAGCAGGAGATCCTTCGCGGGATGACGATGCGCGGGCTGGTCGGCCCGCCGCCGGTGGTCGCCGCCGGCGCCAACACCGCCGACCCGTACTACGTGCCGTCGGCCGACAAGGCCGCGCCGATCAAGCGCGGCGACCTGATCGTGATCTCGCTCGCCGCCAAGCTCGACAAGCCCGAGGGCATCTACGCCGCGCAGACCTGGTGCGCGGTCGCCGACCAGGCGGTGCCCGACCCGATCGCGCGGGCGTTCGAGACCGTGAGCCTGGCGCGCGACCAGGCGATGGCGCTGATCGGCGACCGCGCGCGCAAGCACCGCCCGGTCACGGGCGCCGAGGTCGACGACACCACGCGGGCGTTCCTGCGCAAGGCCGGGCTCGCCGACCGCGTGATGCACCGCACCGGGCACTCGATCGACAACGACCTGCAGGGCGGCGGCGCGGACCTCGACGACTTCGAGGTCAAGGACTCGCGGATCCTCACGCCGGGCACCGGCTTCACGATCGGGCCGGGCGTGTACTTCACCGGCCAGTTCGGGGTGCGTAGCGAGGTCTCGGTCTACCTCGCGCCCGGCGGTCCGGAGATCACGACGCCCGCGCAGGACGAGGTCGAGGTGCTGCTCAAACCGTGACGGCCGTGCCCCGGCCGTGACCCAGGCGTGATCCGAGGTAGCGAGTCATGCAGCGCGATCAGGTCACCGCGTTGATCCTCGCCGGTGGCAAGGCCACGCGGATGGGCGGCGTCGACAAGCGCGAGCTGGTGATCGCGGGGCGGACGATCTTCGAGCGCCAGGTCGAGGCGCTGGCGCCGTGCGTCGCCGAGATCATCGTGTCGTCGCCGCGGCCGATCGCGGGCTACCGCAGCGTGCGCGATCCGGTGGCCGGCGCCGGGCCGCTCGCCGGCATCGCGGCGGGCCTGGCCGCGGCGGCGACCCCGTGGCTGTTCGTGATCGCCGGCGACATGCCCTACGTCCACCGCGCGTTCGTCGAGCTCGTGCTGTCGCGCGCCGACGATGGCTGCGACGCGGTCGGCATCCGGATCGGTGGGCTGGCCGAGCCGCTGTGCACCGTGATGCGGGTTGCAGCGTGGGCCGAGCTCGTGGTCGGGAGGCTCGCCGCCGGACGGCTGAAGGCGTCATCGCTGTTGACCGACGAGCCGCTGCGGGTCCGCTGAGTCGAGGAGGGCGAGCTGCGCGCGGTCGATCCGCACCTGCGCGCGCTGCACAACGTCAATGCACCGGAGGACATGTCACCGTGACAGTGCGTGGCGACACGTGTGGCGCTACAGCTCGCGCTGGTCGATCGATGGGGGACTTGCGCGCGGGGCTCTCGGTGTTCGATCGTTCCGGGCGGTTTTTCCGGGTTCTCATGCCAACCCGATTCCTGTATAGGTGCCCGTGATGCGTATCGGTGATCTGGCAGTCGACGTGCCGGTGCTCCTAGCACCGATGGCGGCGGTCACGGATCTGCCGTTCCGGACGGTGTGCGAGGAATTCGGCGTCGGGCTCACGATCACCGAGTTCCTGTCGGCACATGCGCTGTCGGTCGGCGATCCGAAGACCTGTGGCAAGCTCACGGCGTCGCTCGATGGCCGGCGGTTCGGGGTCCAGATCTTCGGCCGGGAGTCGTCGGCGATGGACGCCGCGGCGCGTCTTGCGGTCGCGATCGGCGCATCGCTGGTCGACATCAACATGGGTTGCCCGGCCAAGCGCGTGGTCGCCGGTGAGTGTGGCTCGGCGCTGATGCGCGAGCCCGCGATCGCGCAGGAGCTGGTGCGCACGGTGGTCGCCGCGGTGCCGCCGCACGTGCCGGTCACCGTCAAGCACCGGGCCGGGTGGAGCCAGGATCACCGCAACGCGCCCGAGTTCGCGTGCGCGATGGTCGAGGCCGGCGCGAAGATGATCACGGTGCACGGCCGGACCCGCACCCAGGGTTTCTCCGGCAAGAGCGATCCGGACATCATCCAGCAGGTGCGCGCCGCCGTGCCGCGTCACATCCCGGTGGTCGGCAACGGCGACATCGTCGACGTCGCAGGCTACCTGCGGCTGCGCGAGCACACCGGCTGCGACGCCGTGATGATCGGCCGCGGCGCGCTCGGCAACCCCTGGCTGTTCGCCCGGCTGCGCGAGGTCACCGCCGGCCGGCCGGACCCGGGGCCGCCCGGGCTCGACGAGCGGCTCGCGGTGTTCCGCCGCCACGTCGATCTGATCGAGGCGCTCAAGCGCGGGCCGCGGGTGCTGCACGAGGTCCGCAAGTCGTGCGCGTGGTACGCGCGCGGCCTGTACGGCTGCAACGCGCTGCGGCTCCGGGTCTGGGAGGCACCGGACATCGCGGCGGCGCGCGCGCTGGTCGAGGACTACTTCGCGCAGCTGATCGAGCGCCAGCGCCGGCTCGGCCTGGCGCCCGAGGGCGAGCGCGGCGACATGGACAGCGCGTTCGCAGGCACCGGGACCGGGAACGAGACGAGTACCGAGATAAATCACGAGTCGACGGACGAGGCCGCGTAGATGCTCCGCCCCACGCTCAGGGCGGACGACTTCCTGGTCGCCGCGAGCCCGGCGATGCGCGCGGTGATCGCCGCGGTCCAGCGCTTCGCCGACGGCGATGCCCCGGTGCTGATCTGCGGCGAGCACGGCACCGGGCGCGAGCTGGTCGCGCGGGTCCTGCACCGGCGCGGCCCGCGCAACGCGAGCCGGTTCGTCGCGGTGCGGCCGACGTTCGAGGACGCGCCGACCAGCCCGAGCCCGGGGGCGGGCGGTCGCGACGGCGATGCCTGCGAGCGCGCGCGGCGGGCGCTGCGCGCCGCGAGCGGCGGGACGCTGCTGGTCAAGGACGTCAGCGATCTGTCGGCGACCTCGCAGCGCACGCTGCGCCGCGCGATCCGCGGCCGCGGCGAGCGCGACAGCGGCGAGCTGTTCGATGTTCAAGTCCTGGCCACCGCGGATTTCGATCTCGACCGCGCGGTCGACGCGTCGATCGTGTCGCCGGAGTTCTATCAGCTGTTTGCGGACCGCCGGATCGAGATCCCGCGGCTGCGCGACCGTGGTGACGACCTGCCCGAGCTGTTCGAGCGCTGGATCAAGCACTACTCCGTCGAGGTCGGCCGGTCCAAGCCGACGGTGTCGAGCCGGGCGATCGCGCGGCTGACCACCTACCCGTGGCCGGGCAACGTCGCCGAGCTCAAGGCGATCGCGCGGCGGCTGGTCGTGCGGGTGACCCGCGCACGGATCGAGGCGGGTGACGTCGACGAGGTCCTGCCGGTGGTCGCCGAGCGCGTCCCGCTCGAGGATCTCGCGTTCGAGGACATGGTCAAGTCCAAGCTCGCCGGTCTGCTCGCCCGGATCGACGGCTACCCGGTGCACGACCTGTACGACAAGGTGCTGGCGCGGGTCGAGCGACCGCTGTTCGACCTCGTGCTGGCCCACACCGGCGGCAACCAGCTCAAGGCCGCCGAGATCCTCGGGCTCAACCGCAACACGCTGCGCAAGAAGCTCGCCGGCCTCGGCATCGAGCAGACCAAGAAGCGCCCCGGCCGCGAGGACCGCGCGCTCGACGGCAAGTGATCCCAGCGGACCGGCCGGTCACTCGTCCCGGACCGGAATGCGATAGAGTGCCGACGGGGAATGCCGAGCGAGTTTCGCCAGACGTCGATCGCGCTGCGCGGCGATCGTGAGCGCGGCCGGCGGGTGCTGATCGCGCGAGCTGCCGGCGCGCTGTTCGAGTCAAGCCGGTGAGCCTGTTCACGCGCCCCCATCCACAGGCCCGCTACTTCGCGCCGGAGGTCGTCCAGACCTCGATGATGGACTGCGGGCCGGCGACGCTGCAGGCGCTGGTCGCGGGCTTCGGGATGTCGATCAACTACGGCCGGCTGCGCGAGGCCTGCCAGACCAGCGTCGATGGCACGTCGATCACGACGATGGACGAGATCGCCAACTTCCTCGGGCTCGACACCGAGGAGACGATGCTGCCGGCCGATCACCTGCTGCTGCCCCAGGCGCGCGCGCTGCCGGCGATCGCGGTGGTCAGGAACCCCAGCGGCGCCAACCACTTCATCCTGGTGTGGTCGACCGCGGGCCGCTGGGTCCAGGTCATGGACCCTGGCGAGGGCCGGCACTGGATGTCGCGCGCAGCGCTGCTCGAGCAGCTCTACATCCACAGCGCGACCGTCCCGGCGGCGCTGTGGCGCGCGTGGGTCGGCGGTTCCGAGTTCCGGACCACGCTCGACGCGCGGCTCGCGGCGCTCGCGATCGGCCGCGCGGACCGCCATCGGCTGACCGCGGCGGCGCTCGACGACCCGGGCTGGCAGGCGATGGCCGCGCTCGACGCCGCGACGCGGATGACCGCGGTGCTGGTGGCCAGCGGGGCGGTGACCTCGGGCGCGGCGTGCCAGGCGCTGATCAAGCGCCAGATCGCGCCGGCCGCCGACGGCGCGTTGCCGCTGATCGCCCCGGAGTACTTCAGCGTGTCGCCGGCGCCGGAGCCGCTCGATGGGGAGGACGCGCTGCACGTGCGCGGCGCGGTGATCGTGCGCTGCACCGGCCGCCGGGCCGCCGCGCCGGCTGCCGTGGCCCGGCCGAGCGACCCGCGCGTGGTCGCGGCCGGCGACGGGACGGGCGCCGAGGCCGAGGCGGCGGGCGCGGCGCCCGCCGGTGAGCCGGGCGCCGCGGCGACGATGCCCGTCGAGCTGGTCGCGGCGCTGACCGAGCCGCCGGCCCGGCCGTGGCGGACGCTGATCGGGCTACTGGCCGTCGATGGCCTGGCGACGCCGCTGGTGCTGGGCGTCGCGATCGCGGTGTCCGCGGTGCTGGTCACGCTCAACGCGGTCCTGCTGCGCGGGATCCTCGAGGTCGGCCAGCAGCTCGCGCTGCCGTCGCAGCGCGCCGCGGCGATGGTGGCGCTGGTCGGATTCCTCGGGCTCGGCCTGGTGGTCGAGCTGCCGCTGGTCGCGGGCGCGCTGCGGCTCGGGCGTACGCTCGACCTGCGGTTGCGCATGGCGTTCCTCGCCAAGCTGCCGCGGCTCGACGACCGTTACTTCCGGAGCCGGCTGCTGTCCGACATGGCCGAGCGCGGCCACAGCCTGCACCTGGTGCGGGTCGTGCCGGTGCTCGGCGTCCGGCTGCTCACCGCGTCGGCGCAGCTGCTGCTGACCGTGATCGGCATCGCCTGGCTGGCGCCCGCGAGCGCGCCGCTCGCGGCGATCGCCGCGGCGGCCTGCATCGGCCTGCCGCTCGCCTGCCAGCCGGTCCTGGCCGAGCGCGACCTCCGGCTGCGCGGCCACGCCGGCGCGCTCGGCCGGTTCTACCTCGACGCGCTGCTCGGCCTGCTGCCGATCCGCGTGCACGGCGCCGGGCCGGCGATGCTGCGCCAGCAGGAGGCGCAGCTGGTCGAGTGGGCGCGCGCCGGGCGGCGGTTCTACGCCGCGTCGACCCTGGTCGACGGCGGGCTGGCGCTGTGCGGGCTGGGCATGGCCGCGCTGATGGTGTGGAGCGTGGCGAGCCAGCCGGCGAGCGGGATGCTGCTGGTGGTCTACTGGGCGCTGAGCCTGCCGGCCCTTGGCCAGGACATCGCCGCGGTCGCTCGCCAGTACCCGGTGCTGCGCAACCTCGTGCTACGGCTGCTCGAGCCGCTCGGCACACCCGAGCCGGTGGATCCCGAGGCCACGACCCGGCCGGCGGTGGACGCGGCGAGCGCCGGCCCGGCCGCCCGCGGCGTCGCGATCCGCATGGCGGACGTCACGGTCGAGGCCGGCGGCCACACCGTGCTCGACACCGTCGATCTCGCGGTGGCGCCGGGCGAGCACGTCGCGATCGTCGGCGCATCGGGGGCCGGCAAGTCGAGCCTGGTCGGCCTGCTGCTCGGCTGGTACCGGCCGGCGCGCGGCAGCGTCGAGGTCGATGGCCGGCCGCTGGTCGGCGACTGGCTGCGCGCGGTGCGCCGCGACACCGCGTGGGTCGATCCCGCGGTCGCGCTGTGGAACCGATCGCTGCTCGACAACCTGCGCTACGGCACCGAGCACGAGGGCGAGCTGCCGCTGGCCGAGATCCTGGCGCACGCCCGGCTGCGCGAGGTGCTGGAGCGCCTGCCCGACGGCCTGGCGACCGAGCTCGGCGAGTCCGGTGCGCTGGTGTCGGGCGGCGAGGGTCAGCGCACCCGGGTCGGCCGCGCGCTGGCGCGCCGGCGCGCGCGCCTGGTCGTGCTCGACGAGCCGTTCCGCGGCCTCGACCTCGCGACCCGGCGCGAGCTGCTGGCCACCGTGCGGCGGTGGTGGCGCGACGCGACCGTGCTGTGGGTGACCCACGACATCGCGGAGACCGAGCCGTTCGACCGCGTGCTCGTGATCGACGGCGGGCGGATCGTCGAGGACGGTGCGCCGGACGAGCTCGGCCGCCGCCCGGGCTCGCGCTACGCCGCGCTGGTCGGCGGCGATCGCGAGATGCACGAGCGCGAGTGGTCGGCGGCGCGCTGGCGCCAGGTGTGGATCGACGGCGGGCGGATCCGCGAGGACGGCGGGTCATGACCGGGACGACGTTCGAGGCGGCGCTGGCAGAGGCGACCTGGCCGATCGACCGGATCGGCGAGGCGATGGTCGCGCTCGCGCGCCGCGCCGGGCTGGTCGCACCGGCGGCGAGCGCGCCGGCCCTGCGCGGCGCACCGGGCGGCGATCCCGCGACGCTCGATCGCTGGCTCGTCGCGGCCGGTGATCAGCTCGGGGTCAGCGTCGAGCCGATCACCGCGCCGCACCGCGAGGTCGATGCCGCGCTCGTCGCGCTTCACCCGGCGTTGATCCGCCTGCCCGGCGGCGCGCTGGTCGTGCTCGGCCACCACCGCAACCGGTTGACCTGCCTCGGCCCCGGCGGCGCGGTCCACCGGATCGCGCGGGCCGCGGTGATCCGCGCGGTGACCGAGCGCCACGAGGCGCCGCACCGGGCGCGGATCACAGCGCTGCTCGCCGCGGCCGAGCTGCCGGCGGTCGCGCGCGATCGCGCCCAGGCCGGCCTGCTCGGCGAGCTGATGGCGGCGACCACGGTCCTGCACGCCTGGCTGGTCCGGCTGCCGCCCGGGGCGTCGTTCGCCACCCAGCTCCGCGCCGCCGGTCAGGTCCGGCTCGCCGGCGGGCTGATCGCCGTCCATGCCGCGTACTACATGCTGTTCCTCGCGTCGTGGTGGGCGATCGGCCGGGCCGTGCTCGGCGGCCACGTCGCGGCCGGCTGGCTGTGGGGCTGGGCGCTGCTGCTGCTCGGCTCGATCCCGATGCTCGCGCTGTCGACCTGGTGCCAGGGTCAGCTCGCGATCGGCGCCGGCGCGCTGCTGCGCCGCCGCCTGCTCGCCGGCGCGCTC
>JBGQCL010000296.1:0-15144 GCA_041495365.1 Kofleriaceae bacterium | reverse complement strand
TCCGCAAGCCGCCTGCGCAGACGGCTGATGACCGAGGACTCGTGCCTGACCAGGCAGTTGGCGATCGTGTACGGGAGCGAGAGCTGCGGGTGCGAATCCTTGGCGTCGGATGACAGGTCGACGGACGTCGCCGGCTGCGTGTCGGCAACCTTCGCGCGGAGCCCGTCGAGCTTGGATGCCGCGGTCGCCGCCGACCGGGCGATCATCCCGAGCACGTAGGCCGTCCGCTCGACGAGGAGCGGATCGATGCCGCTCCAGTCCGCGCGGTCGAACGACTC
This sequence comes from Kofleriaceae bacterium, assembly GCA_041495365.1. Taxonomy (GTDB): domain Bacteria; phylum Myxococcota_A; class Polyangia; order Haliangiales; family Haliangiaceae; genus JABFXX01. The sequence continues at coordinate 14,866 of JBGQCL010000296.1, read as the reverse complement.
CAGGGCGAGGGCCGCGAGCGCGTCGATCTCCCGTCGGCCGAGCCACCGGCTCAGCGACACCGGCCTCATCCCGAGGCACGCCGCCGCGTGAGACAGGTTGCGCGACGTGTAGAGCGTGACCAGTCGCAGCGTGGCCTTTTCGATCTCGGCGAGCGATCCCGCCGCGTGGTCTCGCACCCATGCGCGATCGTCGGCGGTGAATGCCTCGTGCGGTGCACCGAGCGCCGCGATCGCGTCGCCGGCATACTCGACGATGATGCGGTCCAGCTCGTGCGCCCGGCTCGCCAGCGGAGGGACCACGACCGGCGCCGGCCGGATCAAGAGCGCATCGCTGGCGAGGTGCGGCCCGCAGCAGATCACGAGCATCACGTCATCCGCGGCCCGGAGCAGCGGTACGGTCTCGGCGAGGTCGGCCGGCGCGCGCCGCAGGCGCATGCAGCACGTGCCGCGACGTGCGGCTTCGAGCGCCAGGACCGCGTTGCCCCGGCTCGCTGGCGAACGCACCGACTCGGGATGATCGCCGCGCCGTGTGGCGGCCACGATGAACGGCCGGCCCGGCTCGCGCACGCGCCGGTGCAGCGCCCAGGCGATCGGCACGATGTCGCCCTGGCCGCACAGCACGAGCGTCGTGCAGCCGGCAGCGGCCAGCGTCACCGAGATCAGCGCAAGCTCCACGGCGCTGGTGTTAGACCAGCCGAGAATCCGGGCGAGGAACGCCCGCAGCTCGTCGCCGGCCCGCACGCATCACGCTCCCCTCTTGCGAGCGATCTCCGCATCGATCTGCTCGGTCGTGTAGAGCGCCGCGCGCACGGCATGCTTGCCGGCCTCGACGAGGTACTCGATGCGCATCCGATGACGCAGGACGGTGTTGAACTCTTCCTCCAGGTCGTCCTCGTCGTCGTTGTCGTGCCAGTTCTCCTCGATCTGCCGCTCGGCGGTCGAGACGAAGGCGTCGGCGCGCCTGAGGTTGTCGCGCAGGCTGTACAGCAGGCAGTCGAGACCATCAGGCTCAGGCGCGAGCTCCGGCGCTGGTAGCGCGGTGCGTCGGTTGTCAGGGGATGGCCGCTTGGATATCTTCGGCCGGGGGTTACGGTGTCTATGCATCGTGACTCCAAGGCCCGGCGGCGGGCTGTACCCCGTCGACGGGCCGCTATGTGTTGCTGCAGTCGTTGTGTGGCGTGGGTCAGCAGCGCGCGTCAGTGGTTCACGGGGCACCTCCCGCGATGGACGTGAGCAGCGGTGCGCCGCCGCGCGCCTCGCGATCGTCGGGCGCGGCAGCATCAGGCTCGGCGAGCGTGCCGGGATCCCCGAGGAGCTCGGCCAGCTCGTGGGCGATCGTGTCGATGTGTTCGCTGAGCTGGCCGACGAGGCCAGGATGGGTGTCGTTCTCGTCGAGGTGACCGACGAGATGAGCCGCGGTTTCTGCGTGGTGAAGGAGCTTGGCAAGGACGGTTCTGGAAGGTTTCATTGTTTAACAAGTTACAACTTACGATAACGAACCGTCAACGCGGACAGGTTCCTCATCTTGACAGTAGTTATACAAAGTTATAACTTGTCAAACACCGCCATGACCACACAGAGAGGAGACCAACCATGCCGTCCGTGAGACCCAGGAAGAAAGCGACCATGATCGGCCTACGTGCAACCGCGGCCGAACGCGCAGCTTGGGAGCGCGCCGCAGAAACCGACGGGCGCTCGCTCAGCGACTGGATCGCTCGCCGCTGCAACGGTAAGTCCGCGACCGCACCGGCGCCGACGGCCGGTGATTCCGACGCGAACGGGACGGGGCGGCCATGAGCAAGCCTCGCAAGCTGACGTCCGGCCGCTGGCAGATCCGATGGTTCGACGGCGCCGGGAGGCGCCAGAGTCGCACGTTCGCGACGCATGACCTCGCGCGCACCGCGCTACGCCGGCTCGAGGTAGCGGCCGAAGAAGACAGCGAGCGCCGCGAGAGGCTCGGCGCTGGCGCGCTGACGGTGCGCGAGGCGTTCGCCGCGTTCGTGGCCCGGCGCAAGCCCGATCCCGGGAACACCCTGCGCCGGTTCGAGAGGCGCGGCCGTGCCTACCAGCGCACCTATGACCTCCACATCGAGCCTCACCTGGGCGACGTGAGGCTGTGCGACCTCACGCCCCGCGTGCTGCGCGAGTGGCTCGACAAGCTGGCCGTGACGCGCACGGCGCGGCCGGGGGAGAAAAACGAAACCGGCCGCACGCTGAGCGCATCGACGATCCGTCACGTTCTGGTGACGCTGCGCCAGCTGGCCAAGGACAACGACGCGAAGATCGAGATCCCGCAGGTGAACTCGCTGCGCCAGAAACGGCGGAAGACGCGGCCCCGGGCGCTGCAATCGATCGAGGACGTGCGCGCTCTCCTGGGGGCCTGCCGTGAGGCTTGGTTCCGCGTGGCGTGCGCGCTGGCCTGTCACGTGGGCGCACGGCTCGGCGAGATCGCATCGCTGCGCTGGCGCCACATCGGGACGGACACGATCACGATCGCGCTGTCGTGGGAGGGGCCGCTCAAGGCCCGCTACGAGGACGACGAGGACGCGGCCCGCGTGCTGCCGCTGGGGACGGAGCTCGCCGCCGAGCTCACCGCCTGGCGCGCCGTGACGCGCGGCGGCCCGGACGACCATGTCGTGCTGGTGGACGGCGTTCGGCCGCTGCGCGAGGGCTACGACGACATGGCCGCGAAGACGCGCTCAGCGTGCAAGCGCGCCGGCCTGGAGCCGCTCACGTTCCACTCGCTACGCGCGACCTACGCGACGCTCACCGCCGATGCCGGGCTTCCCATCACGAAGCTCTCGGCGCTGCTCGGCCACGCGGATGCCGCGACGACGGCGATCTACATCCGGCCCGAGTCCTCGCGCGCCGCGGTGGACCCGCGTGCGATCCTCGGTGGCACCGTTTCGGCACCGTCGGTCCAAGCCGCCGATCAGGCGCCAAATTGATGAATGATTCAGCGCGCCCAGCAGGAATCGAACCTGCGACCTACCGCTTAGAAGGCGGTTGTTCTTTCCGACTGAACTATGGGCGCGGATGCGGATCGGAGAGCCGGTCTCGCACTTTGCCCCAGGTTGGCGGATCTCTCAACCCCGGCAACCCCACTGCAACCCCGATCGTCGCCCCGCCCGTGCCCATCCGCCGAGCGGCCCGGCCGCGGTGCGACGTCCCGGCGCCGTGTTAGCTTCGCTGCGCATGCGTGTCCTGTTCGCGACCGCCGCCGCAGCCCTGCTCGGAGGCTCCCCGGGGCTGGCCGGCTGCGGCAACACCGAGCGCGCCGGCGCGGAGGAGGCCCAGCGCCAGGCCGAGCAGGAGCAGAAGTCCCGGCTGGCCGCCAGCCCACCGGCCAGGCGGATCGCGCCCCCGGTGCCCGGCCAGGCCCACATCCCGTGCAGCCAGCTGATCGACGCCGCCGCGTTCCAGACCGCGCTCGGCGAGAAGCAGCCGCTGACCGTCAAGGACGTCACCCGGAGCGAGCCCGAGTCCGCCGCGTCGTGCTCGCTGATCCGCGGCGGCAAGCCGGCGAGCGCCGCCGAGCAGAAGGCGCTGCTCCAGAAGGCCGGCCGGCTCGGCGTGCTGGCGGGCGACGAGCTGTGCAACGTCACCGCGTTCTGCTCGACGATCGAGGACCCCGACCGGTTCCGGGCCAGCTGCAAGCAGCGCAAGGATCGCGACGACGAGTCGCTGGGCAGCTACGCCTGCGTCCACATCCAGGCGGTCGGCGCCGACGACGTCAAGCTGTTCCGGCTGCTCGACGACGACACCCGCTGCATCCTCCAGATCCGCGGCGGCCCGAGCAACGTCAACAACGACAGCATCGCCGCCTGCGCGAAGGCCGCGCGCGACACGATCGGCCCGGCGCAGATCAAGGTCGGCGTCGGCGCCGGCTCGGCGGGGTAGCGGTCGTCAGGTCTTCGAGATCGTCAGCCCGGTGATGCAGCGGTACGGCTTGCCCTTGTAGTCGGTGATCACGAACTCCAGGGTGACCTGGTACTCGGAGCGGAACGCGGCGAACAGGAGCTGGACGCTGGTGTCCGACAGCTCGCGGCCCTTGCACTGCAGCCCGCCCCAGCGGTAGTTCCACTGCGCCTTGTCGTGATCGAGCCACACCGCGCCGTGGAACAGCTTGTAGCTGGTGTCGCCCGGCTCGAGCACCATGAGCTGGGCGATCGACGAGGTGGGGGTGGTGTCGGCGCGAGCCGGGACCGCCAGGCCGGACAGCGCGCAGACCACGAGACTCGGCAGAAGACGCATCCCCGCTATCGTTGTCCCGCCCGGATCGCGATGCAAGCCCGACCGCCGCCGCGATGGACGGCTCCAGGTCGCCCGGCGGGGTCAGCGCCGGCCGCGGCGCCGGGGCCCCCGGGCACGCCGGGCACGCCGGGCACGCCGGCACGCCGGGCACGTGTGACCAGCCCGAGCACGGCCAGGCCGAGTCCGACCGGCAGCCACCACCTGCCGTCGCCGCGGTCGACGCTGCAGCAGCCGCTCGACGAGAAGAAGCACGTGCCGGTGTCGGCCCCGTTCGTCACGCAGTCGAGGCCCTGCGGGCATCCGACGTAGCCCGGAACGCAGGCCTGCGTACAGATCTGCTGCTCGGCGGTCCCCGTGCAGATCCCCGACTTGCAGAACTGGGGGTACGCGCAGGTGACGCCGAGCTCGCCGATCGGTGGATCCCAGAGGCACCTGCCGGCGTCGCACGTCTGATACCTGGCGCAGGCCGCCGTGGTGGTGCACGGCGCACCCCTGGTGACCGTGACGCTGGCCGTCGCGGTCGCGGTGCCGAGATCGTCGTAGGCGATCGCCTTGACGTCGACGATGCTGCTGGGCAGCGCGCCCGGGACCGTGATCATGTAGGTGCTCGGGTTGGGCTGGCCGCGCGCCACGAACATGGCGCCCGGGGCGTCGAGCCACTTGAAGCCGTTGAAGTCGAGCTCGACCCGCGCCACGCCGCGCTGCCCACCGGCCGTGACCACCACGGTGGCCCCGAGCAGGTCGTCGGTCTGCGCCGGCGAGCCGAGCGTGGCGATCGGCGCCTGGACGATCGGCGGGGCGGCGCTCGTACCGAACACCGACAGCAGCTTGAGGTGCGAGTTCTGCGTCGCGCTGCACTTGCACCGCCGCTGGCCGGTCTCGCCGCAGATGGCGAAGTCGTTGCGGAAGAACTTCTCGCCGCCGCAGTCGTTGCGGTAGGTCATCGGGTCGTTGCACGCCGAGTGCTGGTTGGCCGCGTTCCCGGTGGTGAACGAGTACTCGTGATCGAGGCCGTAGGCGTGCGCGCTCTCCTGCGCCGCGGTCCAGCAGATGTTGTTGACGCGATCGACGGCGCCGTGCGCGTTGGCGAACGAGAACGAGATCACATTGCCGATCGCGCTGCAGTCGCTGGCGAGCGGCGCGACCCCGAGCACATCCTGGCTCTCGCCGATCTCGTTGGGGGTGCCCGCGATGATCGCCTCGTTGTAGCCGGCGCTGCTCGGCCTGAGGTCGGTGACGGTGAGGTTGTACGGCGAGTACACCTCCTGCATGCACGTGACCAGCGCCCTCCACTCGGGGTCGGCCAGCGCGCCCGTCCGGTTCGAGGCGTCGCGGTACTCGCTGATCGTGAAGCTCGGGCCCGGCGCGGTCGCCGTCGGGTTCGGAATCGACGACACGTGGTTGCGGGCGTCGTTGTTGCCCCTGGTGATGACGCAGCCGCCGCTGCAGCGGTCGAGGTAGAGCGTCCGCGCCACCTGGGCGAACGGCGTCGCATGGCGGTCGACCGAGGTGTCCACCGCGACCCGGCGGCCGGGCACACCGTCGATCGTCAGGACCGGCCCCGGCGCGGCCGGGACCGCCGGCTCGGCGGCGGCGCGCCCCGCCAGCGCGGCGAGCCCGGCCGCGATCGCCGCGGCGCACCACGGGACCGTGGTCCCCGACCGGTGCTCCGGCGATCCCGATCGCGACGCGCTGCCCGGCGCCTCGACGACGTGACACGAGCTCCGGGCGGTCACCGGCGTGATGGTACCGCCGCGGGGCGGCGCGTCCGCGGGATTCGTCACGCAGATCGAGCGCAGGGGCGGACGGATCACAGGTCGTCAGGGTAACTCGATCTGACCCGCCGACACCTCGCGGTGGCCGACGATCCGGGGCAACAGCGTGACCCGCCCCCGCGACCACAGCAGGGTCTCCTCGATCTCGAGCTCCTGGGACGACCGGGGGAACCGGAGGCGCGCGACCTGCTCGGACACACACATCTCCAGCGCGCTCATTCCGGTAGCATCGCCGCTCGGCGTGGCCACATGCTCGTCCGGTGTGCTCACGATCCGCGGCGACGTGCCCTGGCCGTCCGGGGTGACCGTCACCCGGACCACGACCATGGCGTCGGACGCGTTGCGTTCGTTCCACTCGAAGAAGCAGCCCCGGATCGCCGCCAGCGCGGGGTCCGCCGGGTCGCTGACGATCGCCGGGAGCTGGCCGGTCCGCGCCACCCGGGCCCGGGCGGCCTGGACCGCGGCCTGGAGCTGCGCGACCTGCCCGGTCAGCCGTTCGATCTCGGCGTCCTTGTCGCGGGCGTCCGCGCGCTCCTGCTCGAACCGGGCGATCGCGGTCCGGGCGTGCTCGAGCTGGTCGTCGAGCCGCTGGATCTCGGTGGTCTGGGCGTCGAGCTTGGCGAGCAGGTCGTCGATCGACATGAAGTCGCGCGGCGGCTCGGCGGGCGCGCGCTGCTGCGCGATCACCGCCGCGGTGGTGCCGCCGGCGAACAGGATCGCGAGCGTGGCGAGCCCGGCGTAGCGCAGCGGCGAGCGCTGCGGGCGGACCTCCAGCGCGTCGATCAGCGCGCCCATCGACGGGAACCGCCGGGCGCGGTCGCGCTCCAGCCCGCGCAGCACCGCGCGGCCGATCGTCGGGGGGGCCTTGCTGCCGCCGGGCGGCGCCGCGGCACGCTCGCCGTGGTCGAGCATCGCCACCGACGTGCCGCCGGGCAGCGGGTGGCGGCCGTAGAGCGCCTCGTAGAGCGCGACGCAGAAGCTGAACTGGTCGCTGCGCGCGTCGAGATCGGGGCCGGTCAGCTGCTCCGGGGGCATGTAGCGCGGGGTGCCCAGCACCGTGCCGGTCGCGGTCAGCGCGACGTCGAGCGCGGACATCACCGGCTTGGCCTGCGCGGCCTCGTCGGGCAACAGCACCGAGCGCGCGAGGCCGAAGTCGGTGACCCGGACCCGGCCGTCGCCGCCGACCAGCACGTTGTCCGGCTTGAAGTCGCGGTGCAACAGGCCCACGCTGTGCGCGGCGAGCAGCCCGCGCGCCGCCTGGCGGAACACGTCGACGGTCTCGCGCCACGTCCGCGGGTAGCTCTTGAGCCAGCTGGTCAGGGTGTCGCCCTCGACGAACTCCATCGCGATGTACAGGGCGTTGTCGTCGGTCGTGCCGACGTCGTAGATCGACACGACGTTGGGGTGGGACAGCTGGGCGATCGCCTGGGCCTCGCGGCGCAGCCGGGTCCGCGCGTCCTTGCTCGAGCTCGCGACGCTGGAGCGCAGGAGCTTGAGCGCGATCTTGCGGCCGAGCTGCGGGTCCCACGCCGCGAACACCACGCCCATGCCGCCGGCGCCGAGCGCCGACAGCACGAGGTAGCGGCCGACCCGGTCGCCGCTCGATGGCGGGCGCCTCGGGAGTTCCCCGACCGACGACGGCGACGACATCGCGATCAGGCGCTGGAACGTCACCGCGGCCGAGTCGGCCACCGGATCGGCGGCGAGCGCCGCGACCAGCGCGCGGCACTCGCGGCAGCTCGCCAGGTGGCCCTCGACCTTGCCCAGCGCCGACGGAGACAGCGTCCCGGAGACGAATTCGCTCGCCGCGTTGTCGTCGAGGTGCTGCACCCGGCCGAAAGGGTAGCAAACGCCCCCACCAACTTCTTGAAAACCAATCACATCGGCGTGGGGACGGTTGTAACCACTGCGCCCTTGCGTGCGAGCCAGATCATTGGTAGCAATCCCGCGCCTTTATCGGGGCTCCCCGGAGCTTCCAGGAGACACTTTTGTGCTCACCGACCTGTCCAAAGTCCGCAATATCGGCATCTCGGCTCACATCGACAGTGGAAAGACGACACTGACGGAACGGATCTTGTACTACACGGCCCGGATCCACGCGATCCACGAGGTCAAGGGCAAGGACGGCGTCGGCGCGAAGATGGACTCGATGGAGCTCGAACGCGAGCGCGGCATCACCATCCAGTCCGCTGCCACGTTCTGCCAGTGGCCCCCGGGCGAGAAGTCCAAGGGCGTGATGCCCGTGCCAGGGACGCCGATCAAGGCCCAGCACCACATCAACATCATCGACACCCCGGGCCACGTCGACTTCACGATCGAGGTCGAGCGCTCGCTGCGCGTGCTCGACGGCGCGATCATGGTGCTGTGCGGCGTCGCCGGCGTGCAGTCGCAGAGCTACACCGTCGACCGCCAGATGCGGCGCTACAAGGTGCCGCGCATCGCGTTCGTCAACAAGCTCGACCGCACCGGCGCGAACCCGTACCGCGTGCGCGACCAGCTGCGCGACAAGCTCAAGCTCCACCCGGTGATGATCCAGATGCCGATCGGCCTCGAGGACAAGCTCGAGGGCGTGGTCGATCTGATCGAGATGGTCGCGTTCCGGTTCTACGGCGACAACGGCGAGACCATCGAGCGCGGCCCGATCCCGCCCGAGCTCCTGGAGCAGGCCGACAAGCTGCGCCACGAGATGCTCGACAACCTGTCGCTGGTGTCCGACGAGCTGACCGAGGCGATCCTCGAGGACAAGGTCACTCCGGAGCTGCTCCGCAAGTCGCTGCGTGACGCGACGATCGCGCTCAAGTGCACGCCGGTGATGTGCGGCTCGGCGCTCGGCAACAAGGGCGTGCAGCTGCTGCTCGACGGCGTGTGCTCGTACCTGCCCGAGCCGCGCGACGTCGAGAACATCGCGCTCGACCTCAGCAAGAACGAGGAGCCGCTGATCCTGGACTCCAACCCGGACAAGCCCCTCGTCATGCTGGCGTTCAAGCTGGAGGACGGCCGCTACGGTCAGCTGACCTACGTCCGGGTCTACCAGGGCCAGATCAACAAGGACGACTTCGTCGTCAACACGCGCACCGGCAAGAAGGTCAAGGTCGGCCGCCTGGTCCGGATGCACTCCGACGACAAGGAGGAGATCACCAACGCGGGGGCCGGCGACATCTGCGCGATCTTCGGCGTCGACTGCAACTCGGGCGACACGTTCACCGACGGCACCGTCAACCTGGCGATGACCTCGATGTTCGTCCCCACCACGGTGATCTCGGTCGCGGTCCGGCCCAAGGACTCGGGCGCCGAGATCAACATGTCCAAGGCGCTCAACCGGTTCACCAAGGAGGACCCGACGTTCCGCTGTCACGTCGATCCGGAATCGAGCGAGACCATCATCTCGGGCATGGGCGAGCTCCACCTCGAGGTCTACATCGAGCGGATGAAGCGCGAGTACAAGGCCGAGGTCATCACCTCGCCGCCCCAGGTCGCGTACCGCGAGACGATCAGCCAGAAGGTCGAATTCAACTACACCCACAAGAAGCAGACCGGTGGCTCGGGCCAGTACGGCCGCGTCGCCGGGTACGCCGAGCCGTTCGACGGCGACTTCGAGTTCGTCGACGAGATCCGCGGCGGATCGATCCCACGCGAGTTCATCCCGTCGTGCGAGAAGGGCTTCAAGTCGATGATCGCGAAGAGCCCGCGACTCGGCGTGCCGGTGGTCGGCCTCCGCGTCACGATCGACGACGGCCAGTCGCACCAGGTCGATTCGAGCGACATCGCGTTCCAGGAAGCCGCGCGCGGCGCGTTCCGCGACTTCTTCCCGCGCGCCAGGCCCAAGATCCTCGAGCCGATCATGAAGCTGTCGGTCGAGGGGCCGGCCGAGTACTCCGGCAACATCCTGTCGACCATCATGCAGCGCCGCGGCGTGGTGATCGGCTCGACCGAGGAGGACGGCATGTGCCGGGTCGACGCCGAGGTCCCGCTGGCGGAGATGTTCGGCTACTCGACGCCGCTGCGCAGCTCGACCCAGGGCAAGGCCGAGTTCACCATGGAGTTCGCCAGGTACGCCGACGTACCGGCCAACATCTCGGAGGAGCTCCTGGCCAAGGCCGCCAAGGCCAAGCAGGAAGCCGCCAAGAAGTAGCGGTCAAAAGTGCTAGATCGGCCCGGACGGGGGCGCGTTGTAGCTGGCGGGAGGTCCCATGCGCCACGCTGCCGGTTCCCTTGCGATCTTGCTCGCTGCCACCACCGCCCTCGCTGACACACCCTCGCCGCCGCCGCCTCCGGCCGGCAAGGATCCGTCTGCGCTGTCCGAGCGCACCGCGATGCTCGCGCCGATCCAGGTCGACAGCCTGACGCTGACGCCGATCGTCGCGACCGGCCCGGCCGACCCGACCGGCGATCCGCTGCTCGTGCTCGACGAGGCGATGGCCGCCAGGCAGGTCACGATCAAGGAGATCTCCGACGGCAGCGTCAACAGCCTGACGTTCGTCAACCAGGCGCCGCAGCCGGTGTTCCTGCTGGCCGGCGAGGTGATCATCGGCGGCAAGCAGGACCGCATCATCGGCCGCAACACGGTGATCCCGGCGAACACGACGCAGGAGGTGCCGGTGTACTGCGTCGAGCACGGCCGGTGGACCGTCCAGACCAAGGAGTTCGCCAGCGCGCGGGCGCTCGCCCACGGCCGGCTGCGCGGCCAGGCCAGCTACGCCGCCCAGCAGGACGTGTGGAACGAGGTCGCCGCCAAGAACGTGGCGCGCAAGACCGTCACGCCGTCGGACACCTACCGCAGGGTCGCGCAGCAGCAGTCCGACGGCACGCTCGCGACGATGGAGAAGCAGGTCAACGCCGCGCTCGCCAAGGTGCCCGCAGCGGACCGCGGCCGGATGGTCGGCTACGCGGTCGCGCTCAACGGCTCGGTCGCGACCGTCGACGTGTTCGGCTCGCCCGCGCTGTTCAAGAAGCTGGAGACCAAGCTGGTGCGGTCGTACCTGACCGAGGCGGTCGACCTCCGCGCGCGGCCGGACATCAAGCCGCCGACCGCCGCGGACGTCAAGGCGTTCATGGCCGACGCCGACAAGGCCGCCGAGAACAAGTCGTACGACACCGGCGCGGCCGATACGACGGTCAACCGCGGCGAGCGCGCGCTCAAGGCCAAGGTGGGCTACAAGCGGCGCCCGCCCGCGAAGGCGGACGGCCAGCCGGCGGCGGCGGCGGCCCCCGAGCCGACGGTGTACGAGAACTACCAGGCGAAGTGAAGCGCGGGCCGATCCACCGCCGGTGACCGGTGCCCGCGCATCCCGGGCCGGCGCGCCGGCAACATTTGCATGCATGCGCGGCGGTGAACGGATCTATCTTCCGGTGATGCCGCCGAGCACCATGATGGACGTACCGCTCACGCTCGACCTGATCGCGGACCGCGCGGAGCGCTGGATGGGCGATGGCGAGATCGTCTCGCGCCGCCCCGACAAGACCCTGACCCGCACCACGTACCGCGCCGTGATCCCGCGCGCGCGGCGGCTGGCGCGAGCGCTGGTCGGCGCCGGGATCGCGCGCGGCGACTGCGTCGCGACCCTGATGTGGAACCACAGCGAGCACCTCGAGGCGTACTTCGGGATCCCGCTGGCCGGCGCGGTGACCCACACGCTCAACCTGCGGCTGCACCCCAACGAGATCGCCTACATCGCCAATCATGCGCGCGACCGCTTCGTGATCGTCGACGACGTGCTGCTGCCGCTGCTCGACAAGGTGATCGCCGCCGGCGGCTCGTTCGAGCGCGTGATCGTGGTCGGCAACTCGGGCGACCGCGAGTCCTACGAGGCCTTCCTCGACACCGCCGCCGACGTCGCGCTGCCGCGGCTCGCCGAGTCCGACGGCCTCGCGACCTGCTACACCAGCGGCACCACCGGGATGCCCAAGGGCGTGGTGTACAGCCACCGCTCGACGCTGCTCCACACCCTGACCGCGGCGCTGCCCGACAGCCTCGACCTGTCGCGCGCCGACACGCTGATGCCGGTCGTGCCGATGTTCCACGTCAACGCGTGGGGCCTGCCGTACATCGCCGCGATGACCGGCGCCCGGCTGGTGTTCCCCGGCCCGCACCTCGATCCGCCGAGCCTGCTCGATCTGCTGGCCGGCGAGCGCGTCACCGTCGCGGCCGGCGTCCCGACGATCTGGCTGGGGATCCGCGAGGCGATGGATGCCGCGCCGGAGCGCTGGAAGCTGGTGCCCGGCCTGCGCATGATCGTCGGCGGCTCGGCCGCCCCCGAGCAGCTGATCCGCGACTTCGATCGCCTGGGCATGACGCTGATCCACGCCTGGGGCATGACCGAGATGTCGCCGCTGGGCCTGGTGTCGCGCGTGCCGCCGCAGCTGGCGGACGCCGACGACGACACCCGCTACCGGATCCGGGCCAAGCAGGGCGTGCCTCCGCCGCTGGTCGAGCTCGCGGTCCGCAACGAGGCCGGCGACGTGCCGCGCGACGACAAGACCAGCGGCGAGGTCCTGGTCCGCGGCCCGTGGATCGCCGGATCGTATGCCGGCGGGACCACGCCGGAGCGGTGGACGGCCGACGGCTACTTCCGCACCGGCGACGTCGCCCGGATCGACGGTCACGGCTTCGTGCAGCTGACCGACCGGATCGCGGACCTGATCAAGAGCGGCGGCGAGTGGATCGCGTCGCAGGAGCTCGAGAACGTGCTGATGGGGCACCCGGCGATCCGCGAGGCCGCGGTGATCGGTGTGCCGCACCCGCGGTGGAGCGAGCGGCCGGTCGCGGTGTACGTGCTCAAGCCCGGCGCGACCGCCTCACCCGACGAGCTCCGCACCTACCTCGCCAGCAGGTTCCCGAAGTTCTGGCTGCCGGACGCGTTCGAGGCGGTCGACGCGATCCCGCGGACGTCGGCCGGCAAGTTCCGCAAGTCGGAGCTGCGTGACCGCTACCGCGAGCAGTTCGCAGCGAAGTGACCCGCCGTGATGCCGCACGCGGCGGCGCCTCCCGAGCGCGATCTCGATCGCTCCTGCGCACGCCCACAGTGTGGCGGCCCGGCGCGGTGCGACGCTCCGGCACGGTCCTGCGCGAGTTCTCACAAACTCGAGCACGGCGCACGCTTGTCCTCTCGCAGCAGAGACCGTATGAACGAGATGTGGTGACTTCGGTACGCGCCCTGATGAAGAACGCGGTCTATGATGCGTTCCCGGGCGTGCGCCGCCGGGGCCCGACCACGTCGAGGCGCATCGCGCTGACGTTCGACGACGGACCGGACCACATGACCGAGCGCTACCTCGACATGCTCGACGAGCTCGGGGTCCCCGCGACGTTCTTCCTGGTCGGCGGACGCGCCGCGAGCCGGCCCGACCTGGTGCGCGAGTATCGCAGGCGCGGCCACCAGATCGCCGGCCACGGCTACGACCACAAGCGGTTCAGCAAGCTCGGCCGCCGCGAGCTGCTCGAGCAGTGCGCGCGCACCGAGTCCGCGCTCGGCGGCCAGCTCAGCGGCCGGCCGTGGGTCCGTCCGCCGCACGGCTCGCTCGATGCGAGCTCGCTGGTCTACCTGGTCGCCGCCGGCTACACGGTCGCGATGTGGTCGCTCGATTCACGCGACTACGGCACGACCAGCGCGGATGACCTCGTCCACGAGTGCGCCGGGATGAGCGCCGGGGACGTCGTGCTGTTCCACGAGGGCCAGCAGTGGACGCTCGACGCGCTGCCCCGCATCGTCGCCGACCTCCACGCCGCGGGCCTGGAGTGCGTGACCATGCACGACCTGTTTGCGACCTGACCCGCGGTTCGAGCTCGCCGGGTAAGCTGGCCGGGAGCCCGCGAGGCCTTACCAGCCGCCGGCCGGCGGTGCCGCGCCGTTGGCGGTCGGCGGCGACCCAGGTCCGGCCTCCGCCGCGCCCGGTGCTGCGTGGCCGGTCCCGGCCGCGGCGCCCGACCCGGCGCCGGCCTTGGGCGCCGGCGGCGGCGGCTTCTTGACCAGCTTGTCGCGATCGACCCCGAGCACGTCGTCGAGCCGCGCCTTGTCGACCAGCCCCGCGCGCGGCAGGCTGCGGTCGTGCACCCAGTACGAGGTGCCGTCGGCGATCACGTCGATCACCGTCGGCCCCGCGGTGGATGACCCGGTGGCCTTGCGCTCGATCGTGATCGTCGCGGTCGGCCTGGACGCGTCGCGCTTGGGGTCCGCCGGTGCGCTCAGGTCGAGCGTCGCGACGTCGCCGGCCAGTCGATCGAACGCCGGCTCGTCGAACGATTCGCCGGCCGCCAGCGCGATCGGCTCGCCGCCGACCGTCGCGCTCCAGTGCTCGGCCGCCGGTGGCGCGCCGCTGCCCGCCGCACTCCCGCTGCCCGCGCCGCTGCCCGCCGCGCTGCCGCTGCCGCTGCCCGCCGCGCTGCCACTGCCCGCGGCCGGCGGCGGAGGCGGTGCAGCCTTCGTCATCTCCACGGCCTTGCCGTCGCGCTGGACCACGAGCTTGGCGATCTCGTCGCGCGGGATCTTGATGTAGGCCGTGTCGATCCACAGCCGAGGCTCGCTGCCGATCGAGAACGCGTTCAGCCCGGTCACCGCGTACACCCGGTCATCGCCGCCGAGCCGCACCGCCGTGCGCCGCGCCCCCGCCGAGCCGCCGACGAACAGCGTGATGTCCTTGCCGCCGGCGCTGATCACCAGCTTGCGCTCGAAGTCGTCGTCGGCGACGTGGAGCTGCTTGTGCCGCGCGGCCTGGGTCGCGATCGGCGCCGCGGCGGACAGCTTGGCGATCGGCGACAGCACATCGTCGACCTTCTTCGACTCGACCGGGGAGTCGAACCCCGACGCGAGGACCCAGTCCTTGTCGCGCTTGACCAGGTC
>JBGQCL010000295.1:0-15145 GCA_041495365.1 Kofleriaceae bacterium | reverse complement strand
TGTTCCACGCGACCTCGCCCTGCAGCGCGAACGACGACACGATCCCGGTGCGCTGCCGCAGGCTGGCCCAGACCTTGTCGTCGGCGGCGCGCCACACCAGGTTCACCCGCTTCATCGCCGGGTTGGGGCGGTAACACGCGTAGACCAGCGAGAATGCGACCACCACGATCCGCGGGAACCACGGCGGCCGGACCAGCGAGCGGCGCAGCACGACGATCACCGCGATCAGCACCAGCGCCAGCCAGTGCGCGCCAAGCCCCTTCGAGACCCGCCCCAGCGCCCAGCTCGCGTCGGGGTCGGTGGATCCGAGGTTGGCGGCCAGCGCGCCGGCGACCGCGATCGCGAGGTACACGGCGCGATGCGCGGCGACGTGGCTCGCGATCCGTCGGGCCGCGCCGACCACCTGCGCGCCGAGCAGCGCCAGCGCGCGGCCGCACGCGAGCCACAACACCGTCAGACCGAACCCGAGGTAGTGGCGGAACGAGTAATCCTGATAGCTGTACAGCGGCAGCACGGCCAGGTTGACGACCAGCGCGAACGCGACGACGGCCGCGACACTGCGCGCGGCCCGATCGCCGGGCGGCCCCGCCGCGGCCGCTCCGGCCTCGGCGGGGCGCCGGCCCACCCACACCGCGAGCCCGCACGCGAGCAGGATCTCGACCGGATAGGACGTGCCGAGGTTCTTGAGCGTGGCGACCCACGACGAGGTGAACTTGCCGGTGAGCTCGCCGGTCCCGTCGTGGATCAGCGTGCCGAGCGTCGGCGTGTGGCCGGGCTCGGTGTACTTCCACCACGTGTCGGTGCCCATGCCGAACCGCGTGCCGAGCGGCAGCTGGTACAGGTTGTTGGCGCTGAACAGCGGCTGGCCCCACTCGCGCATCGAGTGCACGACGAACGGCAGCGTCCACACCAGCGCGGTGAGCAGCACGAGCAGCTCGCGCGGTGCGTGGGCCCGGATCGCCGCGCCGATCGCGCCCGCGCGCGCCGCCCGCGCGATGCGCGCCAGCGCCACCAGCCCGAACACCAGGATGAACGGCGCTCCCAGGTTGGGCCGCGACAGGAACAACCACGCCAGCAGCGTGCCGAGCCCGAGCGCGAACCGCCGGGTCACGCCGCCATCGACCTCGCGGAAGTAGCGATACAGCATCGCCATGCATGCCGTGGCGAGCAGCAGCATGTCGCCGTCCTTCCAGTACAGGAACATGTACGTGTACGGGTGGAGCAGCGCGACGGTCACCGCCGCCAGCCCGGCGTAGCGGTCCCACAGCGTCCGGCCGCAGTGGTACAGCAGGATCAGAAATCCGACGAAGCAGACCAGGTTGTAGCCCAGGATCCCGACCCTCCAGCTGGTGCTGCGCGTCACCGTGTACAGCGCCGCGACCGCGTAGGACGCGAACGGGAAGCGGTCGGCGTTGACCCAGTGGTCCTCGTGGAGCTTGCCGCGCTGGTCGTAGAAATCGACCAGCGCCGCCGGCAGGTCCTCGGTCGTGTACCCCTTGCCGTCGACGATGTTGCGCGCGACCAGCGCGTTGCGCGACGCATCGGTCATCCGGATCGTCTGCGCGCCGTCGGTGCTCAGGTAGTCCATGCGCTGCAGCGCGCGGCCGGCGATCATCGTGACCAGCAGCGCGCAGATCACCACCTCCAGCACGGCGCTGAGCCGTCGCCAACCGCGGATCGCCAACATGACAGGCGCACTCTAAGAAGGCTGCCGCCGTTTTGCAAACCGCGCGACGTCCCGTCGCGACCCGAGCCGGGACAGCGCACGGCCGATGACGTGCGACCTGGTGAAACCCGGCGAGCCCCGCATCCGGCTCGCGGACGGCGGTTGCGCGCGAGGCCATTCGCCCTGTAACGTTCGCGGCGCCCGCATGTCGATCGATGCCAGACCCGCTGCGCCGGTCCCCCGCGCCGGCGGAGCGAGCGGTACGGACACCGGGCCATGACGAGCCCTGGCACGCCGTCTCGCTCCGGCGAGGCATCGCGGTCGCCGGCCGTGCTCGAGGCCCGGCCGCTGAATGCCCCGGAGATGTTCGGCGCGCGCGCGATGCGCAGGATCGTCCGCGCGCTGCCTCCGATCGAGTCGGCGTACGCGATGATCCGGTTCGCGATCATGCGCTCGAAGCTGCTGAGCGTCATGGACCTGCTGCTCCCCGCGGACGGCCGGATCCTCGACGTCGGCTGCGGGTTCGGCCTGTTCGCGGCGTACTTCGCACAGACCCAGCCGCAGCGCAGGATCACGGGCGTCGACACCAACGCCCGGCGGATCGAGACCGCCCGCGAGGTCATGGCGAAGCTGGGATACGCCGGCCACGAGTTCATCGCCGGCGATGCCCGCTCGATCCGCGACCTCGGATCCGCCCGGTTCCGCGGGATCTACGTGCTCGACGTCATGCACCACGTGCCGCGCGAGGACCAGGAGCCGCTGCTGCTCAGCCTGTACGATCTGCTCGAACCCGGCGGCGTGCTGGTGCTCAAGGACATCACCACCGAGCCCCGGCTCGGCCTGAAGTTCACCGAGCTGCTCGATCGGGTCATGGTGGGGTGGGACGAGCCGCTCGCGTATCGCCACCACGACGAGTGGGGCCAGACCCTGGCGCGGCTCGGCATGCGGACCCGCGCCGTGCGCGTCCCGGACATCCTGCCCTATCCCCACGTGGTGATCGCGGCATGGAAGCCGTGACCGGCGCCGAGCGATTCTGCACCTGGTTGCATCGCTACCGCTGGGCGCTGCTCGCCGCGTGGATCGCGCACGCGACGATCCTGCACCTGCTGATCATCGGGTTTCCGTCGTGGGATGCGCTGTCCTACCGCCTGCCGCCGGTCGTCGAGCTGATCCAGCACGGCGACCTCGGGCTGGATCGCTACAACGACTGGGCGCTGCACGGGTTCATCCCGTTCGCCGAGCTGGCCCAGCTGCCGCTGCTCGCCGCCCTGGGCCTGGTCGGCCTGCTGCTGAGCTATCCGCTCGTCGTGTTCCCGCTGTGCATCGTCGCGGTCTACAAGCTCGGCAAGCAGCTGACCGGCAGCGTGCATGGCGGCAACTTCAGCGCGCTGGCCTACGCCGCGGTGCCGATGGTCAACCAGCAGCCGTTCACCGGCTACATCGACTTCATCGTCAGCGCGGCCATTGCCTATTTCATCTACGCGGTCCTGCGGCTCCGCGAGTCACCGCGACCGCTGCGCTCCGCGATCCGGGTCGCGGTGGCGACCGTGCTGTTCACGATGACCCGCACGACCGGGCTGTACATCGGCATCCTGCTGTCCGGCCTGCTGTGCGCGGCGCTGTACGTCGAGCGCACCCGCGGCCTGCGGTTCCGGCTCGTCGGCCGGCGGGCCCTGGCACGGACGATCGCGGCGTTCGCGGTCGGCGCACTGCCGATCCTCGCCATCCAGATCTACAAGTACGTCACCTACGGCAGCCCGCTGTATCCGTACCAGTTCAACCTGCTCGGCCTGAAGATCGGGACCGGCGTCGCGACCAGGGACCTGTTCTCCTACGCCGGCCTGGCCGACGAGACCTGGTGGAACTTCGCGCGCAACTGGTTCGGCGGATGGATCTGGCCGCTGGCCCGCCCGCTCGTGTTCTTCGCCTCGAACAACCTGGGAGGCGGCTGGGTGCTGGTCGCCGCGCTCGTCGCGCTGCCCACGTTCGTCCGCGCGGCGCCGCGCTTCGATCGCTGGCTGGTGATCGCGTGCGTCCTGGTGTCGGTGTGCGCCCGCGACTTCTGGCTGCCGCGCTGGGCGTACACCCTCGTCGTGGCGCTCACCGTCGTCCTCGGGCGCGCGCTGCCCACGCTCGCCGGCTCGAGCCGGCGCCGCGATCGCTGGCTGTTCCGGGCGCTCACCATCCTGCTGCTCGTGCACTTCGCCCGGCCCGAGATCGATCTGTGGCAGCTGCGCCGGAACGGCGGCATCAGCTTCCGGCTCAACGCCGCGGGCAGCCCGTACTTCCAGCACGGTCACCTGGGCCTCGAGCCCTACCCCGATCTGCACGCCCGCTTCATCATCATCGACGTCAACTGGAACGGCTTCCTGATCCCGCTCTACGGGCTGCACCTCACCAACGAGGTCCTCTACACCATCCCGGCCGGCCTGGTCGGCGAGCGCTGCGCCGGGCTGATCCCGATCGTCGCCGCCAACCCGACCGCGCTGTTCATCGACGACCAGGACTACACGATCGACTGCGATCGCGAGTGCGCGATCCAGCGCGACAACGGCCATTGCGGTGCCTACCGCTACTTCCGGGGCAACCGGCCCACGACCGCCGAGCCGTGGGTCTCGGTGGCCGCGGGAGACCGCGGCGCGCGCTGGCTGACCTCGGGCTGGTCGTACCCCGAGTCGTGGGGCGTGTGGTCGGGTGGAACCGACCCGGTGCTCTCGATCCCGGTGCCGGCGACCGGCGTCGAGCTGATGCTCGACCTCGACTGGTTCTCGGCCGTCCCCGGCATGAACGTCCGGGTCGACGTCGCCGGCGAGATCCACGAGGTCACGTTCGACCCGCCGTCCCCGCGGCGGCAGACGTTCGTCGTCAAGCCGACCACCGAGTCGACGCTGGTCGTGCGCTTCCACCTCGACCGGGTGTCGCACTCGGCCGACGGCCGGCTGCTCGGCATCGGCCTCGGCCGCGTCCGGCTGCGCGCCCGCTGAGCGCCGCGCGTCAGCCGGCCGGCGGCGCCGCGACGAACACACCGTCGAGCGCCCCGGTGCAGCGCTCGGCGTCGCCGAACACCGTCATGTCCTGGCCGAGCGCCTGGGCGATCGTCAGCCACAGGTCGTTGGTGGTGTGCCCCGGGTAGCGCACGAGCCGGCCGCCCGCGAGCCGGCCACCCGCGCCGCCGAACAGCTGGATCGGGAGGTTGTCGAAGGTGTGGAAGCCGCGCCGGATCTCGCTCCACGACACGACCAGCGTGTTGTCGAGCAGCGATCGCCCGTCGCTGTCCGGCGTGTCGCGCAGCGTGCGCAGGAACTCGGCGAGCCGCTCGTTGTACCAGGTGTGGATCGCGGTGAGCTGGGAATCGTACTCCGGCGCGCCCGTGCGGTGGCTGAGCAGGTGATAGCTGAGCTCGGTCACCCCCGGGACCACCCCGCTGAGGTTGGCCTCCATGCTGCCCCACTGAAACGCCGCGACCCGGGTGAGGTCGCACTGGAACGCCGCGCGCACGATGTCGAGGTGGGCGCGGCCGATCTGGGCGTGCTGGAGGTCCTTCTGCTGGGCGTCGGTCGCGAGCAGCTCGGCGCGCAGCGCCGACGTGTCGAAGCCGACGGCCCGGTGCACGAGCTGCTCGACCTCGCGGATCGCGGCGAGGTGGCGGTCGAGCCGTGCGCGGCCGTCGCTGCCGAGCTGGCCGCGGATCCGCTGGAGATCGCCGCGCGCGAAGTCGAGCACGCTCTGCTTGTTCGCACGGAGCCGCGCGATCGCGGCGGGCGACAGCGCGCCGCCCGCGAACGTGCCGAACACCCGGGCGAACGCCGCCGCCGGATCCTGCACCGGCGGCAGCGGCTGTCCCCGCCCGGCGGACGACAGGACGCGCACGCCCAGCTGTGTCCCCCGATCGTCGGCGGCGAGCTGCAGCGACAGGATCGGCACGTCGCCGGAGAACGCCGGATCGCCGGCGAGCATCTGATCGATCGAGATCCGCTCGGCGACCGCGACCCCGGTGCCATCGGGCTTGAACGGCACGCCGCCGGTCATGAACGTCACGATGGAGTTGGCGTGGTCCTCTCCCGGCGTGTTGTCCGCCTTGGGGACCGAGAGGCCGTCGACGACGACCATGTGATCGCGCAGATCGGCGAACGGCGCGAGGATCGGGCTCAGCGCGTAGCTGGTGCCGTCGCCGGTGCAGTCGTAGGTCTCGGGGACCGTGCCGGTGGGACGGTGCACGATCAGCAGCCGGGTCGGCGCCCGACCATCGGCGCCGCGGGCGATCCGTGCCACGAGGGACGAGCCCAGCGCCATGGCGCCCGCCGCGCCGGCGCCGGCGAGAAATCGGCGGCGGCTGATCGTCATCGCACCACCCGGCGCAGCCGGAACGCCGGCGCGATCGCGATCGAGCGGAACACGTCGACGAGATCGCGGTCATGGCGCTCGAAGCTGCGGTAGAGGTACTCGACCAGCGCGGGGTCGTCGACGGTCCGGCCGAGCGCGTGGTGGGCGAGCTGACCGACCACGCAGCGCGCGACCTGCTCGCTGCCGGCGAGCGCGGCCGCCAGCTGCACCGCGCCGTCGATCGGGTGCGCGCGGCCGTCGATCGCCACGCTGGCACGGGCATCCACGTCCGCGCCGGCGAGGTCGAGCTCTCGCCAGCGACCGAGCCCGTCGTAGTGATGCAGCGCGCGGCCCGACGGATCGATCGCGCCGTGGCAGCCCGCGCAGTACTCGGTGGTGGTCCGGAACGCCGAGAACTGCGCCTCGCTCAGCTGGCTGGTCTGGTCGGCGACCGCCGCCACCGCGGCTGCCGGAGGCCGACCGGGTTCGGGCGCGCACAGGAACTTGCGCTCGACGAACAAGCCGCGCTGCACGATCGACTCGCTCTGCGCATTCGCGAGCTGTGCCAGCACGCTGGCGTGGGTCAGGATCCCGGCGCGCCGCTTCGGATCGAGGCTGACCCGGGTGAGCTCGGTCGCGGTGACATGGCGGACGTCGTAGAGCGCAGCCAGCGGCGCATCGATGTAGGTCTCGTTCGAGGTCAGCAGCGCGCGCAGGTTGCCGCCGCGGTGCCACAGCACCTCGGCCACGAACTTGCGGGTCTCGCCGTACATGCTCGCCCGGAGCTCGGGCGTCAGCTCGGGGAACCGCGCCGGATCCTTGGTCACCGAGAAGATCGCCGGCACGCCGAGCCAGTCGAGCACGACGTCGATCAGGTGGGCGCGGACGCGCTGCGTGCCGAGCAGGCGGTCGACCTGGTCGGCGAGCACGGCGGGATCCAGCAGGCTGCCGTCGCCCGCGGCCTGCCACAGCGGCTCGTCCGGGATCGAGTCCAGCAGCAGCGCGGCGAGCTCGGCCGCGAGCTCGTAGCTGGTCAGCTCGACGTCGCTGCCCGGCGCGCCTCCCGGCGGTGGACCGAGCTCGGTGCGATACACGAAGCTCGGCGCTTGCAGGACCGCCTCGACGACCAGGCCGAACCCGGCGCCGGGGTCACCGGCTGCGGCGCCCTGGGCGTACAGCGCGGCGAGCTGATCGTGCTCGACGGCGTCGATCGGGCGGCGAAACGCGCGCACCGCGAGCTCGTCGATCCGGCCCCGCAGGCAATACGCATCTCCCACCCCGCAGCCGACGCGGCCCGGATCCGCCGCGACGGCCCCGGCGATGGCCTCGGCGGCGATCCGGTACTGCGCGAGATCCGGTGCATCGACCGCGAGCACGTCCTCGTAGATGAACTGATCCGGCGCCGTCCCGGGCGAGCGCGGCGCCGGGAACGCCAGGTCGCCGAGCAGGTCGCGAACGGCGTTGCCGTACTGCGCGTCGGTCACCCGCTGGACCCGCACGGGCAACGCGGATCCGGACGGTGGTACGTCGAACCCGGTATCGATGCCGCAGCCTCCGACGGCCAGCAGCAGCAGGACCCGGCGTCGCATGCACCGCCAGCATCCGCCCTGGCCCACCGTGGCGCAAGCGCGAACGACGGACCGCTCCCGACCGCGGGCCGCCAGCGCCGCGATCCGCCGTGGGATGCCGCGCCGGCCGGATCAGAACTTGAAGTAGATCAGCGGCGTGATCCGCATGTTCATGAGATGGATCATGGAGAGCAGGAACAGCGCGAGAACAAGCTCGGCTTCAGGGGCTACGCGATCCACCTCGACAACACGGTGCTGTACCATGCGTTCCACGAGATCCGGGTCGGCGCGCTGTTCGTGCGCGGTGAGGGCAACGTCCTGTTCATGCACGACGACATCGAGTACTACAACCGCACCGAGGGGCTCGACGCCGACCAGCTCGCCGGGTTCGCGGCCAAGCTCGCCGAGCTGCAGGCCGCGCTGCGCGCCCAGCACCGCGCGATCGTGCCGATCATCGTGCCATCGAAGACCTCGGTGTACGCCTGCATCCCGCAGCAGGTCCCGGGCTGGCGCTGGCACCCGGACTTCGACCTCATGAACCTGCTCGCGAGCCCGGCGCCATCACCCTAGAGGACGAACGAGCGATCGCGATGACGCGTCGAACCCTGCAGCTCCGACAAGACCACCTGGTCTGGCTGATCGCGCTCGCCGTCGGCGGCAGCGTGTTCTTCCTCTGGCTCGGCTACGCCAGGACGCTCGATCCGCAGGATCTGAGCTGGATCTCCACGCCGGATTCGTTCCAGCACGCGATGGGCTGGGAGCAGTTCCGCCACGCGCCGCTCGTCCAGTATCCGATCACGCGGAACGAGCTCTACGGCCTGGAGTGGAGCAGCACGATCGTGTACTCCGACTCGATCCCGATCGCCGCGATCGTCCTGCGCCCGCTGAGCGCATGGCTGCCCTACCCGTTTCAGTACCTCGGCTGGTGGGCGTTGATGTCGGTGATCCTCCAGGCGTACTGGGGGGCGAAGCTCGCGCTGCTGCGCTCCGATCGGCTGCGAGATGCAGCGATCGCCGCCGTGGTGTTCGCGACGGCACCGGTCCTGATCGAACGCGTCGGCTTTCAGACCGCGCTCGGCAGCAACTGGCTCGTGCTGTGGGCGCTGTACAAGTACCGGTCGTCGCGCGACGCGGCGATCGTGTCGTGGGCCGGGCTGCTCCTGCTCTCGGTCAGCGTGCACGCGTACCTGTTCATCGTGGTCGGGGGAATCTGGGTGGCCCATCTCGCGAGCTGTCGGATGCGAGGGCTGCTGGCGCGGCGCGAGCTCGTCCTCGCCGGCGCGACGCTGGCCGTGGTGGCGGCGTGGATGGCTGCGCTCGGCTACTTCGTCGTCGGCCACGGCGCGGCGATCGGCGGCTGGCGATCGAACTTCGATCTGCTCGGCTTCGTCGCACCCTCGCCCGGGGCCAACCTCGGCGTGCTTCCCAGCGCGTACGGCAGCGTGTTCGATGGCAGCGAGTACCTCGGCATCGGCGTCCTGCTGCTGGTGATCGCCAGCGCGGTGGCGTACGTCGTCCGCCGGAGGCGCGCGTCGCTGCCACCCCCCGCCCCGGCCCCGGCCGGCGCGCCGTGGGCCCCGCTGATCGTGGTCCTGCTCGGCTTCACCGCATTCGCGATCACCAACCAGGTGGCGGTCGCGAACCACGTCGTCGTCTCGCTCCCGGTGCCGCGCGCGATCGACGCCGCGTACGAGGTGCTGCGCGGCGCCCAGCGGCTGATGTGGCCGACCTACTACCTGGTCCTGGCAGCGGCGCTGTGGTTCGCGTTCCGGGCCTGGCCGCGGCGTGCGCTGGGGCCGGTCCTGCTCGCGGCGACCGCGGTGCAGCTCGTCGATCTCCAGGGGGTCGCCGCGCTGAGGCGAAAGGCGATCGAGGGGCCGGGGATGACGCGTCGCCTGGACGATCCGATCTGGTCCACGGTGGCCCAGCACTATCAGCGCCTGGTCAGCGTCCCTTCGAAGTACTGGCAAGCCGACTGGATGACACTCGCGGAGTTCTCCGCGCGCAACCGGCTCGGATGCAACCTGGCCTACACGAGCCGTACCGACGAGGTCGCCCGGATCGCCGGCGCACGCGCGTACGTTCGATCGGTGGTCGACGGTACCTACGATCCCGGCACGGCCTACTACTTCCCGAGCTCGGCGCTGTGGAACGTCGCTCGCCAGACGATGGGCCCGCGCGGGCTCGCGATCGTCGCGGATGGCCTCCACCTGGTGCTTCCCGGCGGCCGCGCGTGGGTCGCGGGGGCCGAGCCACCGCCGAGCGGACAATCCCCCTCGCTCGGAACCTGGATCTCGTTCGCCGATCCGGACTCCGATGGCCTGCTGCTCGACAACTTCTGGTGGCGCGAGTCGTGGGGCACATGGTCGGGCATCGGCGAGAGCTGGATGGTCCTGCCGGTTCCGCCGCACGAGCGCGTGCGCGTGACGTTCAAGTGGATGTCGAGCGCCTCCCTGGGCACCGCGCAGCCGGTGCGCGTTCGTCTGGACGACCAGACCTTCGACGTCCGGCTGCCGAGGCCCGAGGTATCACGCCTGCAGAGCTTCGAGGTGACGCCGTCGTCCCGGCTGCTCGACGTTCGCTTCGAGGTCGCCGGGTCGCGGCCGGAGAGGCCCAACGAACGTCGGATCGGGCTCGGCCTGATCGCCGCGCGCGTGGAACGCGCGGCCGACGCCACGGACGACGAGGTGCCCGCAGCGGCCCGTACCGCGCCGGTCCTCGACACATGGATCGGATTTGCCGCGGACGCCCCCGGGCGCGCGCTGCTCGGCCCCGGTTGGTCCTGGGGAGAGAGCTGGGGGACGTGGTCCGACGACTACCAGCCGGTGCTCGCGCTGCCCGTCCCACCGGGGCAACGCCTGCAGGTGTTGTTGCGCTGGCTCGCGACCGCGCCGCCTGGTCAGGCACAAGCCGCGCGGGTGTACATCGACGATCGTCCGTTCGACGTGAAGTTCGCGGTGAGCGAGCAGGCGCAGGACACCGCGTTCGAGGTCACGAGCCGGCGGGGCTGGATCGTGATCCGCCTCGACATCGCGCGACCGGTCGCGTCGAACGGACGGCTCCTGGGAATCGGTCTGACCGCGGCCCGGGTCAGGCTGGCGAACGCAGCGCCATCGCCGTAGTTCGTGCCATCGCGAGAACCCCGCGACGATGCCTCGGCCGCCAACCCGCGATGTGACACCGGACCGGGCAAACCGGAGCGGCCTGAGCTAGGGTCTGGAGGTCCCATGTCGACCGAAGGCGCCGCGATCGAGCCCACACGCGTGCCGGCCGCGCCGTCGGAGTCCTCGACCGCGCCGGCCCGCGCCGCGTCGCCGCTCGGATCCGCGGTCGCCCTGGCGCGCTCGCTGCGGCCGCGCCAGTGGATCAAGAACGCGTTCGTCGCCGCGCCGCTGGTGTTCGCGCAGAAGCTCGAGGATCCGCACTACGTCGCGCGCAGTGCGCTCGCGGTGCTGGCGTTCTGCGCCCTGTCCGGGGCGGTCTACGTGTTCAACGACGTCCGCGACTTCGAGGCCGACCGGCTGCACCCGACCAAGCGCCACCGTCCGATCGCCGCCGGCGAGCTGTCGCGGCGCACCGCACTGGTGTGGTCCGTGGTGCTCTCCGCCGGCGCGCTCGCGGGCTGCCTCGTGCTCGACTGGAAGCTCGCCGCGATCGCCGCTGCCTACCTGGTGCAGAACATCGCCTACACGCTGCGGCTCAAGCAGGTCGCGTTCGTCGACGTCGGGCTGATCGCCAGCGGCTTCCTGCTGCGGGTGCTCGCCGGCGCCGCCGCGATCGCCGTGCCGACCTCGGGCTGGCTGCTGCTGTGCACGGCGCTCCTCGCGCTGTTCCTGGGCCTCGGCAAGCGCGCGCACGAGCTCGCGTGGGCCGCGCGCAGCGGAGCGACCACGCAGACCCGCGCCGCGCTCGCCGGCTACCGCCGCGACGTGCTGTGCGTCGCGATGACGGTGCTCGCGGTGGCGACCTGCGTCGCCTTCGTCGCCTACACGCTCGACGCACGGACGGTGGCAGAGTTCGGCACGAACCGCCTGATCTACAGCGCTCCGTTCGTCGCGTTCGGCCTGCTGCGGTTCCTGTTCCTCGCGCTGTGGTGGCCCAGGGACGACCCGCCGACCGAGGCGATGCTGAAGGATCCGTGGTTCCTGATCGACCTCGTCGCCACGGTCGCGACGGTGCTCTACGTGATCTACGGTTGATCGGCGCACGTCGTGCGGCACCGCAGAGCGCCGGCGCGACCTGGCACCCGATCCCTCGGTTTGTTAGACTCCGCGCGCACATGGACCTTCGCGAGCGTCCGTCGACGGTGACCGTCCGACACCCGTGGGAAGCGGTGCGCGCACGGTTCTTCTGCCGCGTGCTCGCGAGCCCGCTGACCGGGCCGGTCGATGTGCTGGACGTCGGCGCAGGCGACGGCTTCGTCGGCGCCAAGCTGCTCGACGCGCTGCCCGCGGGCAGCGCGGTGACCTGCTTCGACTCCGAGTACACCGACGAGCACCTCGCGAGCCTGCGCGACGACGCGCCTCGTCAGATCCGGTTCGCGCGGACGGCGCCGGATCGCGAGTTCGACGCGATCGTGATGCTCGACGTGCTCGAACACATCGCCGACGACCGCGGCTTCTTGCGCGACTTCGTGATGCAGCGGCTGCGCCCGGGCGGTCGCCTGCTGATCAGCGTTCCCGCGCACCAGGCGCTGTACACGCAGCACGACGTGGCGCTCGGCCATCACCGAAGGTACTCGCAGGGGGCGTTGCGCGACGTGCTCGTCGGGTCGGGGCTCGCGCCGCGGACGCTGGGGAGCCTGTTCGGCAGCCTGCTCGCGCCGCGCGCCGTCGCCAAGCTGGTCGAGCGCGTGCGCGGCATCCGTAGCCGGCCGGCGTCCAGTCCGGCCGACAGCGTGGCGACCGGCCTCACCCGATGGCAGCACGGCCGGCTCGTGACCCGCGCGCTCGAGGGCGCGCTCGAGATCGATGCGCGGCTGTGCGAGCTCGCGGCGCGGATCGCGGCGCCGAGCGTGGGGTTGAGCACATGGGCGCTGTGCGAGAACGCGCGATCCGGCGAACCGGGTCCAGGAGAGCCATGGCGAACCGGACGGTCTTGATCATCCCCTGCTACAACGAGGCTCGCCGGCTCGACGTCCCCGCGATCGGCGCCCTGCTCGACGATGATCGCGTCGATCTGATCCTGGTCGACGACGGGTCCACCGACGCGACGCGCGAGATCCTCGACGAGATGGCGCGCGCCCGGCCGCGCAGGGTTGGCGTGCTGCCGCTGGGCCGGAACGGCGGCAAGGCCGAGGCGGTGCGGCGCGGCCTGCTGGCGGCGCTCGAGGCGGACGCCGAGATCACCGGCTACCTCGACGCCGATCTCGCAACGCCCCCGGCAGAGATCCATCGCCTGCTCGGTCTGTTGCGCAGCAGCGACGCACAGGTGCTGGTCGGTGCGCGGGTGGCGCTGCTCGGCCACGCGATCGAGCGCAGCCCGCTGCGCCACTACCTCGGTCGCGTGTTCGCCACGCTGGCGTCGGTCGTGCTGCACAAGCGGGTCTACGACACGCAGTGCGGGGCGAAGTTGTTCCGCGTGTCGAACACGCTGTCCGACGCTTTGCAGGAGCCGTTCCTGTCGCGCTGGGCGTTCGACGTCGAGCTGTTCGGCCGGCTGTTCCTGGGTTCGGAGACCGCGCCGCCGATCCCGGAAGCCGGCGTGTGGGAGGAGCCGCTGCACACCTGGTGCGACGTGAAGGGCTCGAAGCTGTCGGCGCGCCACATGGGCCTGGCGCTGGCGGATCTCGCGCGGATCCGACGCGATCTCCTGGCCCGACGGGCGCGGTGCGCTCGACGCGCGGCGGGCGCGTCCGAGCCCGTGGCGACCTCCGGCGCCGGTGCGCGATCCGGCAACGACCTCGAGCCCGAGCCCGCACGTGCCTCTCGGTAGCCTCGCGGAGCGCGCGAAACGACACCCTCGCCTCGCGGTCTGGCTGATCGCGATCGTCCTCGGCAACGCGCTGTTCTTCTGGTGGATGGGCTACGCGCGCACGCTCGATCCGCGCGACCTCGGCTGGATCAACCACGAGGACCCGTTCACCCACTTCATCGGCTGGGAGCAGTTCCGCAACGCTCCGCTCGCGCAGTACCCGATCACGCAGAACGCGCTGTACGGCCTGGAGCTGAGCAGCAACATCGTGTTCTCGGACTCGATCCCGATCGTCGGGGTGGTGCTCCGGCCGCTGAGCGGCCTCCTGCCCCGGCCGTTCCAGTACCTCGGCTGGTGGATCTTGCTGTCGTGCGTGATGCAGGCGTACTGGAGCCTGCGGCTCGTGCTGTTGCGTACCGACCGGCTGCGCGACGCCGTGCTGGGCAGCGTGTTCTTCCTGACGACGCCGGTCCTGCTCGAGCGGTTCGGTGGGCAGACCGCGGTCGGCACCCACTGGCTGGTGCTGTGGGCGCTGTGGCTGTACCTCGAAGGCCGTGGCGCCCGGCTCGGGCCGTGGGCCCGCCTGCTGCTGCTCACGGTCAGCGTCCACGCCTACCTGTTCGCGATGGTCGGGGCGATCTGGGTGGCGCATCTTGCCGCGTGCTGGATCCGTCGCGAGCTCGGCCGCCGCGAGCTCGTGCTCGCCGGCGCAACCGTGCTGGGGGTCGTCGCCTGGATGCACGTGCTCGGTTACTTCATGATCGGCAAGGGCGCCGCCGCCGGGGCGTGGCGCTCGAACTTCGATCTGCTGGGCCTGATCACGCCGGCCGCAGGCGCGCGCCAGCGCTGGCTGCCGATGATCTACAACGATCCGTGGGACGGCAGCCTGTACCTCGGCGGCGGCGTCGTCGCGCTGCTGGTCGCGAGCGGCGCGGTGCGGCTGATCGCACGGCGGCGCAGCGCCGCACCGCCTCGGTCCGAGGCGCGCTGGCTTCCACTCCTGGTGATCGTGGCCGGCCTCGCACTGTTCGCGATCACCAACGACGTCAAGCTGCTGAACCACCACATCGTCGAGCTCCCGTTCCCCCGCGCGCTGGATCGGCTGTACGAGATGTTCCGAGGGGCGGCGCGCATGATGTGGCCGGCGTACTACCTCATCCTGCTCGGCGCGGTGTGGCTTGCGCTGCGGGTGTGGTCCGCGCGTGCCGTCAGCGCCGTGCTCGCGGCGGCGGTCGCGCTCCAGATCTTCGACGTACTCCCCGAGCGGACGATCAAGCGCAGCGAGGTCCAGCTCGGCGGCCTGGTCAAGCAGCTTGCGGACCCGATCTGGAGTCAGCTCGGCGAGCACTACACGCGGATCGTCAGCGTGCCTGCGCAGAACCGCCAGCGCGACTGGCCGACGTTCGCCTGGTTCGCCGCCCAGCACCGGATGGGCACCAATATCGGTTACATGAGCCGGATCGATCCCGAGGCGCAGGCCGCGGCGAGCCGGCGTTACATCGAGGCGGTCGCCACCGGGATGTTCGATCCCGACACCGCCTACTACGTTCCAAGCCCCGCGGTGTGGGACGTCGGCCGATCGACGATGCGACCGGAGGACCTCGCGATCGTCGCGGACGGATACCACCTGATCCTGCCCGGTGCGCGGCGCTGGACGGCAGCACCGCCCGCGCCG
>JBGQCL010000294.1:0-15194 GCA_041495365.1 Kofleriaceae bacterium | reverse complement strand
GGCATGCGGACGCGACGCAGGTGACGTTGGCGCCCCTGGTGTCGGCGCCCGCCGTGCGGTCGTGGCACTGGCCGCACGGCAGGGCGTGATCGCCGGTGCGCGGGAACTTGTTGTCGGGGTGGACGTCGGCGGTGCCCGCCGGGTGGCACTGCAGGCAGAAGCTGGGCACGCCGGCCAGGTACTGGTACGGCGTGTCGGTCGCCGTGGTGACGCCGGCGTGGCCGTCGCGCAGCGCCTGGTCGTCGGGGTGGCACGAAAGGCAGTTGGTGTTGGCGCCCCGGGTCGACGGCTGGCCGGTCGCGAGGTCGTGGCAGCCCAGGCAGGCGATCTGGGCGTGCTTGCCGCTGGCGATCACGAACACGTCGCTGTGCAGGTGCTCGAGCGCCGGCTTCCAGTTGACCGTGCGGTGACAGTTGACACACGCCGTCGAGAACACCTGCGGCATGTCGCGATGCACCGGCGCCGCGGTCGCGGCGTAGTCGGGCTGGTGGCAGCCGTTGCAGTCGGTACCCATCAGCTCCTGCTGGCCGCTCGGGTGAGCCTGGAAGCAGCCGGCGAGCCAGGCGAGCGCGAGGACCAGCGCGAGGGCCAGGCCGAGGGGGATCCCGAGTCGAGTCATGGCAGGGGCCTCCAGGCGAAGGTGGCGAGCAGCGCGAGCGCGTCGCGATCGCTGCCGGTGGTCGCGGTCGCCGACAGCGCGAGATCGAGGGCGGTGGACAGCGCGAGCCGGGTGTCGGCGATCACCGAGTGCAGGATCGCCGGCCCGGTGCTGGCGACGTAGTCGAGCAGCTCGGGGCGGTAGCTGAGCGCGACGTCGAGCGCGCGGCTCGGCGCATAGGCGGCGCCGAGCTCACCCGCGGTCCAGCTCGCGAAGCTGGCCTGGCCGCCGGCGAGGCCCGCCGACAGCCGCGACGGCCCGAGCCGCAGCTCGCCGCGCAGGTAGCCGGAGCGGTCCAGCCCGCGGTACTGGCCGTGCGAGTCGCCGAGCGTGGCGCCGGCGTCGACCGCCCAGCGCGCGCCGCGCACGCCGGCGGTCGCGGTCGCCGAGCCCCACCAGTCGCCGCTCGCGCAGGTGTCGGCCGCCGGCGCGCGGGGGGCCAGCGTGCACAGCCACTCGGGCGGCAGCGCGGCGGCGAGCCGCAGCGATCGCTCGGGGCGGAGGAACGTCAGGTCGACGCCCGCGTGATCGCCCTGGCGGCGCCACTGGACGCTCGCCCCGGCGCCGGTGAGCTCGACCCCGCGCGCGCCCCACGGGTTGCCGGCGGCGAACGCGTCGACGTCGGCCCAGCCGTCGATCCACCACGGCCCGCGATCGGCGGACCCCGCGACCGACAGCCGGCGCTCGTCGAGCTGGCCGTCCCAGGTCGAGCCGTGCGCGGCCAGCGCGATCCGCGGCTGCCACGCAGCGTCGGGCGCGTCGTAGCGCAGCTCGGCCCCGAACCGCGACGCGCCGGTCGCGGGCTTGCCGCTCAGCGGATCCGGGACCAGGCCGCCGAACGCGGCGATCTCGAACCCGCCGATCCGCGCGCTGGCGCGGCCGCCGTCGAGCATGCCGACCGCGGTCGCCGCGAACCGCAGCCGGCCGATCGCGAGCGCCGGATCGGCGGCCTCGCCGTAGCGCAGCTCGGCGGCGCGGACCAGCACCGGGGTGTGGGTGCGCGCGTCGTGGCCGCCGGAGAACCAGCGGGCGGCGACGTCGAGATCGGCGGCGAGCGGGCGCTCGGTCATCGGCTGGAACGACGCGATCACGCGGGCCTCGGCGTCGCCCGACGACAGGCCGCGCTGGGCGGCGGCGTAGCCGTGGCCGAGCACGGTGACCCGGGCGGCGCCCTCCGCACCCGCGCCGGCGCCGAGCGGGACGGGGCGCGGCCGCTGCGCGCTCGCCGGCGGCACCGGATCGTTCCACTGCCCGGTGAACTCCGGGGCCGGCCGCGGCGGTGCGAGCCGCTTCACCGCCGGCGCCGCGCCGGGGACGACGTCGGCCGTGCCGGCGTCGCCGAGCGCGACGCGCGCGGCGCCGAGCTGGACCACCGCGGTGGCCTCCGTCGACTCGACGACCACGAGCTCGGCGCCGCGGATCCGGACCCGGGTGCCGGGCACCACGCCGGCGGCGCGGCCCGGCGACAGGTAGACGGCTCCACCCGCGACGTCGACCACCCGGATGGCGACCGGGCCGGCGGCCGCGCGCCCGGCGGCGAGCGCGGTCGCGGCCAGCGCGAGCGCGGCGGCGATCGCGGTGCGCGCGATCATCGGGCGACCCCCCGCGGATGACACGCCAGGCACGCCGCCGCCGAGCGCGCGACCTGGGCGCGGTGCTGGACGCGCAGCGCGGCGTCCTGGTGGCAGCCGTCGCAGCGCACCGCCTGGGTGCGCCGGCGGTCGACGTGGCACGCAGCGCAGTCCGCGGCGCGGTGGCTGCCGGAGCTCACCACGAACCACGCATCGTGGTCCGCCGCGCGCAGGGCAGTGCCGAGCGAGCCGGGGCTGGCGATCGCAGGCGCCCAGCCCGACGTGCGATGGCACTGGCCGCAGTCGCGCGAGAACGGGGCGGCGCCGGCCGAGCCGTCGTGGATCGGATGGATCGTGATCGCGTGGTACTCGGCGCGATGGCAGCTGTAGCAGTCCGCCGGCACGTCGCTGAACGCGCGCTCGCCGGTGCGGCGGTGGCACGCCGTGCAGTCGATCACCGCGTGGCGGCCGGTCAGCGGCATCCGGGTCCGGCGGTGCTGGTCGAGGGTGGCGGTGTCCGACCACGCGGTCGCCGCGTGGCACTCGGCGCACGCGGCGTCGTGCCGGCCCTGGTGGGGATCGCGGTGACAGCCCTCGCAGCGGGTCGCCGGCTTCGCGCGGCCCGCATGACAGCCGGCGCAGCCGACCTGGACGTGCGCGCCGCGCAGCGCGAAGCCGGTGCGGTCGTGGTCGAAGCCGCTGGCGCCGGCGGCCGGTGCGAGCTGCCAGCCGCTCGACGTGTGGCACGCCGAGCAGTCGAGGTCGTCGACGAACCCGCCGTGCGCGGCCGGCCTGGGCCGCATCGCCAGGCTGGTCGGGGCGCGCGGAGCCGGCGCGGCCGGCGCGGCGGCACCCACCGGCGCGGCCGGCGCGGCGACACCCACCGCCGCGGTGCCGGCCGCGAGCGCCAGCCCGATGGCAACGATCGACGCGGCGATCGCGGCGCCGCGCAGCCTCGCACGCGCGGTCGGCGTCATGGGACCTCCACGTGCGGGCTGGCGTGGCAGTCCTTGCACCGCACGTAGCCGAGCCGCCAGCGCACCGCGGTCGCGCCGTTGCGCAGGGGCTCGGCCGCGTGGCAGCGATCGCAGGTCAGCGCGCGGTGCTTGCCGTCGAGCGGAACCCGCGTCGTCGCGTGATCGAACCGCGGGGCGATCCGGAACGACTCGGGGTCGTGACAGACCTGGCACGGCCTGGCCGGCTGGGTCTGGCGGAACTGGCCGGCGTGGACGTCGTCGTGGCAGCCCTCGCAGTCGCGCGGGATCCCGCGGTACGCCGCCGGCTGGGCGCCCTTCTGCTTCGCGCCATGGCACGCGGCACACGGCGTCCGGCCGTGCGCGCCGGCCAGCGGCCAGATCGAGTGATCGATCTTCACCTGGTGCCAGTCGAACGCGGTGTGGCAGCGCGCGCAGCCGCCGGCCGCGATCTCGGCGTCGAACTGCGCGCCGTGCGGGTTGGCGTGGCAGTCGCGGCAGGCCTGGCGGGCGACCGCGAACCCAAGCCGCGGCCGCGCGCCCCCGTGGCAGCCGCTGCACGGCACCGCGACGTGCTTGCCGTCGAGCGCGAACCGGGTCGTGGTGTGCTCGGCGGCGCCGAACGTCGTCGGCGCGAAGCCGTCGAGGGTGTGGCACCGCGCGCAATCCCCGCGGGGCGGACCGCTGCCCGGGCCGGCGCGGAGCGCCGCGAACTCGCCGCGGTGGGCGTCGGCGTGACACGCGGTGCACGCCGCGAACGACAGCTGGCGGAACCGCTGCGCGACCGGCCGGCTCGCCGGGTGGCACTGCGCGCACGCCACCGCCTGGTGCCGTCCGACGAGCGGATAGCGGGTCTTGCCGTGGTGGTCGCGGCCGGTCGCCTCGGCCAGGCCGACCCACTTGATCGACGCGTGGCAGGTCTCGCAGCGCGGCCCGAACTTCGCGAGGTGGATCGGGCGGTGGCAGCCCTCGCACCGGGTGCCGCGCGAGGGCGGCTTGTCGTTGCCGCGATCGTGACACGCCTTGCACGGCACGCGGGCGTGGCCGCCGGCGAGCGATAGCCCGGGGTGGTTCGCGCGGATCTTGTCGTCGCCGGTCGCCCACCCGCCGGTGTCGTGGCAGGCCGTGCACGGCCGGGGCTTGAACTGCCCGCGGTGCGGGTCGGCGTGGCACACCTCGCAGGTGTCGAACGACAGCGGCTTCCACGCGGGCGGCGCGCCCGTGCGGACGTGGCACTTCTCGCAGCCGACCGAGGCGTGCTTGCCGGTCAGCGCGAACCGCGCGAGGCCGTGATCGAACCGGCCGCGATCGAACGCCGGCCACGCCGCCGTGCCGTGGCAGCGTTGGCACTCGGCGGTGAACCGGCCGGCGTGCGGATCCTTGTGGCAGGCCGCGCAGGCGCTCCGCGTGGCGACGAACTGCGGCTTGCTCTGCCGCGAGGTCTGGGTGTGGCACTCGAGGCACGCCACCTTCGCGTGGCCGCCGTCGAGCGCCCAGCCGGTGAGCGCGTGGTCGAGCTTGTCCATCGCCCCGCCCGGCCACCGGATCAGCTTCGTGCTGCGCCCGATGTGCTCGACGTGGCACTCCTCGCACGGCCGCGCGCGGTACTGCCGGCCGTGCAGGCCGCGGCCGGCGGCGAGCTCACCGCCGAGGTCCTTGTGACAGTCGAGGCACAGCCGCGCGACGACCTGGTTGCCCGACTCGTGGCACTTCCCACAGTCGTCGTCGCCCTCGATGCCGGCGTGCGCCGCCGACAGCGGGCCGGGCGACAGCACCTGGGCCGCGGCGACGCCGGGCGTGATCGCGGCGACGACGACGAGCGACCACTTCATCCGAAGATCCAGCGATAGCCATAGTACCAGGCGACGCCGGCATGGAGGAGCACCGCGGCAAGCATGAGCAGCGCGAAGAACCGGTGTAGCGCGCGCCACGATCGCAAGAGCGCGGCGATCCCGGACGCGCGCGCATCGGCGGCCGACGCCGCGTACAGCTCGCGGGCCGCGCGCACGAGGTCGCGCGACATCTCGCGCCGCGGCGGCAAGATCATCGCGAGCAGCTCGCGGCGTGCGCTCGCCGCGCGGATCCACGACGGCACCGCCCACAGGCTGCGCAAGAGCGACGCGTTCGCGGGCACGTTGGGTCCCGGGCGCTGCGCGATCGCCTCGGCGAGCGCGCCCCGGCTGCGAGGCTGGACCTGCTCGACCCCGTCGAGCGCCGCACCGAGCCGCTCGCGCACCCCGCCCGGCCCGAGCGCGTAGAGGAACCGGCCGAGCAGACCGGTCACCACCACCGTCCCCAGGCTCGCCGCGCTGACCGACGCGATCGGCGTGCGGAGCTGGAACGCCGAGTGGAACGACACCAGCGCCGCCGCGAGCAGGCCGGTGAACACGTGGACGTCGAGCCAGGTCTTCATCGAGCCCAGCCGGGCGCTGCCGAACCGCCGGCGGATCAGGTACGAGAGGTTGAGCACGACCAGCATGGCCGCGACCCAGCCGTAGCCGTTGCCGTACAGGCCGCTGGGACGCAGCAGGCGATACTCGGGATGCCCGCTGCGATCTTCGAGCGAGAGCCGGTAGTAGCTCCATCCGCGATAGGCCAGGCCAACGGTGATCGAGACGAGGATCAGGCTCATCACCAGGGCGAAGAACGAGATTCGCCGCCGTGGGACTGCCATCTCCGAACGACGGTTATACTGCACGTTGCGTACCGGGCCGATCGGGCGCGGAGGGCACCGAGGTCATCGTCGATCCAGGAGGATGACAGCTCATCGCCGCCCGCAGGATCGCTCGACTGTGCAAATCACTGCACGTTCACGCGGCGAAAAGCACGAACCTGGTACGACGACATGTACGTGACGCGCCGCCTCGAGCCCGTGACGGCGCGCGTCGTGGCATCATCGCCGGATGCCGTCGGGCCACCCAGCCCCCCGCCTCGGGCGCTACACGCTGCTGCGCTCGCTGGGGGCGGGAGGGATGGCGGAGCTGTTCCTGGCCCGCGCCGACGGCATCCAGGGGTTCGCCAAGCTGGTCGCGCTCAAGCGGATCCTGCCCCACAAGGCGACCAACGAGCGGTTCGTCCGCATGCTGCTCAACGAGGCCCGGCTGGTCGCCGGCCTCGACCACTCCAACATCGCCCAGGTCCACGACGTCGGCCTCGAGCACGGCGAGTACTTCTTCGCGATGGAGTACGTCCACGGCCAGGATCTCGCCCGCGTCCTGCGCCGCGCGCCGCTCCACAAGCTCCACCTGGAGAACGCCCTGCACATCGCGATCGGCGTGTGCGCCGGCCTGCACTGCGCGCACATCGCGCGCGACGCCACCGGCCGGCCGCTCGACATCGTGCACCGCGACGTCAGCCCGTCGAACGTGCTGGTGTCGTACCAGGGCGCGGTCAAGCTGGTCGACTTCGGCGTCGCCAAGGCGGCGACCCTGGTGTCGGAGACCCGCGAGGGCGTGATCAAGGGCAAGTACGGCTACATGTCTCCCGAGCAGTGCCTGGGCGATCCGCTCGATCGCCGGAGCGACGTGTTCGCGGTCGGCATCCTGCTGTGGGAGATGACGCTAGGCCGCCGGCTGTACGCGTTCAAGGGCGAGCTGGCGTCGCTCCAGCGGATCGTCTACGTCGACGCGCCGCGGCCGTCGCGGCTCGATCCGCAGTACCCCGAACCGCTCGAGCACATCGTGATGCGCGCGCTCGCCCGCGATCCCCGGCAGCGCTACCAGAGCGCCGAGCAGCTGCAGATCGACCTCGAGCAGTTCGCGCTCGATCACCGGCTCGCGGTGTCGGCGGTGTCGATGGCGATCGAGATGCGGACGCTGTTCCGCGATCAGGTCGAGGCGTGGTCCGCCGCCGAGCGCGCCGGACAGTCGCTGGGCGATCACCTCGCCGCGGCCGGCCCGCAGGCGCCGATCGATCGCGACGAGCCGTCGGACGACGCGATCGCCGAGGACGAGCCGATCGACGCGCTCGCGGCGGACGCGGCCGACCAGGCGCGCCGGGCCGCGGCGGCCCGCGTCTTCCAGGACGAGACCCGGCCAGACGTCCGGGTCCCCGCCGACGATGACTCCCGGGCGACCACACCGCGCGGCACCGCGACGCTCCCGCTCCAGGCCGGCCCGGCCGCGGTCGAGCCCGGCCGACCCGCCGCGCCCGCCGCGCCCGCCGCGCCGATCGCCCCGCTCCATCCCCAGCAGCTCGCCCGGCAGCTCCGGCGCTCGCAGGAGGTCGTCAAGCTGCGTCCGTCGCGCAGCGTGCCGGCGCTGGTCGTACTGGTGATGGTGCTGGCGATCGCGGCGGCGTGGCTGCTGCTGGTCCAGCGCCCCGGGTGAGCCGGATCTCCGCCCGGAGATCTGACATGATGAAGCCCGAGCGGCGATGACCGACGATCCCCGCGCCAGCGAGACCAAGGCGACCACGATCGGCGACGCGCAGCCGCTGGGCGCGCGCGACGACGAGTCCGAGCGCGTCACCCTGGTCGTGTACGAGGACACCGGCGAGGGCGCCGCGGCGTCGACCCGGGTGCTCGATCTCGCGGACGGCGCGCACCTGCTGTTCGGCCGGTCGCGCACCGCCAACGTCCAGATCGAGTCCGACCGGGTATCGCGGCTCCACGCCCAGTTCCAGCGGCGCGGCGCGACCGTCACCGTCGAGGACGCCGGCAGCCGCAACGGCACGTGGGTCAACGGCCAGCTGGTCCAGGGCGAGCGCGCGCTGGCGTCGGGCGACGAGGTCGTGGTCGGGCCGCTGACCATCGTGGTCAGCATCACCAGCCGGGTCGTCGCGCGGCCGCGGATCGAATCGACCCGCTACCTGGAGGAGCGGCTCGCGGCCGAGGTCGACCGCGGCCAGGCCTACCACCGCCGGTTCAGCCTGGCGATGGTGCGGCTCGACGGCCCGCCCGAGGCCGCCGACGACGCCGGCGACCGGATCTTCGCCGCGCTGCGGCCGATGGACGCGATCGCCGAGTACGCGCCCGGCATCCTCGCGGTGGTGATGCCCGAGCGCGACGCGGCGGCGGCCGAGCAGGTGACGCGCGGCCTGCTCGACAAGGTCCGGGTCCGCGGCGCGGCGGGCGGAGCTGCGCTCCACGTCGCGGTCGGCGTCGCCGGGTTCCCCGAGCACGGCACGACGCCGGGCGCGCTGATCGCGCGCGCGCTGGCGGCGCTGGCCACGGTGCGCGGCCGCGGCGCCGATCTGGTCGGCGTGCCGCCGGCGGAGGCCGCGCCGCTGATGGGCGACATCGTCGTGGGCGACTCGCAGATGGCGCGGGTCTACGAGCTGGTCCGCAAGGTCGCCGATCACCCGATCACCGTGCTGGTCGTCGGCGAGACCGGCACCGGCAAGGAGGTCATCGCCAGCGCGATCCACGCCGCCAGCCGCCGGTGCGACGGGCCGCTGGTCCGGCTCAACTGCGCGTCGATGCCCGAGACCCTGCTGGAGAGCGAGCTGTTCGGCCACGAGAAGGGCGCGTTCACCGGCGCGGACCGCAAGAAGCTGGGCTACTTCGAAGCCGCGCACGGCGGCACGCTGTTCCTCGACGAGATCGGCGAGATGACGCCGGCGCTGCAGGCCAAGCTGCTGCGCGTGCTCGAGCAGCGCCGGATCACCCGGGTCGGCGGCACCGACGAGATCGAGGTCGACGTCCGCGTGATCTGCGCGACCCACCGCGACCTCGAGGCCGAGTCCCGGGCCGGCACGTTCCGGGCCGATCTGTTCTTCCGGATCAGCGCGTTCACGATCTTCGTGCCCGCGCTGCGCGACCGGCCGGCCGAGATCGAGCTGCTCGCCCAGCACTTCATCCGGCAGTGCGCCGAGAAGACCCGCCAGCGGATCCCGGCGCTGTCGCCGGCCGCGGCCATCGCGCTGCGCCGCCACGCCTGGCCCGGCAACGTCCGCGAGCTGCGCAACGCGATCGAGCGCGCGCTGGTGCTGCACTCCGCCGGCGTGATCGGGGTCGAGGACCTGCCCGACTCGATCCGCGAGGGCCGGGCGGCGATGCCGGCCGCGGCGCCGCCGCTCACGCTCGGCGGCATGCGCGATCAGATCGCCGACATGGAGCGCGCGACGATCGCCGCGGTGCTCGAGGCGTGCGGCGGCAGCCAGACCGAGGCCGCCAAGCAGCTCGGGATCTCGCGGCGGACGCTGATCTACCGGATGGAGAAGCACGGCCTCAAGCCGCCACCGGGTGCTCGCAAGGAGCGATGACGGACCCGCGGCGCGCGCGGTGTCCGTCGCGAACGCCTCGGAAGGCCGTGCTTCTCCATCCGCACCGGCCCCCGATGCGGAGGGTCGGCGTGCCGTGATGTGTCCAGCGCAGTGCGCTGGCGTTCCGGCTAGCTACAGCGAGAAGACGAACGCCAGGAGGTTGGCCTGGTTGGTCGCGCTGAGGTTGGCGAAGTTGGCCGCCGCACCCGCGGCCTGGCCACCGTGGCGCGCGATCGCGCCCGACGCCGTCACGCTCGCACCGTCGTGCATGAACCGGGTGCGCGCGCCGATGCCCCACAGCGGCGCGGTGCGGACCTGGTTGCGCGTGCCCTGGCCGCCGTTCTGCACGATGCCGTCGCCGGTGCCGACGTTGTGGAGCAGGAAGTCACTGAACGGGTGGATGATCTTGTCGCCGAGCGCGGTCGACACCGTGAGCGCGCCACCGTTGATCAGCGTGCCCGCGGGGGCCGTGGTGATGCTGGAGACGTGGCAGGTTGCGCAGCCGATGGCGTTGAACACGGTCTGACCGGCGCTGACCTGCGCGGTGATCGGCCCGCGCGGCGGCGCCTTCAGGCAGCGCATGAACGTCGTGAACTCGTCGATGTCGCCCGCGTCATCCTCGCCGGTCGCGGCCGGATCGCCCTTGCCGTCGAACGTGCCGCCCTGGACGTTGTTCCCGTTGGACGTGTTCTCGGTGTTCAGCAGCCGGTTGGTGACGCCCATCTCGTTGAGGTACGCGTCCGCGGCGAACGACAGGAGGCTGGAGTTCTGGTCCTTCCAGCCGAACCGGCCGGCGCGGATCTGGCCCGCCGCCTCGAGCACCGCGACCTGGATCAACGTACCGCGCTGTGCGGCGGGCTGCGCGTTCGAGATCGCCAGCAGCGTGTTGCTGTCGATCGCCTCGACGAAGCCATCGCCCGCGACGTTGAGCGTGAGCCGGAGGGTCTGGACCTCGTTGCCCGACAGGATGTGCTCCTGGATCGAGCGGTCGTTGGCGCGGTCGTTGATCAGCGAGCCGCCCGGGTGGTCGGTGAAGGTGAGGCCGTTGAAGTGACCGGCGCGGAGCTCGGTGATCTGGCTACCGGTGCCGCCAAAGAGCTTGAGGTTGGTGTCGTTCTCCGCGGTTCCGCGCGGGCTCTCGTGGCAGCTGATGCACGACACGTTGTTGAACACCGGGCCGATGCCGTCCTCGAACGCCTCGACCTCCGAGAACGTGCCGCCCGTCGCTCTCATCTCGGCCTGGGTGCAGTTCCCGTTGCTGAGGCCATCGAACCCGGCCGGCGCCTCGGTGACCGCGTTGACGTGCGGTCCCTGGGCGGGGTCGTCGTCCTGCGTCGCGACCGCGACGCCGGGATCCTGCGCCGCGGGGTCGTCCGCCGTGGCGCTCGACGAACAGGCCGCGAAGAGCAATGAAGTCGGTAATAGCAACGAGATCTTGTACAGCTGGCGATGCGCTTTCATGACTCTGTTCTCCTGGGGTTAAGAACGGCGAGCACTGGGACAGGTAGACCCATGGACACGACGTGCGAACCGGCACGAAGGCGCACTACTCCAAGCCCCTACATCGGGGTCCCTCGAAGCCAGGCGACGTCGCTACCGCCTCTCCACGCCCTCCTGACGGTTTCGACCTTACAGTAGGAGTATTACCTTCTGTCAATACTAATATTCGTTGTGTTGACAAAGGCGTTCTGCGGCATGTCGCGGACCCGCCGGCGCTCTCAGTTTTCCGTCGTCGCCGCGGTCGCGCATCGCCGGTGTCAGCGTCGCACGCACTTTCCGGCGATCAGCATCGAGTTAGCGACTCTCGATCTTGATACGCAGCGCGCGCGTCGAGGGCGCGGTGCGGGGCTGACCGCGGAATACCGATCAGCGCGCGCGAAAGCGATCTCAGTTTTTCGCGACAGAATTGACGCGCGACGCCAGAGATCTCGGCGCCGCTTGACCCGCTCCGCGCGCTACCAGCCGCTCTTGGTGCCGTTGCCGTGGCAGCCGTTTCCGGTCCCGGTGCACGACTTGTTCGCAGGGTTGTAGCTCGACCCGGCGGCGGAGAACTGGACGTCCTTGACGCCGTTGACGTGGAGCCCGGCGGCGATGATGTTGCTGTTCGCGTCGACCACGGACTTGTGGCAGGTCGCGCACGGCTTCTTGTGATCGCCGCGGCGGTGGTTCGACGACATCCCGGTGCGGCTGGGATCGCCGCCGTGGCAGCCGTCGACGCACGCCAGCGCGGTCGTCGAGATCCACGCCGGCGAGGTCTTGGCCGTGACGCCGCTGCCGTGGCAGTAGCTCGTGGTGCAGGTGAACGCGGTGAAGCTGTAGTTGCTCCCCGGGTTGAGCGGCGAGAACAGGACCTCGGCCTGCACGATGCCGCCGGTCCCGTCGATGTGGCCCCGGTCCAGCGCGTTCGACGGCCTGGTATGGCAGTACGTGCAGTCCCACGCCGCGTGGGTCGCGGTCGCACCGATGTGCCTGGCATGGGCGCCGACGTGCGGATCGTTGGCCGCGGTCAGGCCGAGCACGCTCTCGGGCGGCGCGCCGTTGGCGGTGGTGCCGTGGCAGAACTTGCAGTCGGTCTGCCAGCTGGCGGTGTGGCAGGTGTTGCAGCTCGGGCCGCCGGTGTTGCCGCCGGTCAGCGTGGTGCCGTGGCAGCCCGCGGTCGCGCACGGCGCCGAACCCTGGGCGTCGAAGTCGTAGCCGTGCTTGGTGCGGTCGTTGTAGCCGGGCGGGTGGACCGACGTGATCTGCACGATGCCGTCGATGTGCTGGGCCGGAGTCTTGATCGTCAGGTTCGGGCCGGCGTCGGCGTGGCAGTTCTGGCATGCGCTGTCGTTGGGGTGCGGCGACGGCGGCGGCGCGCCGTGGCACGACGTGCATTGCTTCTGCGTGCCGTCGACCTTGGTCCACTGCGGCGAGGTCGCGGTGCCGCCGGCCGGCGTGCCCGCCGAGGTCTTGAGCGTCGAGCCGTGGCAGTAGCTCGTGCAGTTCGCGCCGTTCCACGTGCCGCCGGCGCCGAGCTTGCCGAAGATCACCTCGGCGGGCAGCGGGGTGTCGTTGTGGCCGACCGCGGTCACCGTCGCCGGGACCAGGTGGCACTCGTCGCAGGTGACGTCGAGGTGCCAGATCGATCCGGTCGCGACGTGCGCCTGGTGGGCGCCGACGCCGCGCAGCGCAGCCGCGGTGCCTCCCGTGGTGTCCCGGGGCGGTGCGAAGCTGGCGCCCGGGGTGCCGTGGCACGAATCGCAGGCCTGGTCGGTGGTGAGGTCGAGGTTGCCGTCGATGTGCCTGGTGATATCGGCGAACGCCTTGTTGGCGCCCGGCACGACGTCCTTGTGGCACTTGCCGCAATCGCTGTCGGGCGGGTGCGGCGCCGGCGGCGGGAAGCCGTGGCACGATGTGCACTGCGCCTGGCTGCCGTCGACCTTGGTCCACACCGGCGAGGTCGCGCTGCCGCCGGCACCGCCGCCGGTCGACGTGGTCAGCGTCGCGCCGTGGCAGTACACGTTCAAGCACTGCGCGCCGTTCCAGGTCGGCGAGCTGCCGGCGCGGCCGCTGAAGATCACCTCGGCGGGCAACTGGGTGTCGATGTGGCCGACCGAGGTCACGGTGGCGGGAACCCGGTGGCAGTCGGCGCACGCGATCGCCTTGAAGAACGGCGCCGAGGGGGACAGGTGGCTCTGGTGCGCGCCGACGCCGCGCGCGGTCGTCGCGGTGTTGCCCTGGGTGTCCCTGGGCGGCGCATTGTTCGTGCCGCCGTGACACGAGTTGCACGGCTGGTCGGTGTTGACGTCGAGGTTGCCGTCGATGTGCCGGGTCGGATCGGTGATCACCAGGCCGCCTCCCGGCGTCATCGTCGGATGGCACTTGCCGCAGTCGCTGTCGCTGGGATGCGGCGGCGGCGGCGGCGTGCCGTGACACGAGCCGCACTGGCTCTGCGCGCCGTTGACCACGGTCCACACCGGCCTGGTCGCGGTCCCGCCCGCGGGGCCGGTGCCGTCCTTGAGCGTGTCGCCGTGGCAGTACACGTTGCTGCACGTCGAGCCGTTCCACGCCGCGGTGGTGCCGGCGAGGTTGCCGAACATCACCTCGGCGGGCAGCGGGGTGTCGACGTGGCCGATCGACAGCAGCGACGTCGGGACCTTGTGGCACTGGTCGCAGGTGATCTGGTTGTGCCAGGTCGACGCGTCGAGGTGGCTGCGGTGCGCGCCGACCCCGCGCAGGCCGGTCGACGTGCCCATCGTGGTGTCGTTCGGCGGCGCCGGGTTGCCGTTCGAGCCGTGGCACGAGTCGCACGGCTGGTCGTTGATCACGTCGACGTTGCCGTCGATGTGCTTGGCCGGATACGCAACGGTCTTGTTGTCGCCCGGCGTCATCGTCGGGTGACACTTGCCGCAGTCGCTGTCGACCGGGTGCGGCGCCGGCGGCGGCATGCCGTGGCACGAC
The DNA here is from genome assembly GCA_041495365.1 of Kofleriaceae bacterium. GTDB lineage: Bacteria > Myxococcota_A > Polyangia > Haliangiales > Haliangiaceae > JABFXX01. The sequence goes on along the minus strand of JBGQCL010000294.1, from coordinate 1,347 downwards.
TGGCACGCGCTCTGCGTGCCGTCGACCTGGGTCCACCTCGGCGAGATCGCGGCGCCGCCGGTCAGCGGGCTCTTGCCGCCGCCGTGGCAGTAGGTCCCCGCGCAGGTCAGCGCCGATGCATTCCATGCCGCCCCCTGGACCTGGAGCTTGCCTCCGGTTCCACCGCCGGGCAGCAGCGAGCCCGGCACCTGGACGGTCGGATCGAGGTAGACCTCGTCGATCTGGTCGATGTGGGTCTGATCGGTGGAGCTGCCCGGGACGAGGTGGCATTCGTTGCAGGCGATCGGCGCGTGCCACGCAGGCGACGTCGTCATGTGCTGGGCGTGGGCGCCGACCCCGGCCGCGGTGGTCTGCGTGTTGCCGTGCGCGTCGCGCGGCGGGGCGGGGTTGCCGCCCGAGCCGTGGCAGCTGTCGCACGGCTGGGTCGATGTCACCTCGACCACGCCGTCGATGTGGAGCTCGGGATACGAGATCTTGCCGGCCGCGAAGTCACCGGGGTTCATCGACGGGTGGCACAGCCCGCAGTCGGTGTTCTGCGGGTGTGGCGCCGGCGGCGGCGTGCCGTGGCAGGCCCCGCACTTGCTCTGCGTGCCGTCGACCTGGGTCCACACCGGCTGGGTGATCGCGCCGCCGGCGCCCTTGACCGTCGCATGGGTCGCCGGATCGATCTGGTGCAGCGTGTCGCCGTGGCAGTAGCTGCTGGTGCAGGTCGCGGCCTGGTGGTCCCAGGTCGCGCCGGTGCCCAGCCCGGTGAACACGACCTCGGCGGGCAGCGGATCCTTGATCGGGCCGCTGGGGCCGGGTTTGAAGATATGGCCGGGGTCGCCGACCTGCTGGGGAACGACGTGACAGGTCTCGCACGCAAACCGCTTGTGCCAGGTCGACGCCTGGAGGTGCTGGGCGTGCGCGCCGACGCCGATCGACGCCAGATCGGTGCGGCCGGCGGTGTCGCGCGGCGGCGCGAGCTGGTCGCCCTCGCCATGGCATGCGCCGGAGCAGGCGTTCGACGGCCCGGCGATGGTGGCCGGGCCGGCCGGCGTGTCGAGCCGGCCGAGATCGCAGCCCGCTGCCGTGATCGCCAGGGCGATCGCCGCGGCGACCAGGGCTACGATCGGTGCCGCGGTCGTGAGGAAGCGGAGCAGGGTGACGGGATCCACACGCGGGGTGCGACGGGTCATCGGTACCTCCACTGGACGCGAATGAACGACGTGATCGAGACGACCTTGGGCCACGCGATCGGGCCTGCGATCGACGCCGAGCGGACGTCGCGATGGCCGGCGTGGGCGTCGGCGAGCACCAGCCACTCGCGGCCGATCCGCCAGCTCGCGAGCGCGCCGGCCTGGGCCG
>JBGQCL010000293.1:0-15243 GCA_041495365.1 Kofleriaceae bacterium | reverse complement strand
CACAGCGTCGCGCGGAGCATCCGGCCGTGCCCGGCGAGCTCGGCGTCCGCCCGCACCGCGTACGGGCCGTTCTCGCGCAGCCGGAGCTCGTTGACCTCGGGGACCGGCTCGTCGGCGCCGCCGTCGAGCCGCTGGTAGGTGATCGCGCCCGACGGGCAGCTGCGCGCGATGTGGACCAGGCTCTCGACCGGCATCTCGTCGGGGTACAGCCACGGGCCCTGGACGTTGGCGAGGAACACGCGCGGGGCGCCGAGCACGCAGTGGCGGGAGTGGATGCAGCGCCTGGCCTCGAACCGGAGCACGAGCTGCTCGCCGCGCGCCTCCTCGATCTCACCCGTGCCGCCGGGCGCTGCGACCCGCGTGGACGAAACGGGGGCCTTCAGAGCCCGCGCGGCCGCCACCTCCGCCGCCGGGACCGCGGCGCTGACCGCAGTGGCCCGCTCGGCGGCGCGCTCCAGGCGATGGGCGAGATCGTCGAACCGCTCGGCGGTGGCGAGCTGGCCGGCGTCGAGCGGCACGACGTGGCTGCGGATCCCGCCGGCGACCGCGGAGATCGCCTCGTACAGCGTGCGCAGCGCCGCGCGCGGCTCGGGCAGCGGGTGGAGCGAGCGCGACATCGCGAAGCTGACGCCGGCGCGCACCGCCGGATCCGAGCGCCGCGCCGGCAGCTCGGTCAGCAGCTCGCCGATCGGCGTCAGGCCGCGCATCCCCGTATTGACCGCCTCGAGCGCGAGCGCGCGCGGCTCGTCGGCCAGCGCGACCGGCGAGTACAGCACGCCCAGGCCGCGCAGCGTGAACGAGTAGATCGCGTTGGCGACGTCGAGCACGCTGGCCGCCGGCTCGGCGTCGACCCACATCAGCCCCTCGGGGTTGGCGGGCTGCCGCATCACCGGGTTGTAGGCGACGCCGGCCGCGGGCGCGAACGCCGGGTCGGCGGCGAGCACCGCCTCGAGCTCGCTGCGGATCGCCAGGAACCGGCTGTAGTGCGAGTGGCCCGGGCAGTGCGGCGCGCCCTCGCCCTGGGTCACGATGGTGTCGAGCGCGCGCTCGGCGGACGCCAGATCGGTCACCGCGGTGATGCCCGGCAGGCCGAGCTGCGACGACGTCACCTGCAGCCGCGGATCGCCGCACATCACCTGGGCGGCGCCGTGGAGCTCGATCAGGTGGGCGAAGCCGTCGCGGATCCAGCGGTAGAGGTCGCCCTGGGTCGAGTAGTCCTGCCCGCTCGGCACCAGCCTCCCGGCGTGGCCGATCCGGGTGTAGGGCCGGCGCGCGAAGCCCTGGCCCTCGCGCTCGACCACGTCCTCGGGCCGCTCCAGGTAGACGAAGTGCTGGATCGTCGACAGGCAGAACGGCGCGAGCGACACCACGATGCCGGCCGGGTGGTAACCCGACGCGACCGGGAAGTTCGGCCGCATGAAGTGCGGCGCCGCGCCGATCGCGTTGAGCAGATTCGACACCAGCGCGAGGTGGATCATCTCGTCGCGCGCGATGTCGGTGATCTCCGCGCGCCAGCGCGCGATCGCCGCGGCCTGCTCGGCGCGGTGGCGGCGCTCGCAGCGCGGCCCGATGCTGAACGCGGTGTACAGGTAGCAGCACAGCAGGCCGTGCTCGAGCTCGGCGGCCTCGCTCAGCGCAAAGGCCAGGCTCTCGCGATGTTCGACGCGGATCTTCGGCGCGGTCACGCGGGCGACATCATGGCAGCTCGGCCCGGCGCCGGCCAGCGGGCCCGCTGTAGCATGACACCCCTGCTGCGCGCGGCGGGCGCCCGGGCAGTGACGCTGCCGGGGCAGAATTCGCCTGCAATGGTTGCCCGGTCGCGATCCGTGTGACCCGGGCGTACGATTGCAGTTGCCAGCTCTGGCCCACCTCGTTACGCTGCACCGGTTCACGTCGCGGAGGGTGACGTGAGCGTGATGGAGGGCCCATGGGCGTCGAGAGTGACTCGTCGGATGCAGAACTACATCACGCGGTGCCCGTGGACGACAGGTCGGCGGACACGTCGGCGTCCGAGGCCGGCATCAAGCGGATTCCCCTCGCCACGCCAGCGGCCGGCATGACCGTGCCCAGCGTGGTCGACGCCGCGGCCGACGCCCCGGCCGACGACGATGTGGCGGCCGACGCCGCGGTCAAGTGGCTGCTCGGCGCCGGACTGCTGCGCAAGCTGCTCCTGATCGCGAGGAGCTTCGTCGCCAACGAGCTCGATCTGCGCGACTGGATGTCCCAGGCCTCGGTCGCCGATCTCAGCGCCGGCGACGAGCTGTGGTTCGACTACATCGCCGACACCGGGGACGACCCGCAGGTGATGCGCTCCCTCGCCACCCAGTTCGGCCACGCGTTCGCGGCCGACTCGCTCGGCGGCACGCACCCGAAGCTGCCGCTCGGAGCGTTCCTGTTCGTCGGCGGGGATACCGCCTACCACGTCGCGGACGAGGTCACGCTGCGGCAGCGCTTCGTCGGGCCGCTCAACACCTCGCACGCCACTTGCGAGGCGCAGAAGTCGCGGCCGATCTTCGCGATCCCGGGCAATCACGACTACTACGATCACCTCGTCGGATTCAACCGGCTGTTCCGGAAGCCCTATCCCCATGGCGCGGCCGGCGTCCTCGGGTTGACCGGATTTCACTGCACCCAGGAAGCGTCGTATATCAAGATCCTGCTCCCCCATGGCTGGCAGCTGTGGGGCGTGGACCTGCAGACCCACGGGATCGACTATCGCCAGCGGATGTACTTCCGCGACGGCCCCGTGCCGGAGCGTCTGATCCTGTGCACGCCGACGCCGCCGGTGTCGTTCAACCGCGTGCTCGTCGATCCCGATCCGGAGGACAAGCAGCGCAAGGCGTACGTGCAGCTGCTCGCCCCGGACCCGGCCGCGCCGGTGCCCGCGTTCGATCCGGCGTTCACGCCCGACTCCGGCGGCGATCTGCCGCCGCCGGGCAGCTGCCGCCTGCACCTGTCCGGGGACGACCACCACTACGCGCGGTACAACGGCCAGACCGGGCCCGGGCCGGTGATCCCGACCCCGATCGCGACCGTGGTCAGCGGCGGAGGCGGCGCGTTCACCCACCCCACCGAGCATTCGTGCGGAACGCTCGCGTCGGCGATCAAGTATCCGGACCCGCGCGACTCGCGCAAGCGGACGGCCGCGGCGCTGGTCAACCCGCTGAAGGTCATCAACGCGGGGATGCTGTACGTCCTCGGCGCCGGGCTGGCATGGCTGTTCTTCTGTCACTGGCCGCAGCGCCTGGCAGACCTGCGCTATCCGGCACTGTGGACCCTGTGCGTCGCGGCGTCGCTCGGCCTGTGCGTGGGCTCGCTCATCCTGGCCAGGCACCTGGCGCGCCGGAAGATCCACTGCGGCAAGCAGGCCCGCCGCGGGGGCGCGCCGGTCGCGAATTCTCTCATCGAGCGGCTGTGGGAGCTCACGGTGTTCATCGCGCCGCTCGGCGCGATCCTGGCGGTCGCCCTGCCGATCGTGGTGCACCCCTACCTCCCGGACATGGACCCGCTGTCGGGGACGTCGCTGTGGATGGTCTGCGCGACGGCGTTCGTGATCGCGCTCGTGCTGTTTGCCAGCCTGCGCGGCGCCGACGACCTGCCCGGCCGCCTGCCCCGGATCGGCCTTGGTGTGCTGGGCCTCGCGCACGCCGCGATGCAGCTCGTCCTGCCGTACCTGCTGATCTCGCGCGGCTGGCTGGTCGCGGCGGTGACCATCGCCGCCATGCTGATCGCGTTCGCGCCGCTCGGGAAGGTGATGTATCGCCGCGCCCCGGCCGTGCTGCTCACCGCGCTGTGGCTGGTGCAGGGTCTCGGCGCGATCGCGGTGCTGTACTGGGGTCCGTGGGGCCCGGCCTCGCAGGACTGGTCGACCACCGTGCTGGCGTTGCTGGTCGGCGGGTTCGTCGTGCCGATGCAGTTCGGGTTCTACCTCCTGACCTGCGGGGCGTGGAGCGGGTACAACAACGAGGCCGGCATCACCGCGCGGGCCACGGCGTGCAAGCAGTGGATCCGGTTCCATGTCACCCGGGATGCGCTCACCGGCTACGTGATCGGGATCGACGATCCGACGGCGCGGCGCCCGGTGCCCCGCCTGGTCGACCGCTTCGTGATCGCGCCGGCCGCGGCGAACCACGAGGCCGCGCCGGCTCCGGCCGACGACGCGTCGCGCTCGACGGGAGTGGCGCCATGAGCCGCGCGCTGGCCGTCGCGATCTGCCTGCTCGCGATCCCGGCGTCGCGCGCCGAGGCGTGGAATCCGCTCAAGGCCGTGGCGAGCAAGCTCGCGGCCGCCGGCCGCGCGATCGGCGGCGTGCTGGGCGCGCCGGCGGGTGGGTTCATCGAGTCGGCCGCGACCCCGGTGATCCACAGCGTCGAGGACTCCGGTCATCGCCTGATCGCCGACCTCGACCAGAAGATCGCGAGCAACCTCGATCACGCCGGCGTGGTGATCACGAAGGCGGCGAGCGACACGGTGACCCAGATCGATCACAGCCTCGCCGCGCGCATCCTGCAGATCCAGGTCACCGCCGATCACACGATCGACCATGCGATGGACCGCATCGACCTCGTGATCGGCCGCCTGGAGTCCGACGCGGTGAAGATCCTCGATCGCGCCGAGCAGGCCGGACATGCGCTGATCAAGCAGCTCGACGAGGCCGCCGCGGCCAACCTGACCCACGTCGACCAGATCCTCGGGGCGCACATCAACGACCTGCAGCTCGTGGTCAGCTCGTCGATCCAGCAGGCCGACGACGCCGCGCGCCAGCGCCTGGACCAGGCCGACGAGATCGCCGGGCGCCGGATCGGCAACCTCGACGTGATCGCGACCAAGCAGAGCCTCAGCCTCGAGGGCATGCTGGTGCGGATCGCCGCCCTGATCGGGCTGGTCGGCCTGATCGCGTTCGTCGCATGGCGCCTGTTCAGCGAGCTCGCCGATGCGGTCGCGACCGCGAACGAGCGCGGTACGCCGCGGCTCAGGGCGATCGGGCGGCAGAGCCTCACGCGCCTGGTGCCCCAGCTCGCGCTCGCCGGCGGTGGCGCGCTGCTGCTCTACTTCCTCGCCGGGGAACTGCCGCGCGATTCGCAGGACCGCGCCAGCAAGCAGCTCGAGGACCAGGTCGACGCGTTCAACGCCGCGACCGACGCGCTCGACGTGACCGAGGCGCGCTACCGCGAATCACAGCTCGAGATCCTCGCGCAGCCGACCGCCCTCGCCGGGTACCGCGGCCAGATGAAGAAGGTCGCGCTGCTGCACTCGCTGTTCACCCGGCCCGGCCAGCTGCACACCGAGCCCGGCCTCGCCGGCCTCGTCGCCGAGGTCGCGGACGTCGAGGCCGCGATCGGCGCCACCGACCCCGACGTGATGATCGCGAAGGCATACGTGCTGTGGCAGGTCGGGGGCTCGCGCGATGACGAGTACGAGGCCGCCGGGCTGTGCGCGGCCGCGCTGCGCAGCGCTGCGCCCTCGCTGCTCGCCCCGCTCGCACGCAACTACATCGCGGGGTTTCTCACCGATCCGTACCCGGTGCACGACCCGCGCGGGCCGAGCATCGACGAGCTCACCCGGGCGGGTTCGCTGGCCCCGCGCGCCGGTGAGACCCCACAGTTCACTCGCGTGGTCGAGCTCGACCGGATGATCCGGGACCTCGACCGCGCCTCGACCGCGGCCTACCTCGACATGCTCGCGGCGCACGCCGACCTGCGCGCCGCGCTGAGCCATGCCGGCCGCGGCCCCGAGCCGGTCGCCGCGCGCGCCGCCCGGGCCGCGCGGACCGCCGCCGCGAACCGGCTGATCGGCGCGTGGGCCGCGTTCGACCTCGCCCTGGAGGCAGCCCCCGAGCTCGCCAGCGACGCGATCGTCCTGTCGGTGTTCGCGCTCGACGACGCGGTGCTGACCCACGCGCGATACTGGGTCGCGGTGCCGTCGGCGAACGGCCTCGCGCCGAGCCTCACCGACCCGGCCTCGGCCAAGGCGTTGCCGCCGATGCTGCGCGCGCGGATCGCGCCGCTGCGGGTCGCGTGGGAGAAGCGCTACGCACCGCTGCTCGGCCCCAGCGCGCGGGAGATCGTGTCCTACCAGGAGACCGCGCGGTTCGAGGCGTTCGAGCAGCGCGCCGCCGCGTTCGAGACCGCGTACGTCGACTTCCTGGTGGCGGCGCATGGCGGCGCCCCCCCCGCGCGGCTGCGGGAGAGCGCGACCACCGCGGCGACCCGCGCGTCCGGCATGGGCCTGTATCGCGACACCCCGGACGGTCGCGTCCGCGAGGCGTCGCGCATCCTCGACGTCCTCGGGGCACACGGCGAGCAAGCGCCGAGCGATGCGCTCACGACCATCGCGCAGAACTACCAGGTCCGCAGATTGCGATTGCTGTAGGCGCGGGCGTGGATTGTCGCGCACGACGTGCCATTCCCCGGTGACTCCGGATCGCGGGCAGGTCGTGCCATGCGATCGGACGGCATGCGTGTTCGCGAGCACCCGTGGGTGCTTGACGCATGCTTCGGGTTGACGTATGTTGTTACGGTTTGGTCAGGGTACGGGTCCGGACAGACCCGGGTGCAGGAGGAACAGGGATGCGTGGGGTCGCTGGGCTCGAGGGTTCGAACGGTTCGAACGGTTTATCCGGCGGCGGCCGGTTCTCCGGGAAGAATTCGTCGGACGACAGTCTATCCAGGGCGTCGGCGCCATGAATCACATCGTTCAGACCACGTTCAACCGCACGAATCTCGTGCTGCTCGCCGCGGTCATGGTGGCCGGCGGAGTGGTGCTGTTCGCCGAGGGCTACGCCGGGACCATCTCGCTGTCGTTCGCGCTGTTCGCGGTCGTGATGACCGCCGCGGCCGGGTACTTCGCGGCGTTCGAGATCACCCCGCGGCGGCTCGCCGTGCTGGCGGTGATCGCCGGCGCGGGCGGCTACCTCACCCAGGTCGTCGGAGCGACGCTGGGCGCGCAGTGGAGCTACGGTCCGCCCCACCACACGTATTACTTCGTCCCGTTCACGTTCGTGCTCGCGTCGCTCGTCGCGTACGGCCTGACCCAGACGTTGATCGGCTCGCTGATCCGGAAGGTCATCCGGCGGCCGTCGCGCGCGATCAACCCGGTCATCATCCTGGCGGTGCTCGGGCTGCTCCTGGCGCTGGCCGGCGACGCCCGCCGCGGCGACGGGTTCTGGCCGTATTACGCGGTGAAGGCGGTGATCTGCGTCTACCTGTCGCTGCGGATGAACACCGCGAGCCTGGTGGCGGTGCTGCTGTCCGGCGCGCTGGTCGGAGGCGCGGCCGAGCTCGCCGGATCGCGGAGTGGGCTGTGGACGTTCGCCGCGCCGGGCGGCCTGCCTCCAGCCTGGCTGGTGCTCGGCTCGTGGCCGCTGGAGGTGCTGGTGCACTACGGTCTATCCGGCATCCTCGTCCGCGAGTCCCTGGTCGCCCGCGGGCGCTACTTCCACGAGCCGCAGATGTACCGGCACCGGCCCGACCACCCGATGTGGTGCGGTGATCGCCCGCACCGCGTGGTGAGCGTGCGCGGCGACGACAAGCTCGCGCTGCTCGACGAGGTGCTCGAGCGGGCGGACCTGGCGGGTGCACTCGCGCGGCGGCTCGCCCAGACCGGCCGCACCCCGGAGGCGCTGGCCATCGCGATCAAGCCGAACCTGATGTTCATGTACTCGGAGCACGACCGCTCGACGTTCACCGACCCCGAGCTGGTCGAGCATCTCGTCGACTGGCTGCGCGCGCGCGGGTTCGTCAACCTGGCGGTCGTGGAGGCGCAATCGGCGTACGGCAACTTCTTCCTCGACCGCGGCGTCGTCCACGTCGCCGAGGTGGTCGGCTACCAGCCGCGCGAGCGCTACCGGATCGCCGATCTCACCGAGGAGTCGGTCCCGCATCGCTTCGACGGACCGCTCGGCGATCACTTCGTCGGGCGGACCTGGCGCGACGCCGAGTTCCGGATCTCGTTCGCGAAGAACAAGACCCACACCTGGGCGTGGTACACGCTGTGCCTCAAGAACATCTACGGCACGCTGCCGCTGCAGGACAAGATCCGCGAATACCACAACAAGCGCGAGATCTACTATCCGACGATCGACACGCTGGTCGCCTTCCCGGTGCACTTCGGCATCGTCGATGCCTTCATCGGGGCCGACGGGCCGTTCGGGATCTTCGCCGACAAGGATCCGAATCCGACCCACACCGTGATCGCCGGCGAGAACATCGTCGCGGTCGACTGGGTGGGCGCCAGCAAGATGGGCCTCGACCCCAGGGTGAGCCGCTACATGCAGCTGGCGATCCAGGTGTTCGGCAAGCCGACCATCGACCTCGCCGGTGACGGCTCCGTGTACCCCGACTGGCGCAACGTGACTCGCCCGCTGATCGAGTTCTGGGACAACGCGGAGGAGTGTTACGGCTTCACCAACACCGTGTTCGCGCTGCTCAACCACGCGAACGTGAGCCCGGCGTTCCCGCCTCGCCCCCGGTCGCGCCTGTTCACCTGGGTCGCGCGACTGGTCGCCCCGCTCGGCAGCGTGGTCTACCAGTCGCCGCCGCTGCCGCACCGCCCTCACCACCAGCGATCTGCGCAGGCGTCACCGCCGCCCGACCCGGCATCGCTGCGGCCGGGGAGCCGCGCAGGATGACCGTTCACGCCGGGTAGCCGGACCCCGAGGCCTTGTCCCATGCCGCACTACACGCGCCTGTCATCTCCGATCGAGGATCTCCAGGACCACTACCCGGTCATCGTGGTCGGCTCCGGCTACGGCGGCGGCATCGCGGCGTCCCGGCTGTCGCGCGCCGGCCAGAAGGTGTGCCTGCTCGAGCGCGGCCGAGAACGTCAGCCCGGCGAGTTTCCCCAGACCGAGCACGAGGCGGTCTCGGAGATGCAAGCCGACACCTGCGAGGGCCGGCTCAACCCGCAGGGCCTGTATGACATGCGGTTCTACGACGATATCAACGTGCTCGTCGGCTGCGGTCTCGGCGGCACCTCCCTGATCAACGCCAACGTCTCGATCCGCGCCGACGCGCGGCTGTTCGACGACCCGCGCTGGCCCAGGCAGGTGCGCGACGACCTGGCGACCCGGCTCGAGGCCGGCTACCGGCTGGCCCACGAGATGCTGAAGCCCACGCCGGTGCCGGACCGCGTGAAGCTGAGGAAGCTGGACGCGCAGCAGCAGTCCGCCACCGCGATGGGCGCGCCGTTCCACAGGATCGAACTCAACGTTGCGTTCACCGAGCCCCCCGGCGGCATCAACCACGTCGGCGTGGCGCAGGCGGCGTGCTCGCAGTGCGGCGACTGCGTCACGGGGTGCAACTACGGGGCGAAGAACACCACCCTGATGAACTACCTCCCCGACGCCGTCAACCACGGCGCCGAGATCTTCACCGACGTCGAGGTCCGCCGGGTGTCGCGCAACGCCGACGGCAAGTACACCGTCCACTACCGGATCCTCGACGCGCGGCGCGAGCTGTTCGACGCGCCGGAGGACGCGGTCACGGCCGACCTGGTGATCCTGGCGGCGGGGACCCTGGGCTCGACCGAGATCCTGCTGCGCTCGCGCGCCACGGGGCTGGCCGCGTCGCCCCGGGTCGGCGAGGGGTTCACCGGCAACGGCGACGTGCTCGGCTTCGCCTACAACTGCGACCAGCGGATCAACGCGATCGGGTGGGGTCACCGCGAACCCAAGCACCAGACCGACGGCGAGATCGGCGACGGCGTGGGCCCGTGCATCACGTCGTGCATCGATCTGCGCGGCACCCCGGACGCCGATCACGGGATGCTGATCGAGGAAGGCGCACTCCCCGGTCCGATCGCGGCCTTTCTCCCCGTGCCGCTGGCGGCGAGCGCCGACCTGATCGGCATCGACACCGACGAGGGCATCGCCGACAAGCTGTCCGAGGGCGCCCGCGAGGCCGTGAGCCTGGTGGGCGGCGCATACCACGGCGCGATGCAGAACACGCAGACCTACCTGGTCATGAGCCACGAGGGCAGCAGCGGGTGCATGGCGCTCGTGAACGATCGCCTCGAGCTGCGCTGGCCGGGCATCGGCGACGAGCCGCTGTTCGAGCGGGTCAACCAGCGCCTGATCGAGGCGACCAAGGCACTCGGTGGCACGTTCGTCCGGAGCCCGCTGTGGACCGACCTGTTCAAGCACCACCTCGTCACCGTGCACCCGCTGGGGGGCTGCGTGATGGGCGACGACGCGGACAAGGGCGCCGTCAACCACAAGGGGCAGGTGTACGCCGGGCAGGCCGGGACCGCCGTCCACGACGGGCTGTACGTCCTGGACGGTTCGATCGTCCCGCGCTCGCTCGGCTGCAACCCGCTGCTCACGATCTCGGCGCTCGCCGAGCGCGCCTGCGCGCTGATCGCGGACGATCACGGCTGGACCATCGACTACACGCTGCCGTCGGCCCCGCGCCCACGCCGTCCGATCGGTACGGTGGGGGTGGAGTTCACCGAGCGCATGGCCGGCCACTTCTCGACCACCGTCCGCTCGCCCGCCACCCTCGACGACTTCCGCCGCGCCGAGGCGGCGGGGAAGGCCGCGGGCTCGCCGTTCGAGTTCATCCTGACCATCGTGGCCGAGGACGTCGACCCGCTGACCAGCGACGAGAACTACCAGTCGCGCATGGTCGGTACGGTGCGCGCCCCGGCGCTGTCCGACCAGCCGCTGACGGTCACCGATGGCCGGTTCACCCTGCTGGCCCGGGACCCCCAGGATCCCGCAGGCAAGAACATGCGCTACCGCATGAAGATGGCCGCGGCCGACGGCAAGCACTACTGGTTCGAGGGCAACAAGTACATCAAGGACGATCCCGGCCTCGACGTCTGGTCCGACTGCACCACGCTCTACACCACGGTGAGCGAGGGCGCGGCGCCGGGAGGCGCGATCCTGGGGTGCGGCGTGCTGCACATCTCCCCGATCGACTTCCTGAAGCTGCTGCGCGCCGCGCGCGCGATCAACGGGCGTAGTGCGACCGAGCGGCTCGCGGCGGTGGCCCGGCTCGGCACGTACTTCGCGCGCAACCTGTGGGGCATCTACGGCGGTGTGTTTGCGGGCTCGACGGCGTTCAACCCCGACGCGCCGCCCCGCAAGAAGCGCGCGCTGCGCGCGGCCCCGCCCGAGGTCCACGACCTGGCCACCCGCGGCGGCACGGCGCTGCGGCTGACCCGCTATCGCGGCGGCGCCAGGGGGCCGGTGGTGCTCGCGCACGACCTCGGCGCGTCGAGCCAGACGTTCGCGCTCGACACGATCGAGACCAACCTGCTCGAGTGCCTGTTCGAGCGCGGCCACGACGTCTGGCTGCTCGACTACCGGGCGAGCATCGCCCTGCCCGGCCACCTGCAGCGCTACTCGGCCGACGACATCGCCCGCGAGGACTTTCCGGCGGCGGTGGCGCACGTGCGCGCCCAGACCGGCGCGAACACCGTCCAGGTCGTGGCGCATGGCTTCGGCGCGGCGACCTTCACCATGGCGATGCTGGCCGGGCTCGACGGCGTGCGCTCGGCGGTGCTGTCGCAGGTCGCGACCCACCTCGCGACGCCCGCGCTCGACCGGATCAAGACCGGGCTCCACGTCCCCGAGTTGCTCGACGCGCTCGGGGTCAAGTCGCTGACCGCGTACGTCGATAGCCACGCCGACTGGAAGGCCCGGCTGTTCGACGGCGTGCTCAAGCTCTACCCGTCGGCGTTCGCCGACCACTGCAGCAGCAAGATCTGCCACCGGATCGCCTTCCTCTACGGGCCGCAGTACAAGCACGACCAGCTCGACGCCGCGACCCACGACGCGCTGCACGAGCTGTTCGGCGACGCCACGATCACCGCGTTCGAGCACCTCGCGCAGCTGGTGCGCGCCGGGCACCTGGTCGCGGCCGACGGATCCGACGCCTACCTCGACCACCTGCCTCGCCTCGCGCTCCCCGTCCTGCTGCTGCACGGCGCCGACAACGCGTGCTTCCTGCCGCGCGGCACGGAGGACAGCCTGGCGGCGCTGTCACAGGCCAACGGCGCCGGGTTCTACCAGCGCCGCGTCATTGCGGGCTACGGCCACGGCGACTGCGTGTTCGGCAAGCGCGCCGCGCGCGACGTGTATCCGTTCATCGTCGAGCACCTCGAGGCGAACGCGTGACCCACGCGCCCGACACCCGATCGGCGCGCGGCCGCGATGGCCATCGCCGTGCCCCCCGCCCGAGGCGCGACGCCCCGCGCCCGCGGGCTTGCCGATCGTCGCGCCGTCACCGCGCCGAAGCCAAGGAGCCTGACTTGAAAGTCCTCGTCACCGGGGCCACCGGTTTCATCGGATCCCACGTGGTGTCACGCCTGCTCGCCGGCGGCCACCAGGTTCGCGCGCTGGCGCGGCCGACCAGCGACGTGTCGCGGCTCCCCGCCGAGGTCGAGGTCGCGCGCGGCGAGCTCGGCGCGGCCGCGCCGGCCTGCGCCGGCATGGACGGGTTGATCCATCTCGCCGGGATCAGCGGCAAGGTGCTCCGCCGCCGCGATCCGGGGCACGAGCTGCGCCGGGTCAACGTCGACGACACGATCCGGCTGTTCGAGGCCGCGCGCGCCGCCGGTGTCCGCCGCGGCGTCCTGGTGACCTCGATGTGGACGGTGCTGCGCCCCGACCTCGCGGACAGGAGCCCCTACGTCAGGTCGCGCCTCGACTCCGAGCTGGGCGCGGTGGCGGCCGGCGGCGCCTCGCTCGCGACCGTGGTGCTGTGTCCGAGCTTCGTGGTCGGCGCGGGTGACCGCGGTCCCAACATGCCGGGCGGCGTGGTGCGCGCGCTGCTGCGCGGCCGGATGCCGGTCGTGCCGGCCGCCGGTGCGACCTGGATCTCGGTGACCGATACCGCCGACGCCGTGGTCGTGGCGCTCGAGCGCGGCCAGGCCGGCGAGCGCTACGTGCTCGGCGCCGAGTACATCACCTACCGCAACCTCGGCCGCGCGGTCGCGAAGCTGGCCGGGCGCCGCGGCCCGTGGCTCACCGCACCGGCGGTCGCGCTGCGGGCCGCCGGCGCGATCGGCGATCTGGCGCTCGCCGCGTTCGGCCGGCGCGCCCCGATCCCGATGCGCGCCGGGATCGACCTGCTGTGCCAGCCCACCGCGGTCGACTGCAGCGCGAGCTGGACCGCGCTCGGCCGGCCGAAGGTGCAGGTCATCGACGCGGTCGGCGAGGCGGTCGCGTGGTTCCGCAGCAACGGGTACGCATGACCGCGCCGGCCACCCCCGCGGTCTCCGCCGAGCAGCGCGATGCAGTCCTCCGGCTGTCCATCGCCCGGTTCCGCCCCGAGGACGAGGTCCACAGCATCGAGCAGGAGTGCTTCTTCGCCCATCCCCGGACCGTGGTCGCCGCCCGGTTCTGCCGCGAGTTCCTGACCCTGCTCCCGCCGAACCTGCAGCTCACCCTGCCGGTCACCAGCGGCCCGCTCGCGATCGGCAGCCGGTTGATCGCGACGCCGCAGTACCTGACCCGGCCGCAGGTCGCGGTCGAGATCACGGCGTTCGACGACGAGCGCATCGCCTACGTCTACCTCGACGGCGCGCCGTTCCGCGGCGGCAACATCGTTCAGTTCCGCGACGAGCCCGGCGGCTCGGTCGCCAGCGTCACCCTGCGCTACCAGGTGGTGGGCCTGACCACGGCGATCGGCTTCTATCTGCTGGGCGGCGCCCGGTTTCACCGCAAGCTGATCGCCCACGGGTTCCGGACCGTGGAGCACCTGCTGGCCTCCGAGCAGAAAGGACCGGCAGATGTCCGCGATGCCCAGCAGCGTTGAACAGACCCAGCGCAAGCGCGCCCAGCTGGCGGTGACCATCGCGGGCGCCTGCTACCTGGGGATCGCCCTCAGTCACTTCATCGTGCCGTGGCTGTTCCAGTGGCACACCACGCTGCCGGCGTCGGCCATCGCGGTGGTGGCCGGCGCGCCGATCGACAACATCTCGTTCCTGTACCTGTTCAACGCCGATCTCCTGCTCTACGAGCTGATGCTGAGCGGTCTGTCGTTCTACGCCGCCCGGCAGCTCCGCGACGGCAAGCGCACCGGCCTCGTCCTCGCGGGCTGCCTCGCCGTGTTCTTCCTGCTGCGCACGCCGATCGAGTTCGTCTACTTCCCGTTCACCTGGCCCAACATCGCGCAGTCCGTCGGCTCGTTCGCGCTGGCATGCGCCTACGGCACGGCGCTGCTGTGGCGCTCGGCGTTCCAGGTGCCATGACCCGTCCCCTCGATTGCCGGTCGACCCGGCGCTCCCGGAGCACAAGCACATGATCCCGTTCGACATGAGTGTCAGTATCATCTCGGGCCAGACGCTGGCGCTCAGCGCCAGGCGCCAGCTCGCCAGAGAGCCCGATACGTTCGTCAACCGCCCGGTGATGACAGCGCTGCTCTGGATGGTGCTGCTGTACGCCCCGTCGGCGATGTTCTTCTTTCACGGCTGGTCGGCGTGGAACTCGGTCTACATCCTGAAGGACGTCGCGGTGGCGGGGCCGCCCGAGTACCCGGCATTCGGCTCCGGCCGGCAGGTCTGGGAATCGATCGTGATCTGGCTCGACTGTTCGGCCCTGGTCGGGCTGTTCTACGCCAGCTTCGTCCTCGGACATCGCTGGATCCGGGCCGGCAACCCCGGGGCGATCGTGAAGACCTGCATCGCGGTGGCGGTGGCGCTCGTGGTCTACTGCGCGATCACCTACGACCGGAGCTTCATGGTCCGCACCTATGAAGGCTGGACCCAGCTCAAGGCCACCGGCATCGCGTTCGGCGACAGCTTCAAGTGGAACGGGTTGTCCGGATCCGGCTTCCTCGGCCACCAGGTGTTCTGGGCGAACGCCATCGTCATGTTCATCGACTTCGGTCCGCTGGTCTATCTCTACATCTGGTTCAGGCGCAAGGGTCGCGCGCTGACGTAGGGATGGGGCCCAGACAATCGGCTGTACGGAGGAAACAATGGCTACCAGCATCACGAAGAAAGTACGGGTTGCGTACATCCTCATCTTGATCGGCGGAGTCGGAAACATCCTCAGCGGGATGATCCACGTGTTCCTGCCGCAGCTCGGCCACTGGAAGGAGATCCTCAAGGACGCGCCCGACCACTTCGTGCCGGTCATCGCGGTCAGCTCCAAGGCCTACTTCTACAGCCAGAACTACGAGATCATCTTCGTCTGCATCGGCGGCGGCATCCTCAGCCTGGTATTCGCCAAGCGGCTGCTGCAGGGTGACATCATGGTCGCGTGGTTCTCGATCTGGTGCGGCATCGTCCTGGCGT
>JBGQCL010000292.1:0-15345 GCA_041495365.1 Kofleriaceae bacterium | reverse complement strand
GGTCGTCGGCGCCGCGTGGGTGGCCTGGAACAGCTCGCCGATCAGATCGAGCCCGTTCTTCACGATCTCACCGGCGGTCTGGAAGTTGCGGAACACGAACTTGTAGCCCTGCTCGGTGATCTGCGGGGCCGCCGCGATGTTGATGATCAGCGGCACGCCGCGCTGCTCGGCGACCTGGGCGATCGCGGCGGCGGCCCCGGAGTCGAACGGACCGACCAGGACGTGGGCACCGTCCTGGATCAGCCGCTCGGCGCGCGTCCGGGCGGTGTCGACGTTCGACTCGAAGTCGGCGTTCATCAGCTCGAGCTCGACGCCGAGCAGCTCCTTGATCACGCCGGGCGCGAGGTCGGCGCCCTTCTGGCAGGACTGCCCGGTGAGCCCTTGGACTCCAGAGCGCGGCAGGATCACCCCGACCTTGAGCTTGTGCGGCTGCGCGCGGGCGCGGCGCAGCGGCAGCAGCGACGAGGCGAGGCCGGTTGCAAGTGCGGTCTGGAAGGTGCGGCGCGTGATGCCCTGGGAGCTGGCCATGTATCCTCCGGGTCGGCGCCACGTTAGCAGAGTTCGCGGACGGCAGGCTGCGTTCGGTGATCAGGTCTCCGGTGGCTGGACCGGCTTGCCGGCGAGGTCGGTGCTGGCGTCGAGGCAGAGCAGGCGCACGCGCCCGGTCGAGCACACCTTGCCGGCGTCGTTGGTGATGGTGGCCTGCCAGACCTGGGTGCGCCGGCCGCGGGTCACCGGCGTCGCGGTGACATGCAGGGTGCCGTCGCGCACCGCGGCGATGAACGAGGTCGAGTTCTCGACCCCGACGACCGACTGGCCGCGCGCGAGCGCGACGACCGCCGCGCCGGTCGAGCACGCCGCCTCGATGATGCCGGCGTGGACCCCGCCGTGCACGATCCCGTAGGGTTGGCGATGGATGTCGGCGATCGGGACCTCGCCGATGCACTCCTCGGTGGTCACCTTCGTGAACCGCAGCCCCATCGCCGTGTTCCAGCCCCCGAGCCTGCCGTTGAGCATCGCGCTGACGTCGATCGGTTCGGACATGGTGCCCCGTCGAATAGCACGCCTGGTATGGCTCGTGGACCCACCCGCAGCCGACCGCCGCGGGGCTGGGGTACACTCGGGGTTGGAGACCTGGCATGACGCGCCGGCTCGTGCCGCTGATCCCCGCACCGGGCGACCCCGCCGGTCGGCGCGCCCATGCGCAGCGCGACGGCTACCTGTATGCCCCGCGCTTGCTGCGCGAGGCGACGCTGGCACCGCTCCGCGCGCTGGTCGACGGTGCGCTGACCCGCCGGGGCTGGCTGCGCGGCGCGACCACCGACCCGGCGCTGCGCCTCGGCCGCTGGGACGACCCGCGCTGGCTCGCGTTCCTCGGCGAGATCCTGCCCTCGGAGCCGTACCGCGCGCTGGCCGCTGCCCCCGAATTGCTCGACGTGCTGCGCGACGTGCTCGGTGGCGAGCCCGAGCCGCACGCGGGCGACGTCTGCCGGCTGGTCTCGCCCTCGGCGCCCGAGCTCACGACCCCACCGCATCAGGACGCGGCGTACCTTCCGGATGCGGCCGCGGTCTGGACCGCCTGGCTCGCGCTCGGTCCATGCCCCCGGTCGCTCGGTCCGCTCGCGGTATGGCCGGGCTCGCACCGCTTCGGGCTTCGCCCGCACGCGCCGGTCGTCACCGGCGGTGGCGTCGTGGGCACCGACGTTCCCGACGACGCGACGTGGGCGGCGGGCGATCTCGAGGCCGGCGACGTCGTGGTGTTCTCCGCGCTCACCGTCCACCGCGCGCTCGACAACACCACGGCCGATCGGCTGCGCGTGTCGGTCGACTATCGCTACCGTCCGAGATCGTCGCAGGTCATGTCATGAAACACGCTCGGGTCGTTCGCCACGCCGTGCCACACCGGACGCAGCCGCAGCGGTGGCACGGCATCTCGCTCGTGCTCGTGGCCGTCCTGGCGGGGGGCTGTGCGGAACGCAGCGAGCACGGCCGCGTGCTGCAGCCCGGCGGCGCCGAGCGCCACGAGCGCGCGCCCGAGGCATTTCGCGTGCGGCTCGACACCACCCGGGGGGCCATCGTCCTCGAGGTCCGGCGCGCATGGGCACCGCAGGTCCGCCGGGGCCTTGTGGCCTCGTGATCAGAACACCAGCTGCACGGCGGCGCGCGGCCCCTGCATCGCGAGGCTGACCTGCGCGCGGTCCATGGTCAGCGTGCGCCAGCCCGCCGACACCAGGAAGTGCGACGACACGCGCAGGTTCGCGTCGGCGGACGCCGACCAGGTCCGGTTCGAGCTGCCGAACACGCCGACATCGAACACGCCGGAGAAGAACACCCAGCGGGCAGGCCGCAGGACCGCGCGCGTGCCGGCGATCGCATCGCTGCCGTCGTCGACCGCGTCGGGGGTCTGCAGGGTGAAGCCCGCGATGGCGAGCTGGCCGTTGACCTCGGTGCGCTGGTAACGGATCCCGGCGCGCGCCTCCAGCGAGAACACCGCGTCCTCGTCGCCGATCAGCTGGTAGCCGGCCGCGCCGTCGACCAGCAAGCTGCTCGCGTTGCCGGACAGCGTCACCATCACGGACGCGACGCTGGTCGAGCCGTTCACGGCCTCGGCCCCGTACATCAGATCGCCGTACAGCGCGAACCGGCCGTGCCGGACCTCGCCGAGGATCTCGGCCCCGTACCGGGCGTGCTGCACGAGCGGGATGAAGCCGATGTCCACGCCGGTGGACAGCGAGCCGCCGAGCGAGACATTGGCCTCCACCGAGGAGGCCCACAGGTACGGTCCGATCGAGACCTGCCAGCCGCGGTCCGCCGGCCTCGGCTCCGTCCGCACGAGCTTGCCGGCATCCCGGGTCGCGTCGCTGTCATCGCTGCGGTCACCGGCGGGATCCGCGGTCTCGAGCGCGACCTGCTTCGCGTCGGCCGGCGCGGCCGTGCCGCCGTCGGCCTCCGCGCTGTCATCGGCCGGCGCGGCGGGCGCCGCCTCGACCGGTCGCTTCGCCTTCTTGTGACGGCTCCCGCTCTGGCCGGTCGCAGCCTGCGCGGCGGACCCGCAAAGGACGAGCGCGAGGGCGGCAACCAGACCGGGGGTGGGCGCACGCATGCGCGATGCGAAGTGCAAACTGGCAGCCACGCCGGTTTCCCGGCCAAGTGCGCAATGCCGGAACAAGACGGGACGATCTGCGTGGCCACCGCGGGTGACACCCTGGGGCGTCGCTTCCCCACGGTGGGGCTCCCACGATGGCCTGGCTCGACGAGCGCTGCGCGACAGCGCCGTGTCGTCGTCGAGGTCGCTGCACAGGTTGTGCATCGCCTCGCGCATCCTGCTCGACGCACGCGGTCACGCGGAGGCGCGCGTCCGGCTTGCGCTGCGACCGTCGCGCGCGGCGCGCACGAACACCAGCCCGAACACCGCGACGCCGGCGGCGGGCGCCAGCTGCTCGGTGAAGCGCAGGTCCCCGGCGAGCAGCCCCGGGTCAGCGCCGCCGCGGCCACCACCGCCAGCACGCCGGCGCCGATCACCCAGCCCGGCACGCCGCTGCCGGCGGGACGCACCGTCGCCGGCGTCGAGGTCTCACCTCGCCGGCAGCACATCTCCGTGCAGCTGGCCCGGCTGAGGTGGATGGCGCTGGCACTGGCGCGCCTGCGCAGCGTGCTCACCGAGCGCGAGGTCGAGGTCAGCTTGCTGGTCGCCAAGGGACTGACCAACGAGCAGATCGGTCACGTACTCGGCGTCAGCGCAAATACCATCAAGGGCACGCTGGCGCGAGCGTTTCGCAAGCTCGGCATCGAGTCTCGCGCGGAGCTGGTTGCGACGCTGTTTGACGGTCTGTGATCCCGGGCCGGGTCAGGGCGTTCCGCGCGCCTGGCCTGTGAAGCTCGCCGCACCGTAGCTCGCGATGATCCGCGCATCGACCACCGCAACCCCACCGCGCTCGACCGCGGCGATCGCCTCGTTCAGCGCGGCCTCGAGCTCCGATCCAGAGTGCGCCGGGCCGAAGCCGTGTGCGCCCTGCGCCCGGGCGATCTGCGCGATGTCGATGTCCGGATCGGTGATGCGCTGACCGATCCACTTGTTCTCGACCGGGCGCTTGCGGGCGATCGCCATCCGCTCCTGATGGACCTCGTCGTTGTAGAACGAGCGGTTGTTGGCAACGACGATCAGCAGCGGGATCCGGTAATGCGCGGCCGTCCAGATCGCCGTACAGCCCATCATGAAGTCGCCATCGCCGCAGACGGCGATCGGCAGGCGGCCCGTGCCCTTGAGCGCGAGCGCCGCGCCGACCGAGATCCCGGGGCCGGCGCCCATGCCCGCGCCGCCGTCCGAGCCGATGTAGTCCAGCGGATGCCGGAACTCCCAGAGGGCGCCATGCCAGGACAGCGACACGTGGGTGAGACAGACGTCGCGAACGCCGACCGCGTGGCGCAGCACGCCGGCCAGGTCGGCCAGGGCCATCGGTCCCTCGGGCGAGGGCCGGGGCTGCGCGGGCCTGGGCCGGCCCGGCGGCGCGGTCGATCCGATTCGCGTGCCGATCGCGCCGAGCAGCGCCTCCACCGTGGCGTCCGGATCGGCCGCGATGAACAGATCGACCGCCGGCAGCCCCTGATGGTCCATGCTCCAGCCGTTGTGGAGGTGGTGATCGAGCGACACCTGGATCACCGCGGCGCCCGGCGCACCGCCGGCGGCCTGGACCACGCCGGCGAGGTCGACCCAGTCGAGGCTCAGGATCGCGTCGGCCTCGCGGATCGCGGCCGGGACGTCGTCGGTCGCCAGCGTGGTCCGCGCGGCGGCGTGCAGCGGGTGGTCGGTCGGAAACGCCGCGCCCACCTTGAGATCGGTCGCGACCCGGGCACCGAGTGCCTCGGCGAGCTGCACGCGGCGGTTCCACGCGGCGAGATCGCGCGACACCCGGCCGGCCAGGATCAGCGGACGCCTGGCCGCGATGAGTCGCTCGATCGCCCGCGGCACGACCTCCGCCGGCGGACCCGCGGCCACGCGGGGCAAGAACCGCGGCGCATCGATCGGCGGCAGCGGAGCCGGGAGCCGCGCCTCCTGCATCTCCGCGTCGAGGTTGACGTACACCGGCGCCTGCGGCGCCGTGTTCGCGAGCCACGCGGCGCGCAGCAGCGATTCGCTCGCGGCGCCCGCCGAGGCCGGCTGATCGTCCCACTTGGTATAATGGCGGACGACCGCGCCTTGATCGGCGGCGGTATGGATCCAGTCGATCCACGGCCGGCGCCGGGTCGCATCGACGGGGCCGGTCGCGCCGAGCACGAGCACCGGCATGCGGTCGCACCACGCGTTGAAGATCGCCATCGCCGCGTGCAGCAGGCCGACGTTGGAGTGGACGGCGACCGCCATCGCGCGCCCGGTGACCTTCGCGTAGCCGTGGGCGATCGCGACCGCGCTCTCCTCGTGCAGGCACAGCAGCATCTGCGGCCGCTCGTTGCCGAGCAGGTTGACGATCGAGTCGTGCAGGCCGCGATAGCTGGCGCCCGGGTTGACCGCGATGTAAGGAATGTCGAGCGCGCGGAGGGTCTCGGCGACGACATCGCTGCCGAACTCCGCGCCCCGCGCGTCCGACGGAACCGGCCGCTCCCGCCGCGCGGTGTCGTCGTCGATGAGCTTGTTCACGCGGCGAACCTAGCAGAACTCGCGGAGCTGGTACCACGGCGCTCGCCCACCTCCCGCGTTGCTCGGCCGGGATCCAGCTCGACCGAGCGCTGGATCAGCGACCGAATCCGCGCGGCGTCGGCGCGGGAGGCGGCTGGTTCTCGAACGGGCGCGAGCCGTCGGCCTCGAGCTCGGTCCCGAACCACTCCCAGTGCAGCCGGCCGGCCATGGTCGCGAACACGCGGTCGAAGCGGCCGTCGATGTGCGGCCACTCGAGGTAGCCGATCGTGTACGCGGCGAGCACGCGGGTGAGATCGGCGGCGGTCTTCGTGCGGGCGGGGTCGTCGGGCGCGTCGTCGCCGTCCTCGATGCGGAGCACCATGTCGCGAACGAACGCCGGTGACTGCGCGCGCATCTGCTCGCGCGGGGCGATCAGCGGGTCGAGCTTCGCGGCGCGCGAGGCGGCGACCGGCACCGCCGTGCCGCAGATCGGGCCGGGAGCGCGCTCGACGCTCCGGTGGTGACCCTCGCCGGCTCGCACCGTGATCGAGCGCTTCGCGGTGTCCGCGTACAGCATGTCGTGCAGCCACGCGAGGTCGCCGCGGTGCGCGGCCGCGATCCGCCGCTGCGACCAGTGGCAGTCGGCCGCGGTCCAGCCGGTCGCGGTGTGCACGAGCTTGAAGCCGTCCGGATCATAGATCGTCGTCGGGTCGGCATCCTCTGCGTACGCCTGGTACGCCGTCGTGTGGACGTAGATCTGGTCGTCGCCCGACGACAGCCGCTCGAGCTCCTGGTCGTAGGTCTCGACCGGACCGTTGGGCCAGTCGGTGAACTGGTGGATCTGGTGGGTCACGCCATCGGCGGTCGGCACGACGTCGACCCGGTCGGCGCGGCCCTCGGGATACGTGCGCGCCAGCAGCTTGCCGCTCGCATCGTGGTGCAGCCACGTGCCGATCACGGCGCCCTGGCTCGAGAAGGAGCCGGCCGCGAGCAGCGTCCTGGCCTCGGTGTCGGTGTAGAACCGCCAGCGGCCGGTGCGCTTGCCCCGCGTGAACCGACCCTCGGCGGCGACCGTGCCGTTCGGGTGGTAGAACGTCCACGCGCCGTGCGCCACGTTGTGGACGTATGGCCCCTCGGCGAGCAGCCGCTGGCCGTCGGCGTGGTAGCTGTGCCAGGTGCCGGTTCCGTCGACCAGCTCGCCCCGGCCGACGATCGCGCCCTGGTCGTTCCTCACCGTCCACAGCCCCTGCATCGCGCGATGCGCGAACTGGCCGCTGACCCGGTCGCGCTCGAACGGCCCGTCGGGCGGCGCGTGGCGGACCAGATCCCAGGTCCGCCACTGCATCGTGTTCGGGCTCGCGTACGCGGGCTGGATCGACGCGAGCTCGTCGAGCGTGAACCCCGATGACCGGATCCACGCGTCGACCTCGGGCATCGCCGCGGCGATGTCCTCGAGGAAGTCGTAGCGGTGCTCGGCCGCGATCCGGTCGGCCAGCGCGCGCCCGGCCGAGCGCTCGATCAGGGATCCGACCGCGCAGATCGCGCCCGCGTCGTCGATGAACACCGCGGTGCGCCACGGCAGGTGCGCGTTGGTCGGCGTCACGCCGCGCGCGATGTAGTCGTCGAGGTAGCCCAGCAGCTCGGCGCGGCGCGCCGCGAGCTCGGGCCCGGTCGCCGGCCGCGCCGCGAGCCAGGCACGGACGAACTCGAGGTGCAGCTGCATCCGCACGTGCTCGTCGTCGGCCGTGGTCGGCAACCGCCCGAACCGCGCGACGAAGCTGTCGTCGCCGAGGTGGTGGTTCGCGCCGGGGCGGAACCGCGCGTCCGGGTTGGGCAGCGCGTTCGCGGCCCCCGCGAGGGCCACGATCGATGCGATGAGCGTCAGGCGCATACGCCGGCAAACGCGCGGGCGCGCCGGCGTATTGCCGGCAACGCCTCACCGGGATCGCGACCGTGCGCCCGCGCCGAGCCTCGAGCGCCACGGGCGTGAGCGGCCGATCGCTCTGGGGGCGCCGCCGCCCAGCGTGCCATCGGGTGTCGACCCCTTGCGCGCACGCGTCGTATCCTGGGCGCCCGTGTCGCCTACGACAGCGATGAGGCTGCGTTTCCATCACCGACGGCGCCTGACGCACCGCTACTCCTCGGGTGCTCTGTCATCGCGAAGACCGAGCGCTTGCGCCACCAACTCGCGAAGCTCCGGGCCGCCGATCACGAACGTCCGGCGGTAGTGTGGCGGCTCGCGGCTGCGGTCGCGATACAACGCCCACAGTTCGGTCGTCTCAGGGTCGAGTGACTGGTCCTGGTCCCACGGTTCGGGCAGATCGTCGCGAGTCTCGATCCGGGCCACGGTGCCGATCGTGTCGATCGTGAACCCGTCGCCGTCGGGTGCAAGTCTCTCGGCGATCCGTGAGCGGTTGCGGTTGTTCGTGATGATCGCGAGCGCAGTGCCGATCACGTGTTCGGGGTCGTCGGAGACGAGGAAGCGGCCATTCTCGAAGGCTACAGTGCGACTCATGGGTTGAACAGGCTCCCCTTCGCGAAGTTGCTCTCCGCTAGCCACCAGGTCGTGATCTCAAGCTCGCCGTGCGGATGCGAGTTCCACGGCATCTCAACCTTCACGACCGCGTCACTGCCATCGGTCAAGCGCACCGGGACATCGATCGTGATGATGGTTCCGTCTGCTGGTCTCGGCGTGGCGTGTCTCAGTGCTTCGACCTTCGCGGCCAAGTACGGTTTGGCATGCGCCTCGAATGCGTTCAAGTGATTGCTCTTCTCGAAGACCGTCTTGGGGTCCGGAATCTGCTTCGCCTTCGCGCCGACCTTGACCTCCGCGCGGATCGCCGCGACCTCGATGACCTCCGGTGAGGTCGGGATCTTGAACTTGATGCCGGTCTCTCCCGTCTTGGTCACGAAGTCGCCATACGTCTTCTCGGCGGTGTTCCAGGCGTCACGCGTGTGGCCTCCAGCGAAGCCGGAATTGGCCACGTCCTTGGGCTTGATCTGGACACGCGTGCCAGGTGGCGGCACTTCAACCTTGGTGTAGGGGACCAGTCCACCGGGGGAGACCTCGACGGATACCTTGGGGTACGGAGAACCGGGGATCGGGACCTCCCAGTCCGTCGGGCCGCGGATGAGATCCCCTTTGACCACCGCCTTGGAGGCCACGTCGCTACGAGGCGCCTCGATCTCGATGCGCGTGATCGTGGTCGGTGGCTTGCCGGATGCGCCGGCAGGGACCGGCTCGAGTCGCACAAACTCGGGCGCCTCGATCGATACCGGCGCGCCCTTCCCTGCCACGGTGAGCTTGATCCCTTTTCCTCCGGTGTTGGGTTTGAGACCGCGGTCAGCGAAGTTGGTCTCGCGAAGGTGGTGTGCAGTCTCGGAGTCAGCGAGCTCGGCGCCGACATGCTGCTCCGTCGTTCCCAGATCCGTGAGCTTGGCGTCGACGGTGGCCTGGGTGAACGGCGCGGCCTTGGCGACCTCGGCGGGAGGCAGCGTCGACAGCTTGCTGATCCGGCCGACGTCGAGCTTGGCCAGGTTGGTCAGCTCGGCGGGCGTCAGGTGCGAAAGGTTCTTGAGGTTGAAGCCGTGGAGCGAGGCGAGCCTCTTGAGCGCGTCGGCGCCAGCGAGCGCGAGGTTCTTCAGCTCGCCGGGTGCCAGCACCGCCGACGTGCGCTTGAGGGCCGGTGTTCCGAGGACGTCGACGAGGTTCTTGATCTGCTGGCCGCTGAGGCTGTCGGTCAGCTGCTTGATGTGGGGTGGCCCCAGCTGCTTGACGAGGGAGCCGAACTCCGAGGTCCCGAGCTCGCCGTGGAGGTCGTGGACCTTCGCAACACCGAGGTCCTTCGCGAGCGCGGCGAGGGTGTCTTCGCCGAGATCGTGGTGGAGCTGGACGAATGCGTCGTTGCCCAGGGCGTCGGCGAGGGCAGCGGCGGGCTTGGCGCCGGTCTTCCTCGCGAGGCTCGCCTGGAGCTCCTGACGCGACCGGCGCGTGAACAGCTTGCCAAGCAGCGCCTCGTCGCCGAGCTTGGAGGTGTCCTTGGTCCACTGGCCGGCTTGCTTCAGCTCGTACTCCGCGTCGAGCCGCGCGCCGACGTCGAGCTCGGGCTTGGCGCCCGGCTCGAGCTTGCTCTGGACGAAGTCGTGCGGCTTGAGGCCGTTACGCACGAGGTCGCGATTGCTCGCGAGCAGCATCGCGCCGGTCACGAACAGCGACGCCATGATCCGAAGCAGCTCGCCGGACTTCTGGCCTTCGTCCATCGTGGGATCGGACTGGATCACCTGAAGGGCCGCGACGGCCTCGGCGCTGGCGTAGATGAAGGTGCCGGCATCGCCTGCGACCGCGCCCATGATCATCCAGTTGCCGGCACGGTAGATCGTCGGGTTCACCGCCTTGATGCCGATGCTGCGCAGGGCGCCGCCGCCGATCCCGACGAACGCGGTGACGATCGCCACGCCGTCGAGGATGTTCTCGGTGGACAGGACGTCGCCGCCGTTGCGGATCCGCTCGTAGATCGCCACCGAGGACCGGGCGACCACGGCCGCCATCAGCACGCCGCCCAGCAGCTTGGTGATCGTCAAGTCCGGCGCGGCGAGCAGCAGCGCGCCGACGATAAACCCGCCGACCTGCAGGATGCCGTCGACCCACTCCTTGGCCTTCTTCCAGCTCGTGGTGGTCGCGAAGCCGGTGCCGAGGGCCCAGCCCGGCGGCATGAAGCGATGGACGACGTGTCCGCCCGTCGGATAGTCGTTCTCGGTCCGCCAGGCCTCGAAGACGCTGGTGTAGGCGGCGAGCGGCGTGGCGCCGGCGCCGTTTGCGGCGACGACCTTCTTGCTGGTCGAGTCGATCAGCCGCGCCTGCCACACGCCGCCGACGTCGTGGATCGTCAAGTGCAGCGTCAGCGGTTGCGCGCCGCCCCCGCTGGACATCACGAGCGCGGCGGTGACGGGCCCGCTGTACGAGCCGCCCGACTCGAGCTTGGTCGGATCACCGGGGAGCGGCTTGGCGGTCGCGTGATCGGGCGCGAGCTCGTGGAGCTTGGCGAGCCGCTCCTTCTGCGCCTTCTGCCGATCCTCCCAGTACTTCTGCTGGCTGCCGCCCTGATCGATCCGATGCTGGATCTCGGCCTGCGACCTGTCGCCCGAGGTGAGCATGTCGTCGACGCTCACCGGTTTGGGCCGGAACGGCGAGCCCTCGACCTCGGTGAGGAACTTGTGGCCGTACTTCTCGTCGGTCATCACGTCGAAGCTGGTGGTGGCGTGCGTGACGAGCTGCTTGTCGTGGATCCCGAAGCTGCGCCGGACGCGGTAGATGTCGGCGCGTGTCGTGTGCTTGCCGAGCTCCGGGTACGCATGGCGGAGGGCGAGCTGATCGACCGCGACCGGGGCGTCGTCGACGAACCAGTCGATCGAGTAGCGGCGGAAGTCGGGCGTCCACGGGCCGATGCCGAGATCGATGCGGC
Organism: Kofleriaceae bacterium; assembly: GCA_041495365.1. Lineage (GTDB taxonomy): Bacteria > Myxococcota_A > Polyangia > Haliangiales > Haliangiaceae > JABFXX01. The sequence continues at coordinate 4,269 of JBGQCL010000292.1, read as the reverse complement.
TGTTCTGGACGACGCGCTCCGGCGCACCGACGATCTGCACGTTGCCGATCGGCCGCTCGGGCATCGCGATGAAGCCGGTCGATAGCGTCTTGGTCGCGTGGTCGGTCTTGCCGACGTAGAGCTCGGCGACGATCTCGAGGCCCTTGGCCTTGTCGACCGCATCGGGCACGAGGCCCCAGAACGCGGTGTCGAGTGCCATGTCGCGCGCCGTCGTCTTCTCGGCAAACGCCGGCGCCGCGATCAGGAAGCGATACAGCGGGCCGCCGCCGGCCGCGCGCCACCGCCAGCCGATCTCGAGCGTCTCGCCCGGCGGCACGTGGTCGATCTGTAGCTGGGCGCCGAGGCGCTCGCCCATGTAGTGCGCCGACCCCGACGGGCTCAGGACGATGCGGCCGTCGACGACCAGCATGTCCTTGCCGCCCACCGCGTCTTCGAGGATCTTACCTTTGTCGAGCTGGACGCCGAAGTCGACGCGGAGCTCGCCGATCAGCTTGTCGATCTCGGCGTCGATCGCGGCCATGTCGCCGTGGCCAGTGCCGTCGACGAGCCCGCGCTTCTCGGCGACGAGGTGCTCGAGCTTGGCCTCGATCGCGCGATAGCGCGCCTGGTCCATCGCATGCGCGGGTGCACGCTGGAGCTGGACGCCGGTACGCGTGACGTTGCCAGCCTTGCCGCCGAAGGCGCCGTGGCCCGCCGCGCGGCCCGCGTCGTCCTCGGCCGCGGACACCTCGGCGCCGATTGGCTGCTTGCGCTGCACCGGATCGCGCGCGGCGTCTTGCTGCTGCGCGACATGCGCGCCCTCGTGCAGCAACAGCGCATCACCCCCGGGCGTCCCCGCGGCGGGCGCGCCGCTCCCCATGATCACGTGGTTGCCGGCGGCGAACGCGACCGCTCCATGCCGGGCCGCCTCGCGGGCCGCGGCCGAGCCGGTGTGAAGCCGTGTCCCCACCGGATCGGCGCCGACACGCTGGACAAGGCCGGCTTCGTGGCCGCCGAGCGGTGTGCCTCCACCAAGCTCGGACTCGAGGCCATCGAGGCTCATCCGCGGGTCGTTGGCGGAGGCGGTCGCGCCTTCTGGATCCGGCCGGCCGAACAGCTGCTGGATGGTGGCCGGGCCTCCCGGGCCGATGCTGCTCGGCGCGCGGGCTGCGTGCTCGCGCGGGCCTGCGCTGCGCTCGCCCGTGTTCTCCGACGTCGCGTCGCCGAAGGCGCTGGCCTGGACGAGCGGGTGCTTTCCGATCCCAGGGGACGGCGCCTCGGGCGTGCCCGGGCTTCGTTCCGTCCCGGCCACCCTGCCGCGCTCGTCCTTCACACCGCCTCCAGGGCCTGGGCTGATCGCCCGCGTGCCGCTGTGCCCCGTCCGCGTCGATCCGCCGTCTTGGACCCGCCCACGCTGCACATCCTCCTGAGCGCCAGCTGGCGGATCAAGGGACGATGCAAGGATTCGGCATCCGGGACAGTGAGCGCGTCAGGCGGGCGCTGCGTGTCGCTGCGGTGCCCTGCGCGGTCGGTCCGTTCTGTGAGAACGGCAATCCCCCTTACATGCGTGCTGCGCGCTGAGCACGGCGGCGAGGTCGGTGCTGGGCGATCAGGGCTTCGGCCGCAGCGATGGATCTCGGCGCTGGTGATGCACGGCGAGGATGACCACGGCGTCGCCGTCGACCACGAAGAACGCCGAGTAGGCGAAGCGGCGCAGCAAGGCGCGCCGGACGTCGCCATACACGAGGGGGAACATCAGCGGGCGCTCCGCAATCCGATCGAACACCTGGTGGACCGCAAGCATGAAGGCGTCGCCCCGGCCGTACTGCGAGTGGTACGCATGGGCTTCGGCGACATCGCGGCTCACCGATGGTCGAACAACGAGCGAGCTTGTCATCTGCGCGCGAGGATCGCCGCGCGCACTTCGGCCCAGGGGCGCGCGGCCGCTGGATCTTCCCGGTGCTCGCGCAGCCGCTGATCGAGCAGCTCACGCTCGCCGGCGGTCAGCGGGAGCTGCGCGGCGCTCGCCGGGTCATCCGCGATGCTGTCCCACAGCTCCTCGATCAGCTCGAGGCGCGTCGCAACGTCGAGCGTCAGCAGGTCGGCTCGGGATGGCATCGCCATGCGGGAAGCGTAGCACGGGCCACGTCGCCTACGACCTTCGCTGCGCATCACGTCTTGCCTTCAGTGCGAGCTCGCCGACACTCTTGTGGAGCTCCGAGCCGGCACGGACTCCTGCGACGCGCTGTTCACGCGCGGCTCATGCTGCTTGCGCTCGCCCTCGGCAGGGGCGACCTCTCGACCAGGAACTTGGGGTGGCTTGGGCACGTCTTGAGCACGTCTTGAGGACCATTCTCCGCCCATCGGTACAAAGATATCGGGGAGCGACTGTCTCAGGTGACGTTGGCACAGAGGGGGGGGCGCGCTCGTCGACCAGCTCGCGGCGCGCGACCCAGGCCGCCGCAAGGCCGGAACACCCTACCGGAGGGGTGATGTCGCACAGTCCCACGGCGATCGCCGAGCTCGACACCCTCGCCCGGTTGCTCGCCGCTGGCCAGGCCAGCGCAAGCAGCTCGCCGCGCCGGCCCGCCGCCGCGATCACGACGGTCGACGCGACCCAGAACCTCTGGAAATGTCCAGGCTAGGAACTCACGGAGCGCCGACGGGCGTCGGCCATCTCAGCTCGCGCGACGTCGGTCAAACTCGGTCGTCGTCGTTCGATCTCGGCCTCGGTAGCAAATGCGCGACGCGTGGCCGCGCAACTGCTGCTAAAGTATCAAGATGGCAACTAGCAGCGCGATCGACATCGCGGTGGCCTCCTCGATGAGGAACCGTCGACTCATCGTGGTGGCAGTCAAGCCGACGCACGATCTCGAGGCGGCCACCGAGCAGCTGAGCGACTACCTGCGTCGCAGCCAAGTGCCGGTTGGCTTGCTGGTTGGTCGGGACGTGATTCGCTTGCTCCGCTACGGGTACAAGGTGGAGCCGGACGTCGAGATGGTCGGCGAGTTCCCTGTTGCGCTGGCGCACGGCCTCGTTGCAAGCGATGATCCAGCCGAGTACGCCGATCGTGTGCAGGACTGGCTCGAGTCGCTTGGGAATCGATGGGGCACGGTCGACGAGCCACTCCGCTCGGCGTTGCTGCTGGATGTCGTCCCGGTGATCCAAGACGGCGTCGTGGGTGCGACCGGGCCGCGCGAGCGACGCGCAGCGCATTGACCTGATGACGGAACACCACGTCTTCGTTGAGACCAACTGGGTCGTTGCACGCGTCGCACCCACCCTATTCTACAATCCGGAAGCCGGCCAGTTGCTTGAGCGCGCGCGGCGCGGCGAGCTTCATCTGCACGTCCCGGCGCTGTCCCTTTCAGAGGCGCACAAGGTGGTTGCAGACCGCCAGCCCCGCGTTGACTTTGACCTGATCCGTGACTTCGTGCGCGACCGTCGAGATGGTGGCCACCTCGACCGCCCGAGCGCCGTCGCGGCCCTTGATGTGCTGTCCCGGTTCGAGCAGTACGCGGCGAAAGACAGGCAGGATGCACCGGCCAGGATTGCGCTGCTGCGCCGCGAGCCGCTCGACGTGTTCGCGCTCGACGAGCAAGCGCTGGCTCGCAGCATCCAGATCGCTGCCGATACCTCGCTGGCGCTACAGTCCTTCGATCTCGCCATCCTTGCGGCGATTCTCGTACGTGGTGAAGCGCTTCACGCGGCTGGTACGCGCGTCTCGTTTTGTACACTGGATCGCGATCTGCAGCCGTGGGACAGAAAAAGCGCCAAGCGGCCAGAGCTCTCGGCGCTGTACGATGCGGCTGGGGTCTGGGTCTATGGCGACTTTCTACTTGAGACTCCCGTGCGACCCGAGTCGTGGCCGGGGCTGGCCCCGAGCTGACATCGTCTGCATCGACACCGTCCGGCGTCACAGCTCGGGGTGCTGGCCGCCTGGCGAGGGCGCGCTACCGGCGCCGCGCTGCGTGGCGCCGACCTGGCCCCAAGCCTAGCCGTAAGAACCGCACCGCTGGGGCCAGCACCCCAAGGCGGCCGCGGCGCGCGATCCGGGTGCCACCGGCGGTGAAGCACCCGTGCCGATCGCACAGGTGGTGGATCCGTTTCTGTGGATGATCGCCGCACGGCCGAGCTCGCCAGCGTGCTTCGTGTCCTTCCGGTAGCCGTGCGTGAAGGCGGCGCCCCCGCGACGTAGCCTCGACGGCGAGGCAATGCATGCGCGGACGATCTCGACTGGACCTGACCCGTGCCCGGCTGGCGCAGTGGCGCGCGCAGCATGGCGGCCGT
>JBGQCL010000291.1:0-15366 GCA_041495365.1 Kofleriaceae bacterium | reverse complement strand
TCCACCGCCGCCTCCACCGCCGCCTCCACCGCCGGCTCCGACGCCGGCGGCCGGACAGCTGACCGCGCGGACGGTCCACGACGATCCGCCACCGGCGCACGTCTGCGATGTGGTGCTCGTCGATGACCTCATGGCGCAGGCGCAGAACCAGTATGCGGCCGGGTTCCCCAGGTCCGCGCTGCAGCTCGTCAAGAAGGGCCTGCAGTGCCAGCAGAGTGCGCGCATGTACCGGCTCGCGGCCACGTATGCCTGCGCAGCGCACGACCTCGCCGCCGCCCGGGAGATGTTCGCGAAGGTCCCGGCGCAGCTCCAGTCGGCGATCGTGCAACGGTGCCAGCAGGAGAACCTCGATCTGAGTCGCCCGTAGCGACTGTTCGTGCACGGATCGCTGGCGCGCCGCGGGCGACGCGCTGCCGGTGGCCAGCAGATACCAGGCGGGTTGGTGCCGGCCCGGCGAAGGTGGGCCGCGGCGGCCGAAGCCCCGCGACGGCCGAGTTGCCGCGCCACCTCCTGATCGACCACGGCGCCGCCGGTAGCCGCGGCCCGGAGCCAGCGGCGACAACGTCAGGCGACACGCCCGGAGCGCCGCCTGGCCTTCGGCGCCCGAGGCGCTAGTTTCGGGCCCTTGCGAGGACCCAGGGTGAGCGCGAGCTCGGGGGCCACGGCCTTCAAGATCTCCTGCACCGTGTCCAGCTTCGGCATCGAGATTCCGTGTTCGTAGCGCGCGTAGGCGTTGCGCGAGCTGGCGCCGATCCGCTTGGCCACGTCGGCCAAGGAGAGGTGATGCGCCTCGCGCTGGTAGCGCAGCACGACCCCCAGCAACAGCGCCGGATCGGAGGCCTCCACGCTGACCTCGTCACCATCGAGCGCGGTCACCGTTGCCTTGAACCCATCGCGGTTGACCACGTCCTCGAACGCGTCCGCGAGAGCCTGCATCGCGTCTGCCCTGCTCTTGCCTTGCGTGAAGATGCCTGCGATGTCGCAGTGCGCGCTCCACCAGATGCCTTCCTGCTTCGTTACGGTCCCGATCAACATTCAAACCTCCTGGGCTTTGCGCAAGATCGCGCGCGCGGTGAACTCGGGGATCTCGGCGTGGCGCGGGACCGGGATGGTGGTCTCCCGATCCGCACGGCCGAAGATCTCGTGCTTGCCCTGGCGAACAGGGAACCACCCGAGGGAGTTCAGCTGCTGAACCAGGTCACGGCGCTTCACCGGGCCTACTGTACACATTTGTGTGTACAGTATCAAGCAACAACGCTCGTCGCGCCGGGATCGCGGAGGATGATGCCCCGGCTTGCCGGCTCGGACCATGGCACGAGACCATGTTCCGAGGCGTGGCGCGGCCGCCGGGAGCAAGACCCGTACGAGGGCAAGGCGCAGCGGGTACAGCGAGCGCATGCGGGGCGATAGCGGACCGGCGTGCTGAAGCATCCAGCACACGGCTGCAAACTTGCGCGCGGATCGCCGGCGCGGCACGCTCGGGGCCATGCGCGCCGGCCTGCTCGCCCTCGCGATCCTCGTTCCCGCGGCGTGCGGCCCCAAGGTGTCGACGGCGCCGCGCGCGTTCGACGACGACCTCGAGGTGCGCCCGGCGCCCGCCGCGACGGCGGCTGCGCCCGCGCCGACGCGTCCGGCCGACGCGCCGCGGTCCGGGCCCGCCACCCCTCCCGGCAAGGGCCTGCGGACCGGGACGATCGCCCGCGCGCGCCTGGTCGCGGTGCTCGACGCCGGCCCCGGGACGTTCCTGCGCCAGCTCGAGGTCGCGCCGCGCATGGCCGGCGACCGCTTCGTCGGCTGGCAGCTCGTCCAGCTGCTCGATCGCAGCGGTCCGCTGCACGATATCGATCTGGTCGCCGGCGACGTGCTGCTCGCGGTCAACGGCAAGCCGGTGGCGCGGCCCGAGCAGCTGCAGGTGCTGTGGGACTCGCTGCGCACCGCGAACGAGGTCACCGCCCAGCTACGGCGCGGCGACCGGCCGCTCGAGCTGCGGTTCACGATCGAGCCGCCGCTCGCCGCCTCGCCAGCCCCACAGACCGCCGCCCCGCCGACCGCCGCCCCGCCGCTCGCCGCCTCGCCAGCCCCGCCGGCCGCCGCCTCGCCAGCCCCGCCGGCCCGCTGACCTGCGTCCTGCGATCGACGGTCCGAGGCCTCCGGGAGACGCCGCGGCCGACGGCAACTGCGCGACTTCGCAAGGCCGCGCGCCGCCGCCGCGAGGCACGCCCCGTGCAGCGCGCCCTGGCATGTCCGGATTCGAACCGATCGATGCCCTCGCGCTGTGCGCCGTCACCGGCGGCGCCGAGGGCGACCCGCCGCAGAGCTGCAGCACCACCACGATCCGCGGCGGCTTCGGACCGCTGAGCGGCGAGTACAAGAGCCAGACCTGCCGGACCAACGAGCAGCAGTGCGCCCAGGACGCGCGCGCGGCCGGCGGCTCGGCGACCGACGTCCTCAAGTGCTACGCACCGCCCGCGGGGTCGCAGTCGACGCAGCCGTCACCGCCGACGAGCTGACACCATCAGCGGACCGCGGACAGCACGGCGATCGCGTGCGCCGGGTCGTTGGTGAACACGCCGTCGATGCCGAGCGCGGCGAGCCGCTCCAGCTCCTCGCGGTCGTCGACCGTCCACGCGTTGATCGGCATCCCCGCGGTGTGCCACGCCTTGACCCGCTCCGCGGTGCACAGCGTGGTCTGCGGGTGGACGAGGCTGGAGCCGATCCACCGGCCGACCCAGCCGCGCCGCAGCGGCAGCGGCTGCTCGTCGTGGAACAGGAAGGCGAGCGCGATGTCGGGCAGGTAGCAGTGGAGCTGGAGCAGCGCGATCGGATCGAACGACGACACCAGGATCTGATCGGCGCGCCCCGAGTCGCGGATCACGCGCGCGGTCGCGGCCACCAGCGCCCCGCTCCGCCCGGTCCTGTTCGACTTGATCTCGACGTCGAACTCCAGATCGAACGCGGCCAGCACCTCGGCGAGCAGCGGGACCGGCTCGCCGCCGACCCGCAGCGCCGCGCGCGCGCTGGCCGACAGGTCCTCCATCCGCCCGGGCTGGCCGGTCAGCCGCTCGAGCGGGCTGTCGTGGAACACCACGACGTTGCCGCCGCCGTCGAACCGGACGTCGAACTCGATGCCGTCGGCGCCCGCCGCGCGCGCCCGATCGAACGCGAGCATCGTGTTCTCCGGCGCGTGCGCCGAGTCGCCGCGGTGCGCCCACACCCGCGGTCGGCCCCGGGTGCGGCGCCAGCGGGTGGCGCGGCCGAGCCGACCGAGGTGCGGCAGCAGCCGGGCGAGCGGAGGCTTGGGCATCGGCGGACGCCGCTACTCTACTCGATGAAGGTCCGGTGCAGCGCGCGCACCAGGTTGTCGACGTGCGGCCGATCGCACCACAGGGTCACGCGCAGCGGCGACACGCTGACCGCGTTGAGCGGGACGCCGGCGCCCACCGCGGTCGCGCGCGCCTTGTTGATGATGCCGGGGTTGCCGCCGATGCCGTGGCCGACCATCGTCACCGCGCCCTCCTCGCCGAGCTCCAGCGCGTCGCCGAGCACGTTGTCCAGCCGCTTGCGGACCTCGCCCCAGTCCGGGACGTCGGCGATCGTGAACCACGCGCGCAGCTCCTGACCCTCGAGATCGAGGTGGGTCAGCGGGATCGACGCGGCCTCGAGGATCTGCAGGCAGTGCTCGACCGCCGCGCCGCCCGCGCCGCCCGCGATCCGGATCCGGATCAGCTGGCTCTGGCCGGCGACCGCCGCGACCTGGCGCTCGCGGTCGGTGGAGAAGTCGATCCGCGTGCCGCCGCCGTCCTTGCTGGTCGCGCGGGCGTACAGCGCGATGCCGGACCTGCGGGCGAACTCGACCGAGGCGTCGTGGAGGACCTTGGCGCCCTGCGCGGCGAGCTCGAGCATCTCGTCGTGGCTGATCGACCCCAGCAGCTGAGCGGCGTCGACCACCCGCGGATCGGCGGTGTACACGCCGTCGACGTCCGAGCAGATCTCGCAGTAGTCAGCGCGCAGCGCGGCGGCGAGCGCGACCGCCGTGGTGTCCGAGCCGCCGCGGCCCAGGGTCGTGATCTCGCGCTTGTACGACACGCCCTGGAACCCGGCGACGATCACGACCTTGCCGCGATCGAGCTCGTCCTCGATGCGAAACGGCCGGACCTCGACGATCCGCGCGCCGGAGTGGCGATCGTTGGTCAGGATGCCGGCCTGCGAGCCGGTGAACGAGATCGCCTCCAGCCCCTGCTCGGAGCACGCCATCGACAGCAGCGCCATCGCCTCGCGCTCGCCGCAGGTCAGCAACATGTCGAGCTCGCGGCGCGACGGCGACTCGCTGATCGACCTCGCCTTCTCGATCAGCTGGTTGGTGGTCTTGCCCATCGCCGATACCACGACCACGACCTTCTTGCCCGCCGCTCTGGTCCGCGCGATGCGCTGGGCCACGAGCTTGATCTTGTCGGCGTCGGCCACCGACGAGCCGCCGTACTTCTGAACCACGATGCCGGTCGGAGTCACGTCGCGCACCTTACCTCATCTGAACGCCACGACGATGCTAGCTTGTTCCTCATGAGCCGCCGGATCGCCGTGTCGATCGCCGCACTGGGCGCCGCCCTCGCCACCGGGGGCTGCGGCGCCGGCGCCGCGGTGTTCCACCCGGTGTGGCCCGACGCGCAGGTCGAGCTGCGCGACGATGGCGACCGCGAGCAGGCGATCGACCGGCTGTGGCTGCTCCCGTCCGGCGCCGAGCGCGACCGCGCCCGCGCGCCGATCGCCGCCGCGCTCGCCCGCCGGATCGGCGACGCGATCGAGGACGACCAGCCGTTCGTCGCCGCCGCGCTGCTCGACCAGCTCACCGGCCTGTGGCAGAGCGATCCGACCGCGGTCGGCCGCGGCCTCGCCGGCCACGCCGCGCTGCTCCACGACCTGCGCGCGACGTTCGCCCGGTCGGGCGCGCTGGAGCCGGCCGCCCAGACCTTGATCCTCCTGGCCGAGGTCGAGCCGGCCGCGCGCGCGGCGCACCTCGCCGAGCTCGACGAGGTGCTCGGGTTCGCCGACGAGCTCGCGATCGCCGACAGCGGCGAGGTCGCGCACCGCGCCCAGCCGATCGCGCTGCTCGAGCCGACCGCGCTCGCGCTGCCCCTGCCGTGGCTGGTCGACCGCTACGTCGCGCTGCAGATCGAGCGCCAGCGCGCGGTCGCCGTCCTGCTCGACCACCAGGGCGCATCGATGGCGCTCGTCCGCGCCCACCGCGACCTGCTGTCGACCGCGCGCCGGATCGCAGGCGCCCTGGCGCGCGCCGGCCGGGCCCCGGAGATCCACGCCCGGCTCGCCCAGCTGCAGGGCGGCTACGGCGCCGACCGCGAGCTCACCGTCCACGCCGAGGTCGTCGCCGATCAGCCGACCGCCGACGCCTACGCCGAGCTCGCCTCGGTCCTGCGCACCGGCGACCGCGAGCCCGATCCCGGCGGTGCCCTCGCGGTGTGCCTGTCCGGCCTCGCCCGGTTCCCCGGCGATCCCGACCTGCTCGCGGCGGCCGGCGGCGACGCGCGCGCGCTGGGCCGGGTCGAGCAAGCGATCGCGCTCTACCAGCAGGCGCTGCGCACCGGCGACGAGGTCGACACCGCGATCGCGCTGCGGCTCGGCAGGCTCTACGCCGACCAGATCGAGCGGCTCGCCACCGGCGGGCGGCCGAGCGCGGCCAACGCCGCGTGGCGCGATGCCCTCCAGTTCACCGCGAGCGCCGCGTCGAGCCACCCCCACACCGTGTGGCAGCAGGCCGCCGCGATCGCCGAGTCCGCGCTCGGCCGCGGCCTGGCCAGCCAGGGCATGATCGACGACGCCGAGCACCTGCTCGCCGCGTCGCTCGCGCGCGCACCGTCGGTCGACGCCTACGAGACCCTCGCCACGATCGATGCCCAGCTCGGACGCCAGGCCGACGCCCAGCACTGGGCGCGCGCCGGGATCGCGATGCTCGGCGACCGCACCGTCGGCGACCGCTACCGGAAGGCCAAGCTCGAGCGGCTCACCGCCGACAGCTTGCGCCGCGCCGGCCAGGCCCGCCCCGCCGCCGCCCGCTACGTCGAGGCGCTGCGCACCTGGTCGTCGCTCGGCGACAGCAAGGACCTGCCGCACGCGATCGCCGCCGAGCGCGCGCTCGACACCAGCCGCGCGATGTGGTGGCTCGGCGATCCCGCCAAGGCCGTCGACCTCGCCATGCAGGCGCTCGAGCTCGACCCCTCCTCCGAGGAGGTCGCCGGCAGCGCGGTCGCGTTCCTGCTCGAGGCCAACCGCTACCGCGACGCGCTCGACGCCTACCACAAGGCGCTCGGCGAGCCCGCGATCGGCGAGTACCACAAGGTCTACATGAGCCTGTGGATCCTCGGCGAGGCGATCCGCACCGGCGAGCCCCGCGACCGGCTCGCCGGCGAGTACCTCGCCAGCCGGCGCGGCGGCGTGTGGTACGAGCGCCTCGCCCAGCTCGCCGCCGGCAAGCAGACCCTGGCCGAGCTCCGCGCGCTCGCCACCACCGGCCCCCGCCGCGCCGAGCTCACGTTCTACGGCGCCGTCCTCGGCCTCGACCCGGCGGCCGCCACGCCCCCGGGCCGCCACAAGCTGCTCCAGGACGTGGTCGCGGCCCACCTCGTGCTCGACGCCGAGTACGACCTCGCGCTGCGCTACCTCGGCCAGCCGTAGCGGCCTCGCGTCCGCGCAGCGCGGCACACAGCTGGTTCTCCACGGATCTTCCGACGGCAGCTCGGCCGTCGTTGCAGGCTCGATTCCTCGAGATCCGCGCGCGATCGCGGCGGCGGCGGCGGCAGCCGGGACCTCGGGAGACCGCGTGGACGGCCCTGTGACTGGCTCGTCGAAGCGGACCCGGACGACCCGGACGCCCCACTCACCGTGCATCGCCTCGCGCGTACGCGCCGTTTCCGATCTTGGGATTCGTTCGGATCCCGGAATGGCCTCGCATCGGGGCGACGAAGCAGCCATGGCATGCGCGGCGCTGCAGAGATACCTTGCTCGACGTGGGACCTTTCACGGCCGCCGAGGTTGCCGGGCTCGCGGCGCTCGGGGCGCAGCTCCGCAATGCCGGCCTCCATGCCCGCGCCCTCGCAGCGTGGGCCGGCACAGCGCGGCTGTCCGCCCTGCCCGCGCGACTCGACGCGATGCCTGCCGGCCCGCCCACGCCGGCCGCCGCCATCCTCGCCCTGTTCGTCGCCGGAGCCGACGTCGCCCGTGACCGCCTGCGCACCCTGCCCGACGCGGCCATCGCGCAGCTCGCCGCGTGGCAGATGATCGACCGCGACGCCGGGCAGCTGCGCGCGCGCGTCGCGATCCTGCCGCTCGGCGCTGCGCTGCTCGTGTGCGATCGCCTCGATGCGCCGGTCGAGCATGACCTCGTGTGCTGGCCCGACGACTCCAGCCACCACCTCGCGACCGCGATCCCACCCGGCCGGCGCGCCCGCTGGAGCGACCTCGGCTGCGGCTCGGCGTTCGCCCCGCTGGCACGGCCCGAGCTCGCGCATCAGATCGCCGGCGTCGATATCAACCCGCGCGCCATCCATCATGCCCGGCTCGGCGCCGCGCTGTCGGGCCTGTCGCAGCTCACGATCTCGCGCGGCGATATCGGCGATCCGCACGAGCCTGCGGACCTCGTGACCTGCAACGCACCGATGCCACATCCGGCCGGCGCGCACGACCGCTTGCAGACCGCCATGCCGGAGGTCTGGCGGCGCGCCGATCCCGACTTCTTCCCCCGGCTATGGCCTGCCCTCGCACGCGCCGTGCGGCCCGGCGGCATGGCCGTCGTCCACGCCGCCACGGCCGCAATCCTGCCCGCCCTCTCCGATGCCCCCGGCGAGCGCGTCGTCGTGACCTGCACCCCCGATGGCGTGCCCGGCTTCGCGGTCGCATGGTGGCGTCCCGACGCACCGCCGCGGCTCGCCACCGCCCGCCGCGCCCTCACCCCCGAGCGACCGCACCTGGATCCGCGCGATCGCGACGACGCGCTCGCTCGGCCGTGATCGGAGCCGCGCGATCGCGACGACGCATGAACTCGGTGCGACCCTGGCTGCGTCGCGCGACCTCTCCGGGAATCAGAGAAATCAAAATAGAGCGGAAAGGAGCACCCGCGCGGGGCGATGCACTGTGAGTGGGTCGTCCTGGTCGATCTGGTCGGCCTCGACGAGCCAGTCACAGGGCCGTCCACGCGGTCTCCCGAGGTCCCAGCTGCAGATGCCGTGCAACCATCACCGATCATGTCTGCCAGGTTGCTGAGAGCAGGTTGGAAGAAGGCTGGGCCCATCTCCTGCCGCGAGATCCCGTCCGCGGGGAGAAGATGATGCAACTCGCCGACCGGAGTTCTTTCATCGGCGGCGGCGGGCATCGACGAGCTCCTTGATCGTCGCATCGACCTGGTGGTCCATCCCGATCCCGAGATCTTCAAGAACGTGCTGGAGTTCAGCTTCGAGCAGCTGTCGGCCCAGCTGCGCGAGCTGGCGTACCCCAACAGCGGCCTCGAGATCGCCACCGTTGACAAGCGCACCGACAGGCGCCCGGTGTTCAAGTTCGAGGGCGGGATCGCGACCTACGTCGCCGACCGCCACGCGAACAAGACGCCGGTGTCCGATGTCATCGCGTTCGGGGGGGACCGGCGGCGCGGGCGGCCCGGCCGTGGGGCGGCAAGCCCCGGTGCCCGAGATTGCCAGGTCACCGGCGAGCGGGGCGGCCGGCTGTGCTAGCGTCGCCGTCGGGGGGCATGCCGAGGCACCTCGTGATCGCCGTCGTTGCGCTCGCCGCGGCCTGCACGCCGCAGCGCGGGGCCGACGCGCCGCAGCCGGCGCACGACGCGGCGCGGATCTCGCATCCCCAGCACGCGCGGATCGCATGCGAGGCGTGCCACCGCAGCGCGACCCGGCCGGGGAGCGACGAGCACCGGCCGTGCGACGACGGGGCGTGCCACCGCGCCGACTTCCTGGGAGCGCCAACCCGGCTGTGCGAGGTGTGTCACACCCGGGTCACGGCCGCCCCACTCGGCGCGCCGCTCAAGCCGTATCCGGTCGAGGACGCCTGGCAGGCCGAGCCGTCGCGGTTCTCGCACCGCCGCCATCTCGACGCGGCGGCGATGGAGAGCCGCGTCGGGTTTCACGTGACCTGCACCGACTGCCACGCGCGCAGCGACGCCGGGCTGGCCCGGCCGGACCACGCCGCGTGCGCGCGCTGCCATGCGCCGGAGGTCGCGCTCGCCGGCGCGCCGCGGATGTCGGACTGCGCGGCGTGCCACGAGCAGTCGAGCCGGCTGCGCGTGCGGCACCGGCTGATCCGCGACGATGTGCACTTCGATCACACGCGGCACACGATCGACCGGCGCGGTGCGGGAATCCGTTGCGAGGACTGCCACACCCAGACCGCGAGCGCCGACGAGTACCGCGATCACGCCGCGCCGCGGGTCGAGAGCTGCGTCGGCTGCCACGACGACTCGGACCGCACGCCCGGCGTGATGCGGATGCGGATCTGCGAGACCTGCCACCGGCAACGCACCGAGACACTGACCTCGATCGCGCCGCGCAACCACCTGCCGCTGACCGAGCGGCCGCTGGATCACACGCTCGCGTTCCGCCGCGATCACGCGGTCGCGGCCGAGCAGAGCGCCGGGCGCTGCGCGACCTGCCACACCCAGATGTCGGGCAACCCGCAGCAGGCGTGCGACGAGTGCCACCAGACGATGGTGCCGGCGGACCACCGGATCACGTGGCGCGAGCTCGACCACGGCAGCGAGGCGGCGGCCGACCGCGAGCGCTGCGCGCGCTGCCACGTCGTCGAGTTCTGCACCAGCTGTCACCGCCAGCGCCCGCTGTCGCACGGCATGGCGGGGACGTTCCTGACCGAGCACGCGCACCTGGCGCGGATCGACGTCCGGCCGTGCGTGGCGTGCCACAGCGAGAGCTTCTGCGCCCCGTGTCACGCCGGGTCGAGCCCGAGGCGGCGGTGAGGCCGGCCGCCCGGATCGCGGCACTGGCGGCGGCCACAGCGCTCGCGGCACCGGCGGCGCACGCCGAGCCTGCGCCGGTCGCGCATCCGCTGCTGCTGAAGATCACGCACGAGCTGCCGCCGCGCCACCTGCGGATGCGGCCGCGCGCCGCGGCGGTGCCGGCGCCGCCGCCGACGAGCCGGCCGGCGGTTCCGATGCCCGCCGCGCCGCCCCGGCTGTCCGAGCTCGATGCGCGCGACCGCGACGAGCTGGCCGGGCTGCGCGACGTGCTCGCGCCGGTGTCGTTCAGCATCACGGTCGGCTACCAGGTCGACGGGGCGCGGCCGAGCGGCCGGGCATCGCTCGACGCGCCGCTCCAGGTCGGCCGCGACTACAACGCGCTGCGCTCGTACGGGTTCGGCGAGCTGTTCTTCAGCACGCGCGGCGTCGCGGTCGACAGCCTGTCGCTGTACATCGCGCTGCGGCTCGATGCCACCGCCCCGCCCGACGCGTTCCGCGCACCCGGCCAGCCGGCGACCCGGATCGCGCCGCCGATCGCGACCTGGTTCGAGCGCAGCACGTTCGAGGCCCGCACCGGCTGGGCCGAGGTCAAGGACTTCCTGCCGCGCCGGCTCGGGCTGCGCAAGCTGCGGGTGCGCGCCGGGAGCCAGTACATCTACGGGCCCTGGGTGCTCCACCTCGACGGGGCACTGGTCGCCTACGACGGCGACATCGCGTCCGCGACCGCGTACGTCGGCGGGCGCCACGCCGACTACACGACCGACCTGACCAGCGAGCGCTACGTCGTCGCCGGGGGCGCGCTGCGCGTCGACCTGCGCAAGCTCGTCGGGCTGCCGATCGCGATCACCGGCGAGACCATGTCGCTGACCAGCTACGCCGCCGACCAGCCCGACAGCGCGCACCGCCAGCTCGCGATCGACTGGCAGCCGCACCGCGACCTGACGCTGACCGGCCAGCTGCGCACGCTCGACGACAAGCTCGCCAGCGAGCGGCTGCAGCTGCGCGCGCGCTACCACGAGGTGACCAACCTGGCGTTCGAGGTCGAGCGCCGATTCGACACCGACTGGCGGTGGGACCCGTCGCTGATCGTCGCCGACGATCCGACGATCGCGCGGCGCTACCTCGATCTCGGCCCGGTGCTGCCGCAGGTCGTCGCGTCGCTGCGCGCCGGCACGCTGATCGCCGAGAACGTCGATCTCGTGGCGCGCGGCGCGATCGCCGCCGATCTGACCGGAACCGACGCGGCCCGGTCGAGCTTCTCGGCGGCATACGCCGAGCTCGGCGGCGCGGTCGAGATCCGGCTGCGCCGCACGTTCGCGCTCGGCGCCAGCGGGCTGACCCGCCAGACCAGCCGCGTCGACCCGCCCGCCGGCCCGGTCACCGACGTGCGGCTGGTCGCGCAGCCGCTGCCCGCGAGCGCCGAGACCGGGGAGAACAGCTTCACCGAGTTCGGCGCCCGCGCCCGGATGTCGCTCGGCGCGCGCCGGCTGTCCGCGCTGATCGAGGTCTACGGCCGGCGGACCCGCTACCCCGCGCTCTACCTCGACCCGACCAACCCGATCCCGACCAGCGACCTGCGCGGCGGCGGCAGGGTCAGCATCGAGGCGTGGATCGGCAGGCGGCTCAAGCTGTCCGCCGCGTACGACGCGACGACCGCGATCGACCAGACCCCGGAGATCACGCTCTACAAGAGCCTCCGGCTGACGATGACGGGGGCGTACTGATGGCGCGCGGTGCCGCCGGCCTGGCGCTCGCGGTCGGCATGGCCCTCGCGCTCGCGGCCTCGGCCCGCGCCGCGGCGGCGCCGAGCCCGCGCGCGGTCGGCTTCGACCACCTCCTCCACGACCGCGACCTCGCGGTCACCGGCGGCGAATCGCCGCCGTGCGCGCGCTGCCACGCGATGCAGGGCGGCGCGCTGATCGGCAAGCCCGGCCACGCGGCGTGC
Organism: Kofleriaceae bacterium; assembly: GCA_041495365.1. GTDB lineage: Bacteria > Myxococcota_A > Polyangia > Haliangiales > Haliangiaceae > JABFXX01. The sequence continues at coordinate 3,436 of JBGQCL010000291.1, read as the reverse complement.
TTCGGCGCGTGCCACGGACCGCCGCCCCGCCCCGGCGACCCCCCCAGCGATCGCCTCGCGGTGTGCACCGCGTGCCACGCCGAGGCGGTGGTCGTCGCCCCCGGCGCGCATGGCTACCCGGTGCACTACCCGCCGTACACGCAGGAGCTCGACTTCTCGGTCGCCGTCGGCCACAAGCGCCACCGCGCGCTGGCGTGCGCGACCTGCCATACCGGCGGCAAGCCGGCGCCCCACCAGCGCTGCGCCGGGTGCCACGACGGCGGCGCCGGCCGCGGCCCGGCGATGACCGCGTGCACCTCCTGCCACACCCCGGCGACCGGCAAGCCGATGCCGGCGGCGATCGTCCGCGCCGACATCCACGTCGCCGCCGCGTTCTCGCACGGCCGCCACGCCGCGCGCGGCGGCGACGGCACGCGCTGCGCGACCTGCCACCACGCCGTGCTCGACACCGACGACAATCGCCTGCCCGCGCCCGACGCGGCGAGCTGCGCCGCGGCGCGCTGCCACGACGGCGCGGCGGCGTTCGCGGTGACCGCCGCCTGCCGGCGCTGCCACGCCGATCCGGGCGACCCCGAGTTCAAGGTCGCGCGGCCGATCGCGCGCTACTCGCACGCGACCCACCGCGCGGTGCAGCTGCCGTGCGGCGCGTGCCATCCGCTGCGCCCGTCCGGCGAGGTCACCGCGGCCGGCCACGGGCCGTGCGCGACCTGCCACGCCGACGACTTCGGCCGCCGCCAGCCCCGGATCTGCGGCGCCTGCCACAACGGCACCGAGCCGTGGCGCGCGCTGGTCCCCGATCGCGGCCCGCCCGAGATCACCGAGTTCGGCGCCGCGCTCGATCACGGCAAGCACGCCCGCGACTGCGCGCGCTGCCACGCGCTGACCACCGCCGCCGCGCAACTCCGCCCGCCGCGCGGTCACCGCGCCTGCACCGGCGAGGGCTGTCACGCCGTCACCGGCGGACCGGCCCCGGCGCTGTCCGCCTGCGAGCGCTGTCACCGCGAGGGCCTCGCGCGCGATCGCCAGGCCGCCCGGCTCGCCGCGCCGTGGTCGGTGCGCCGCGCGTTCGATCACGCGGTCCACGCGCGCACCGGCGACGGCCAGCCGATCGCCTGCGGCACCTGCCACGACCTGCGCGGCCCCGACGCCGCCGACGCCGCCGCGCTGCCCACCCCGGCCAAGGCGACGTGCGCGCCGTGCCACGACGGCACCACCGCGTTCAAGCTGACCGGCACGCGCTGCACGCGGTGCCATCAGGGTGCGCCGTGATCGCGCCGATGTCGCGCGCGCACCGCGCGTACGTGATCGCGATGTCGGCGATCATCGGCGGCGCGTTCGCGTACGCCGCGTGCGACTGGGGGCGCTGGCCGCACCTGATCTACCTGCCGCTCGAGGGCCGGGTCGTGCTCGCATCGACCTCGACCGTCGCGATCCACTACCTCGGCCTGGTCGCGTGGGGGCTCGGCGGCGCGTGCACCGGCGCCGTGCTGGGCGCCATCCTGTGCCGCGCGCGGCCCGCGCCGTGGCCCGCGTCGGTCTACCGCTTGCTCGGCGCGTGGGCGATCACCGCGATCGTCCTCGCCGGCGGCTATTTCACGTGGAGCCTGTGGCCGTGGTGAGTCCCGGCAACTGCGCTACTTCATCAGCTCGGCGATCGCGAGCTGGCGCTCGGCCGCCGACAGCTCGTGGAACCGCGCCGGCGGCATCAGGTGCCGGTCACCGGCCGGCAGCTGCAGCCGCAGGATCGCGAGGTCCTTCTCGGCCCGCGGCAGCTGCGCGAGCTGCTCGACGTTGAACCGCGCCCGCGACAGCGACGGATCGAGCCGGCTGCTGTGGCACATCTGGCACATGTGGACGAGGATGCCCTTGCCGTCGAGCCCGGCCTGCGGATGGATCGACATCCCGGCCAGCGCGGCGTCCGCGAGCGCGTCGCGCAGGTCGGGCAGCTGCGCGGCCGGCAGCGTCCCGGCGAGCTGCTGCTGGTGCGCCGCGATCGCCGCCTGCTCCTTGGTCGGGTCGAACGGGTTGGTGAAGTACGGCGGCGGGATCTCCTGTCCGGCGACCGCCCTGGCGTACAGCCCCGCCCACGTCGCGCTGCCGCCGCTCGCCGCGAGCTCGTTGTTGATCTGCAGGGAGTCGAACGCGTTGGGCTGGGTGCCGAAGCCGTTGTTCTGGGCCAGCGTCATCAGCGCGAACGGCCGGCTCGGCATCACCAGCGCCGACGGGATCCCGGCGTAGCTCTCGCCGCCGTGCGCGGCCAGGAAGTCCTGGACGATCTGCAGCGTGGCCGGCCGCTCGGGGTAGAACCAGTGCGCCCACGGGTTGGCGAGCTCCTGCATGCGCAGGATCTTCTTCGTCGACGGCCCGCCCGGCTGGTGGCAGTTCATGCAGTCGAGCGTGGTGTTGGCGATCGCCTGGTCGTCGTACAGCGTGTAGCCGGTCCACCCCGACTCGATCGCCGCGGTCTGCAGATCGGCGTTGCCGCAGGCGGTCGCCTCGCACGCCGGGTGGAACCGGATCAGGAAGAACCGCAGCGTCTGCGCCTTGGGGTCGCTGGCGACCAGCTCGACCAGCGGCTCGCCGCGCGCGAACGCCACCACCTGGTAGCTCGGGTTGGGCGACGTGCCGGTCGCCGGCGTCATCAGGAACGCGCGCGGCAGCACCGGGTTGACCGAGCGCAGCCCGAGCCCGGTCGACTCGCCGACCAGCGTGAACCGCACACTGGCGTTGATCTTCAAATCGTTGGTGGGGTTCGGCAGGACGGTCAGCCCGAGCAGCGCCTCGAGGTCGGCCAGCGACGTCAGCGCCGGCGGCGCGGTCCCGGCGCAGAACTTCGCGCTGATCGCGTCGCCGTACTGCCTGGCGCACACCGCGCTCCATTGCGCCGCGCCGGTCGGCAGGCCGCTCAGCGGATCCGGGTCGACCGGCGCGGCCGTCCCGGCATCGGGTCCCTGGTCATCCCCACTCCCACCCCCGGTCTGGTCCGCCCCGCACCCCGCGATCGATGAAACGAGCAACAGGCAAACAAGTTCGCGCATGGTTGCGCGGACCGTGCAACGGCGAGTCCAGCGCTAACCCCGCAGCGGCCCATCCGCTGAGGACAGCGATCCACAGCAACGGCGTTGGCAGCGCGGGAGGCGCGTTGCCTGTGAGAGGCTTGCACACCACCAGCGCGCCCGCCGCTAGGCCATCGCGCGCAGGATCTCGTCGTGGACCCGGCCGTTCGACGCGATCGCGTAGCCCGACTCGAACGACGGCCCACCGCTCCAGTCGGTGTACCGGCCGCCGGCCTCGCGGATCAGGATCGCCGGCGCCGCCACGTCCCACGGCTGCACGCCGCCCTCGATCCAGACCTCGGCGCGGCCGTCGAGCACCATCGCACAACCCGCGAGATCGCCGTAGCACCGGGTCGACGCCGCGCGCCCGATCAGCCCCT
>JBGQCL010000290.1:0-15375 GCA_041495365.1 Kofleriaceae bacterium | reverse complement strand
CGCGGGAGCCGAGACCGGCGGGGCGGGCGGCACGGCCGGCGCAGTCACGGTCGGGGCCGTCGCCAGCGACGGCAGCGCGGCCGCGGCATTCGCAGCCACCGGGGGCGGGGGCGGAACGGCCGGCGCGGTGATCGTCGGCGCGGTCGCCAGCGGCGGCGCCGGCGCGGCGGCCCGCGAGCCCGCGTTCGTCGCGCCCGACGCTGCCAGCCCCGGCGGAGGAGGCACGGCCGGCGCAGTCACGGTCGGTGCGGTGCCGAGCGCCGCGACCGCCGCGGCGGACGCCGGGGTGGTGCCCGGCGGCGGCGGGTTCGTCGTGCCGGCCCTGCGAGCCGGGGCCGCGGGCGGGCTTGCGCTGCGCGGCGGCAGCTGGACGCCGGTCGGCGGGGCATTGCGCGCGCGGCGCGGCGGCAGCGGGGGCAGCCGCCGGCCGCACGACTGACACACCGCGAGATCGTCGGCGTTCTCCGCGCTGCAGAACGGGCAGAACCGCATGCTACCTGCCTGGTTGCTCGCGCTGGTACACGATCTCGCCGTCGACGATCGTATAGTCCACGCGAAGGTCGAGCAGGCTGCGGTCGGGCGCGAGCGTGCCGCTGAACACGGTGAGATCGGCGTGACGGCCTACCGCGAGGACGCCGCGCGTCGCCTCCGCACCCTCGGCATAGGCCGCGCCTCGCGTGAAGGCATCGATGGCTTCGGACAGCGTCATCCGCTGCTCAGGATACCAACCTCCGGCCGGCTTGCCGCTCGCGTCCTGCCGGGTGACGGCGGCGTACAGCCCGAGGATCGGAGGAACTTGCTCGACGGGAAAATCCGAGCCGCCGGCGAACGGGATGTGATGATCGAGCATCGTGCGCCAGGCGTACGCGCCCTTGACGCGCTCGGGGCCGAGCCGCGCCTCGGCCCACGGCATATCGCTGGTCGCGTGGGTCGGCTGCATCGAGGCGATCGCGTGGGCCAGGGCCAGCCGCGGAACGTCCCGGGCGGCGATCACCTGGTTGTGCTCGATCCGCAGCCGGTGGTCGCCCGGGTGGGCGCGGTTCGCGGCGAGGAACGCATCGATCACGCCGCCGACCCCGGCGTCGCCGATCGCGTGGATCGCGACGCCCCAGCCGCCGGCGACCGCGGCGTCGACCGCGCGGGCGAGCGCGGCGGGCTCGGTGCGCCACAGCCCGCGGTTGCCGGGATCGTCGGAGTACGGCTCGTACAGCCGCGCGCCGCGCGAGCCGAGCGCGCCGTCGGCGTAGATCTTCACGCCGCGCATCGCGAACCGCCCGGTCGCCGGCTCGGGCGGCGTGGCGAGCCGCGCGAGGTTCTCGGGGACGCTCATGTAGGCGTGGACGCGCAGCGGCAGCTGGTGCGCGGCCGCGAGCTTCTTGTAGGCGTCCGCGGTCGCCTCGTCGATCCCCATCTCGTGCACGCCGGTCAACCCGGCGGCGATCGCCACCGCGGCCGCGGCCCGCAGGCGCTGCGCGAGCTGCTCCGGGCTGGCGGCCGGCTGCTTGGCGAACACCAGGCCCTCGGCGTTGTCGATCAGCACGCCGGTCGGCTCGCCACGCGCGTCGCGGACGATCTTGCCGCCGGGCGGATCCGGCGTCGGCTTTGCGACCCCGGCCTCGCGCAGCGCGACCGAGTTGACCCAGATCGCGTGGCCGTCGATCCGCGCCATCACGACCGGGCGATCCGAGATCGCGGCGTCGAGCCCGGCGCGCGTCGGGAACTGCTGCCCCGGCCAGCGGTTCTGATCCCAGCCGCGGCCGATCAACCACTGGCTCGCCGGCCGGGTCTTCGCCGCGTCGGCCATCACCGCGACGGCCGCGGCCTCCGAGTCCAGCCCGCGCACCGACACGTTCTCGAGGTCGGTGCCGAGGCCGTAGAGGTGGCAGTGCGCATCGACCAGCCCCGGCGTCGCCGAGCGGCCGTGCAGATCGATGACGCGGGTCGACGGCCCGGCGAGCGCGCGCACCGCGGCGTCGTCGCCGACCGCGACGACCTGGTCGCCGCGCCACGCGACCGCCTGCGCCCTGGGGTGCGCGGGGTCCATCGTCCACACGTCGCCGCCGACCAGCACGACGTCGGGCGCGCCGGACGCAGCGGGCGGGGCAACGGACGCGGGCGTGCCGCCGCAGCCGGCGACCAGCGCGCTAATTAGTGAGACCGATTGCGAGATATACCTGGACGTCACGGGCCTCGAGACCGTACCCCAAATCCACGCCGAGCAGGGGGATCACGATCTGCTGCAAGAACAGCCGCGTGCCGACCCCGACCGAGTTCTTGAACGGCGCGAGCGTCGTGTTGTCGCCGCGCGCCGACCCGGTCAGGTAGTTGCGCTCCGTGTTGGTCTCGCTGGTCACGAACGTGGTGTAGCCCGAGTCGTAGAACCCGAGCCCGCGGACCGACAGGCCGAACAGCGTGAACAGCGGGAGCGAATACTCGACGTTGAGGACCGCGCGCAGGTCGCCGCGGAACTGGTCGTTGAGGTAACCGCGCATCGACGTGCCGCCCATCGTGAACTCCTGCTGGAACGGCAGGTGGTTGCCGACGTTGACGTTGAGCTGGGCGGTCAGGTTGTGGCGCTCGAGCACCTGCACGCCCTTCCACAGCGACAGGTTGTAGATCCGGTAGTGGAAGTCGGATCCGAGCTGCGGCACCGAGTACTCCACGGACGTCTGGTAGCGGTAGCCGGTGCGCACGCCGTACCAGTCGGCACGGCGGTCGATCGCCAGGCTGATCTCGTTCGACACGTCCCAGCCTTCCTTGCCGGGCTTCGCGGGGCTGGCGGGGTCGACGCCGTGCAGCTGGGCGGGGTCGTCCGTCACCGCGGCGACCTTGGAGTAGTAGACGTACGCGCCGCGCAGCCGGGCGTCGAGCTTGAAGCCCCAGAACAGGTCGACACCGAGCTTGAACCCGGCGTTGAGGTAGTTGATGCGCGACTGGCGCACCGGCTCGGGGATGTCGGTGAAGTTGTGCGCCGGGGCGTACTCGATCACCCGCGAGGTCTTGAGCCAGGTGTCGAGCTGCGAGTAGAACCGCGTGCCGTGGATCGACGGCACGACCCAGGCGCCGATGAAGAACGAGTCGCCGGTCGCGACCTGGCCGTACAGCAGGAGCTTCTGATTCTCGCCGAACAGGTTGTTCTCACCGAACCCGATCCCACCGCCGACGTTGGTCGGCTGGTCGTAGATCGCCGGCGCGATCACCCAGGAATGCTTGTCGTGGACGGTGAGATGGACGCGCACGCCGGGCGCGTCGCACCTGGAGGTGCTGGTCGGCCCGCACTGCTCGAAGAACGCCTCGACGTCCCGGAACAGCCCGCTCGACACCAGATCGCGCTTGACCCGGTCGAGCATGTCGTTGGTCCAGTCGTCGCCGACGTCGATCCGGGCGATCAGCTCGACGGTCGCGGACGTGGTCTTGGTGTTGCCCTCCACGACGATGTCGCGGATGGTGTCTGCGGCAGCGGCGGCGCGAGCGGCGGCGAGCACGATCGCGAACGACACGTGGGCGAGGCGCACGGCGCGCAGTATGGCACGAGCTGATCGCGGCGCGCGCGTCGCCGATCACACGACTTGGCACCCGTGCTAACAACGGGTGCATGAACCCTGCCGAGGTTGCCACCGCGCTCCTGATCGAGCGTACGCTCCACAACTCCCCTGCGTACCGCAAGGTCGACGACTCGCTGTACGTCATCAAGCAGGGCTCGGCGTACGTGATGATCAGCGTCGTGCCGTGGGGCGACAACCGCGCGATGGTCCGGTGCACGTCGCAGCTGGTCAAGGGCGTCGACGTCGACGGCCCGCTCGCCAAGCAGCTGCTCGAGCTCAACTGCCACCTCCGGTTCGGCGCGTTCGCGGTCGACGCCACCGAGCACACGGTGCTGTTCACCCACACCATCCTCGGCGGCCACACGCTCGACCCCGAGGAGCTGGTCGCGACCCTGCGCGACGTCGCGCTGGTCGCCGACGAGTACGATGACAAGCTGATGAAGAAGTACGGCGGGCAGCGGATGATCGACCTGCTCGAGGAGGCGGCCATGGAGCGGATCATGGAGAAGCACCCCGACAGCTTCGAGTTCGACGACTAGGAGCTGGGGCCTGGAGCTGGACGCGCGCACCGACGACCGACGACCGACGACCCGAGGACACCATGGCTTCGCACGACGACCCGACCCTGGGCTTTGCCACCCGCGCGATCCACGCCGGACAGGTGCCCGACGCGACGACCGGCGCCGTGATGACGCCGATCTATTACACCTCGACGTACGCGCAGTCGGCACCCGGCGTCCACAAGGGCTACGAGTACTCGCGCACCCACAACCTGACCCGGTTCGCGCTCGAGGCCAACCTCGCGTCGCTCGAGGGCGGCGCCGGCGCGCTGTGCTTCGCGTCCGGGCTCGCCGCGACGTCGACCCTGCTCCAGCTGTTCGACGCCGGCAGCCACGTCGTCGCGTGCGACGACCTGTACGGCGGCACGTTCCGGCTGTTCGACAAGGTCTACCGCCGGCTCGGCTTCGAGTTCACCTACATCGATCCGCTGCGCGGCGCCGACGCCGTGGCCGCCGCGATCAAGCCGACGACGCGGCTGGTCTGGGTCGAGACCCCGACCAACCCGATGCTCAAGCTGGTCGACATCGCGGCGGTCGCCGTGGCGTGCAAGCAGCGCGGCGTGCTGCTCGCGGTCGACAACACGTTCCTGACCCCGTACTTCCAGCGGCCGCTCGATCTCGGCGCCGACATCGTCGCGCACTCGACGACCAAGTACCTGAACGGCCACTCCGACGTGGTCGGCGGCGCGCTGATCGTCAGGGATCCCGCGCTGCGCGACCGGCTCGCGTTCCTGCAGAACGCCGCAGGCGCCGTGCCGTCGCCGATGGACAGCTTCCTGGTCCTGCGCGGCACCAAGACCCTGCACGTCCGCATGGAGCGCCACGACAGCAACGCGCGCGCGCTGGCGAGCTGGCTCGAGCACCACCCGCAGGTCGAGAAGGTGATCTACCCCGGGCTGCCGTCGCACCCGCAGCACGAGCTGGCGCGCCGCCAGGCCCGCGGGTTCGGCGGCATGATCAGCTTCGTGCTCGCCGGCGGGCTCGACGCCTCGCGCCGGTTCCTGTCGTCGTGCCAGATCTTCACGCTCGCCGAGTCGCTCGGCGGCGTCGAGTCGCTGATCGAGCACCCGGCGATCATGACCCACGCCAGCGTGCCGCCGGATCGCCGCGCCCAGCTCGGCATCGCCGACGGCTTCATCCGGCTGTCGGTCGGCATCGAGGACCTCGGCGATCTCCAGGCCGACCTCGAGCGCGCGTTCCGCGCCGCAAAGTAGCGGGGGACCTCTACTGCCCCGGCACCGGCTGCAGCGGACCGCGCGCCGCGGCGTCCTCGGCCAGCGCGCCGCCGCGCCAGATCCAGCGCTCGCGCCGCCAGGTCGACGCGCAGCACGCGCCGTCGCCCTCGGCCAGCACGTTGCGCTCGACGATCACCGCGCTGCCGATCCCACGGGGGGCCTTGCCCCCCGCCCCGCCGGCGGAGCCGTCGGGGTCCCCACCCCCCGGCTCGCTGCGCTCGAGCGCGACGTGCCGGATCCCGCCGTCGCCGCGGTCGCCGCCCGGGACCTCGCCGAGCGCGACCACCTGGCCGCCGCGCACGGTGTAGACCGCGATCGACGAGAACTGGCCGGTGCCGCCGGTGCCGAGCACGTCGGAGATCACCGCGTCCTCGGTGCCGTCGCCGTCGATGTCGGCGAACAGCGGCGGCTCGACCCGGAACGACGCCGGGGTCGCGCCGGTGGCCGACACCTTGCCCTCGTCGTCGAGCGCGAACTCGGCGCGGCCGTCCCGCACGGTGACCGTGCCGAGCCCGGTGAGCACGTAGGGCCGGTTGCGCCAGTCGATCGCGCGGACGCCGGTGGCGGGCGCCGCGGCGTTGCGGTTGGCGAGCGGCGGATCGCCGGCGTGGCCGCACGCCCCGACGGCCCCGAGGGCGAAGGTCACGGCGCAGGCCACCGCAGGGGCCGAGCGTGGCGCGAGCGGGAGGTTCATGGCATCACCCATGGTCGCACCGATCGCGCCGGCCAGGCGACGCCGAGCGCTCCCGGGTGCCTGCGTCAGGGCGAGGCAATCGTCAGGGCGCGGGCGCGAACAGCGCGAGCAACCGGTCGCCGAGGTCGTGCGGCGGATCGGGCTCCGGAAGGTTGCCGTAGATCGCGGCGACGTCGCGCATCGGCACGTCCTCGTTGCCGATCCCCGTGCCGTAGCGGCCGTACGGAAACTCGGCCTGCTTGCGCAGCGAGACCTCGCCCGAGACCTTGCCGATGAAGCCCTTGTGCAGCGCCGTGCCGACCCGCGCCGGGCAGCGACACGGGTTCATCGGGTTGACGTGCTCGCAGCGCGGGGCGAGGTAGTCGCCGACCTTCTTGCGCGCCCGCGACAGCCGCACCTTGTAGGCGCTCTCGGTGATCGCGAGGCACTTCGCGGCGGCGTCGTCGGGTAGCTTGAGGATGTGGCAGACCACGAACGCGGCGCGCTCGCCCGGCGGCAGGCAGTTGACCACCGCCGTCATGCAGCCCTGCTTGAGCTCCCACAGCAGGAAGTCGCGCTGCGGATCGCTGAGCGAGCGCACGACGTCGGTGCGCGTCGCCTCGCCGCGCAGCGTCTCGTCGAGCATGTCGAAGTCGACCTCGGGCTGGCGCGGCAGCCGCTCCTCGAGCAGCCGGTTCGCGAGCGCGAGCAGCCAGAACTCGCGCTCGGGCTCCCCGGCCGGGGCGTGCTCGGCCTGCTCGGCGGCCTGCTCGTAGATGTCCATCAGGTAGCGCTCCGCGCGCTCGCGATCCAGGGTCAGCCGAAACACGAAGTTGTACAGCCGGCGCCAGTGCGGCTCGACCAGGGAACGCAGCCGCTCGCGGTCGACCTTCGTAGCCATCTGTCCAGACTGTACACCACGACGGCCACCTGACGACGTGTCGCACGGGTATGCGGGGGTACTCAAAAAGTGTTCATGATATCGTCTGCGGGTGTCGGGACGACTCCGGTCCCTGGGCCTCGCCCTCGGTGCCTCGCTCGGTGCCTCGCTCGGTGCCTCGCTCGCTCTGGCCGGCGCAATCATCACGGCGTGCTACGACATCCCGAGGCCGTCGTGCGGGTTCCTGTGCGGACCGGGCGGCGCCTGTCCGGACGGCTACGGCTGCGCGGCGGATATGTACTGCCACCGGGATGACACACCGCCCGATCTGGTGTGCGCACGCCCGGACGCGGCTCTGCCAGCAGATGCCACCGGCGCCGACGCTGCGGCAGACGCCGCCGGTGACGATGCCGCGCCCGATGCAGCGACGATCGACGCGCCCGACGATGCCGCGATCGATGCCCCGATCGATGCCCCGATCGACGCCGCGATCGGCGCCCCGCCCTGGCGACGCGCCCGGCAGCGACGCCCTCGCGGACGCCGGATCAGGGCTGCGACATCAGCTTGGGCTTGGCCGGCGCCGCGGGCGGGGTCGGCGGCGGCGTCACCGCCGGATCGCTCTCGACCAGCCCGGCCCGGCCGGTGACCTCGCCGCGCGGGTCCTCGAACGCCGCCAGCTCGCGGCTGACCTCGGCCAGGAGGTCGGCCTTCTCGCGGTACGGCATGAACGCGCTCTTGAACCCGGAGATGATGATCTCCTTGATCGTCTGCAGCGACCAGCCGTAGTGCTGGTGGCACAGCAGCAGCTCCTTGGTCACCGTGGTGTCGGACATCAGCCGGTTGTCGGTGTTGATCGTGACCCGGAGCCCGTAGTCGACGAAGAAGTCGACCGGGTGCGTGTCCCAGCCGGTCGCCGCGTGAGTCTGCACGTTCGACGACGGGCAGACCTCGAGCGGGATCCGGTGATCGTTGACGTAGTTGAGCAGGTCGCCGCTCTCGATCAGCCGGGTGCCGTGGCCGATCCGGTGCGCGCCGCACTTGTGGATCGCCTGGTGCACCGAGTCGGGACCGAACGACTCGCCGGCGTGCGCCGTGCAGTTGATGTTGTTGTCGACCACGAGCTGGAATGCGTGCTTGTGGACCTTCGCGGGATTTCCGACCTCGCTGCCGGCGAGATCGAATCCGACCACGCCGCGGTTCTTGAACGCGATGCACAGCTCGGCGATCCGCAGGCTGGACTCCGGGCCGAGCGTGCGGATCGCGCACAGGATCACGCCGTAGCGGATCCCGAGCTCGCGCTTGGCCATCCGCAGCCCGCGCAGCACTGCCTCGACGACCTGGGCCGGCCGCAGCCCCTGGCGGATATGTAGCAACGGCGAATATCGCACCTCGACGTAGCGCACGTTCTCGCGCCACGCGTCCTCGGCGAGCTCGTACGCCGCGCGCTCCAGCGCGTCCTCGACCTGCAGCACGCTGAGCGTGAGGTCGAACGCGCGCAGGTAGTCGTCGAGCGAGGTCACGTGGTCGCCGGCGACCAGCATGCGGTGCAGCTCGCCGCGGTCGAACGTCGGCAGCTTGGCCCCCTGCTGGCGGGCCAGGTCGATCACCGTGTCCAGCCGCAGCGAGCCATCGAGGTGGCAGTGCAGGTCGGTCTTGGGCAGCCGCTGGAGCAGGTCGAACGTGATCTCGCCGGTCGTCATCGACCGACTATCCGTCCGGCGCCGGCGCGCTGCAACACCTCCGGCGCTGCCGCCGCCTCGTCGAACCCCCACTTGCCGGCGACGACGAACAGCGGCCGGCCCTTCACCTCCTCGAAGATCCGCGCGATGTACTCGCCCTGGATGCCGTTGGACAGGAGCAGCAGACCGTTGAACCCGAGCATGACGATCAGCAGCGACGCGTAGCCCGCCGCCTCGATCCCGAACACCAGCTTCTGGATCAGCGTGATCGCCAGGTAGATGAACGCGCCGACCGCGCACAGCGCCCCGAGGTACGTCCACAGCTTGAGCGGCACGGTCGAGAACGAGAACAGACCGTCGAGCGCGAACCGCCACAGCTTCCACACAGACCAGCTGCTGCGCCCGCCGGCGCGGACCGCCGCCTGGAACCCGACGGTCTCGGTCTTGAACCCCGGCCACGCGAAGATCCCCTTCATGAACCGGCAGCGCTCCGGCATCTGGTTGATGATGTCGACGATCTTGCGATCCAGCAGCCGGAAGTCGCCCGCGTTGCGCGGGATCTCGACCTGGGTCATCCGCCGCATCACCCCGTAGTACATCGCGGCGGTCGTCCGGCGGACAAGGCCCTCCTCGCTGCGCCGCGTGCGCACCGCGATCACCATGTCCGCCCCGGCGCGCCACTTCGCGATCAGCTCGGGGATCAGCGCCGGCGGGTGCTGCAGGTCGCAGTCGATCGGGATCACGGCACGGCCGCGCGCGTGGGCGAGCCCGGCCGACAACGCGACGTCCTTGCCGAAGTTGCGCGCCAGCCCGACCACCTTGATCCGGCTGTCCTGGGCCCGCGCCGCGAGCAGCATGCCGAGCGTGTCGTCGCGGCTGCCGTCGTCGACGAACACGATCTCGCACGGCTCGCCGACCCCGTCGAGCACCGGCGTGATCGCCGCGAGGAACGCCGCGAGGTTATTGGCCTCGTTGTACGCGGGCGCGACGATCGACACCACGGGGTCCATGCCAGGGCCGAGTCTTAGCACGGCGCCCCCGCCGACGGCCGCGGGGATGCTGCCGCTGCGTCGCGGTGCGACCTTCCGACCACGTCAACCTCAAACATTGGGGTCAGCGTCAAGGTCGCCCCGCCGCCTGGGAATCGGTAGCGCATAGCGCCCGGGAGAATGCTCACACGCGAGACTCGCCGTGGGCTGCTGCGCGGATGGGCGTCGGGGCCGCGCCCGCCGAATCACCACCGATCCATGCGCGAACGGCGCGACTACTATGTTGTGGCGGTCGTGTCAAGCACAGATCTCTCTTGTCCGGATGGTTTTCCTCCGGTCGGTCGGGTTGGCTGCGGTTCCAGGAGTGGCTGGCGTGTGGGTTGGAGGTGTGTGGCTGTAGCAGTCGACTATTCGCGCTCTGGTGGCGCAGTAGGGGGTCCGTCGGCGGCGGCGCATTCGAGGTAACGCGGTTCTCGTCGGAAGCCCGACGAGGCGGAATCGCGCGTCTCGCGCTCACCGCCTCTGGACAGCCATCACCTGGATTCGAAGCACATGATGTTGGTCGGGCGAGTGCTACGTCAGAGCGCTCCTCCGCGCTGCGTGGTTGGCTTCGTACGTCGTCCCGTCGCGCCAGATCGCGAACAGGATGCCGGCGAGCTTTCGGGCCAGCGCGACGACTGCGACGGGTCGGCTGCGCCGCTGAGCGATCTGGCGGGCCCACTCGAGCATCGGATGCGACCTGCGAGCCAGCATCACCGACCATGCCGCTTGGACCAGGCAGCGTCGCAGCTCGCTCGGGCCTGCCTTGGTGATCCCCGTCTTGCGTTCGCGCTGCGAGCTCGAGTGCTCCCCGGGCGTCAGCTCCAGGTAGGACTGCACCCGGTGCGCGGTCGAGAATCGACTCGGGTCGTCGACCGCTGCGACGAACCGCAGCGACGTGATCGGCCCCACGCCCGGCACCGTCATCAGCCGACGGCATACCGGGTGCCCGGCCGCGAGCTTGCGAGCCTGCTTGAGGCACGGTCTACCGCGACCTCGTCACCGAGGGGGACGGCCGCCCTCGCTCGTCGAGCAGAGGCAGCCAACGGCTGCCGCACTGGCTGTCCAGCCGCAGCGAGGCCGGAGTCAAGGCCGCGGAGCGCCGAAGGGAAGCCTTGACGCCCAGGCCGAGCGGAGGCTCCAGGCTGAGCAGAAGATTGCATGACCGGTTCCCCGGAGGCTCGTGCGGGCGTCGCCACAACATCCCCTCTAGGTATGTGCGGGAGCAACGAACGCCAATCCAAATCGCGGTCGCTGCAGGCTGCGAAAGAACTTCGAGTCGGCCTCGACTCGCGCTATCTCGGCGAAGATCGCCATCGGGCGCCGAGCCTCGAAGCCGATGCGGCGAGGTAGCAGGGCAGGGCGGCGAGCACCGCCGCTAGCGACGCCTCGATCTGGTCGAGCTGTGCGACAGGCGGCCGATCAGGGTTCGACCAAAGGGGTCCAGCGTGGAGCATCCTTGCGGCGCGCCGTAGCGGCCATCGAGCTCGGCGCGCAGCGGCGGGCCGGCGAGCTGTACGGCGGCGGCCTGGGGCCGGGCGGCCTGTGGCCGGGCGGCCGGCGAACTGCTCGCGCGTCGCTGGCGTCGACCTGGTCGAGGTCGCGCTCGCGCGCATCGGGTGCGGTGGCGGCCGGGCAGGGAAAGGACGGCGCGAGGACCTCGAGCACGCCGATCCGGCAGGCGCGTCGGCCTGGTCGAGGTCGCGCTGGGCGGCCACGCAGCACAGCACCGCGGCACCGAGCCGCGCGGCGCCGCGTTCCACCGCCAGAAAATTGCAACATATTGTTTTCACTAGCTATACGATACGTGTCGGGCTCCTAAACCAGCCATATGTGTCCGACAAATGTCTGACAATGGGTGTTGACGAGGCTCCTTTTCGGCCCATACTCTTCTCAAGAAGGTCGCAACTATGAGCCCAGTAGGCAGACATTTCGCAGGAGGCAGCTGCTTCCTGAGCTCATCCGACCGGACTCGGACATCCCCAACACGGAGGAGGTTAACGGGAGACTTGACCACCCCCTGGGCAATTACGGACCGCTCGAATGAACAATTAAAGACCGCCCGAAATGAGGTTAACGATGACTTGACCACCCCCTGGGCAATTACGGACCGCTCGAATGAACAATTAAGGACCGCTCGAATGAGCTGCTCGTTGATGTTTGACGTGGAGGCAGTGCGAGCCAACGAAACGTCAGAACACACTATTAGAAACCATCCAGCTAGCTGTCTGACGAAGCTTAGCTGGAGGCGCTTGAAATGCGCCAACCCGGCCACTTTAGGCCATCGAACGCTATCGCTCCAGCGTTCGGGGAGTTTTTATTATGCGCAACCGGATCACGATTCAGACCACGGAGGAGCTCGATCAAGCACTCGAAGGAACCCGTCAGGCAACAGGACGGCAGACAAAGTCCGAGGTGATTCGCGACAGCCTCGAACTGTACGATCTCATCGTGCAGCACTTGGTCGCGGGCAAGCGTCTTTACTTGGGGATGACCCGAGAGTCAGCAGGAGAGGTGCTTTTGCCGCACCTCGAACGGGCCGCAGGTCGACTGCGCCCGCAGCTCACTTCGATGAAGGCCGATGCCGACGTAGTTGCACCACCTGCAGTGGTGCCTGCGCCGTCAAACGAGCCCTCGAACGCCACGGTAGACGCACGACGACGTGCGCCCACCGCAGCCCCGTCGAAGCGGCGCTCAGCAACAGACTCTCCGTAGAACTCGGTCATCTCCTCCTGTCCCGGCAGCGAAGGAGTTCACATGGGCGACAACGACGATGACTCGGCACGATCCGCTACAGCGATTGCCGCAAAGCCGCGTATTGAGCAAAGGAAATCGACGGAGCGAGAACCGGACATCAGCACAGAGCGTGGCTATGCGCGCACGCGAGCTGTCATCATCACAGAAACGATCGACGACCCCGATGGGGGCAGCCACGTTCGTCACGCAGGGGATGATCCTGGCGTTCACGAACGCGTCCTCGTCGAGCGATCGTTGATTCTGAGGCACCAGGTCACGGAGGAGCAACAGACGAAACGTCAGCTCGCGTGGGCCGCCGTGGTTGCCCTGGCGGTTGCCGCCCTGATCTTCGCATTTGCACCGAAGGCACTGCCGACCTATCTGGGCGCCGCATTCCTACTCATAGCTGGTGGTGCCTTCGGCATCAAGTCTCTTCGCCTGAAGACGAAGGACCTCGAGCTCGAAACAGGAGAGGCACGTGATCGTCGAGAAGGCAGAGGTCGTTGACGTACTGGCTCTCGTAGCTCGTGAGCAGTATCACGCGTGATCGCGTGCGACATCCGCGGCGGGCAGCAGGTCGAGCGAGGCGAGCAGCGCGGTCAGCCTGCTTGCGCTCTCGGGGTCGGTGCCGCAAGCGCGCGGTGGCACCGAGCACGCCCACCGTCCGACCCGAGTGGATGCAGGTTCTCGAGCGTGCAGCACGGAGCGAACAGGTCGCGCATCTGGCACAGCGACCGAGAACGCGCTCGGGCCCGCCGTCTCGTCGAGACCGGCTGGACGGCCGCGGCCTGCGCGTCCGACGGCGCGCCGCGCGGTCCCAGTCTCGAGCGATCGAGCGTGTAAGGGCACTGCGAACCCCGCCGATGGTTGGACCGGCGGACTGAAAAAGCCGAGCGACGTGAACTGCCCATGCCTGCATTCCGAGCAACGAGGGTGTCCTTGCGGCGCCGGTGCGTGAAGAAGCAATCAGGGCCTGGTACCCTCGGCAGGGGCCGGGCCCGCTGCCGACGAGGTTGCCGCCTGGTACCGGAGGAACGCCGAACCCCAGGTCAGGCCAGCGCCGAACGCGACCAGGCGCTCCTGATGTTATGCTGGGAAACGCATGATGGCTCGCGATGAATGGTTGCCCCGCCTTCGCGATGTGTTCGATGGCCGTCCGGTCGCGTGGGCCGGCGTGCGAGCCGTTGGTGATTACGACGGACGCGAGCGTGCGCTCGATGTATTCAACGCCGATGCCCGCGATCAGCTCGAGCTGCTGACCCGCTTTCGCAGCTTGCGCTCCGAGGTCGAAGCTGCGCTCGGCGGCTCCCTCATTGTTCTGTTTCACACGACCGCTGAGACGACGCGACTGTATCCAGAGATCCAGCGCTTGTGTGCCGGTCCTCGCGTTGCCTGCTAGGAGGCGCTATCGCGAGACGTCAACGCGGGGCTCGTCGTGGGCGACCGCGAGCAGGATGGGGTCGGTGGCGCGACCGTGATTTGGATAGGCCGTTCGTTGCCCCCGCACATACCTCGCGCCGTTCGCGCAGGCGCCGGTGGTGATTCGGCGGGCGCGGCCCCGACGCCCATCCGCGCAGCAGCCCACGGCGAGCCTCGCGTGCGCGCGCTCTCCTGGGCGCTATGCAGCACGCGGTCACAGCACGCGGGCCGCGGCGATCACGAAGCACTCGTCCGGGTTGCACGCCAGCGCCCAGTAGCCGCCGCGCGACCACGGCAGGAACTCGAGGGGGGCGTCGCGCGCGGTGCCGAGCCGGCGGGCCACGCCGCCGGCCGGGCCGCCCAGGTGATAGACGTAGATCTCGAGGTCGGTGCCGCGCAGCGCCGCCGGCAGGACGACCGAGCGGGTCCGTGTCACGCCGCGGCGGGCGATCTCGCCGGCCCAGGCGTCGAGGCGATCCGGGCGCCAGCGGCCGATCAGGAGGGTCCTGCGCGGCAGCGCGGGCGGGGCGCCGACCAGCTCGACCGCGAGATCGAGGCGATCGAGGCGGCCGGCGGCGCCGAGCCGGGCCCGGGTCCGGGCGATGCCATCGAGCATCGCGTGCTGGATCGACGCGACGTCGAGGCCGCGGAACCCGGTGATCTCGAAGCCGCCGTGGTCGTCGAGGCAGCTCGCCGGGGTGACGCTGGCGTGGGCGACCAGGCGGACGTCGGTGACACCGAGCGGCGCGTCGAGGTCGACCGCGCGGAACACCAGACCGCCCAGGCCGAGGTACTCGCCGACCTTCTTGCGCTGGTCGGGCCGGCGCAGGTCGTCGCCGAGGAACCACCAGCTGTCGTCGACCTGGTCGAACGACTCGACCGTGACTATCGCGTTGGACGGCGCGCCGGTGAGCAGGGCGATCCGCTCGGCGCTCTGCTCGGCGAGCCGGAGGAACAGCGGCACGGTGCGGACCGCGGCGTAGCCGCTGGCGAACACCGCGAGCACGGCGAACGGGACCAGCCGGCGCGTCGAGGTCGACCGCGCGACCGCGTCGAGCAGGCCGACCAGCGCCGCGAGCAGCAGCGCGCAGCTGTGGAGGTAGAACCGGGGCCCGAGCTTGGGCGACACGAACAGGGTCGCGGTGACCAGCGAGCCGGCGATCGCGACCAGGCCGAGGAAGCGGAGCGCGGCGCGGCGGCGGGCGAGCGCGGCGGCGCCGGCCGGGCCGTCGCTCGGGCTGCCGCCCGGGCCGCCGATCGAACCGTCGCGCCAGGCGTCGACGACCAGCGCGATCACGATCAGGCCGAGCACCGGCGCGGCGCCGATCACGAGCTCGCGGTAGATGTCGAGGTTGCTGGTGATCCCGCGCTGGAGCAGGCGGCCGAGCAGGCCGACCTTGCCGGCGAGGCTGTCGTAGCGCTGGTCCTGGCCCGGGGCGAAGAACACCGCCGCAAAGCCGGCGACCGCGCCCAGGGCACCGGCCCACAGCAGGCGCGGCGGGCGGCCGCGCGCGCGCTGGCGCAGCGCCGCGTAGCCGACCGCGAACACGAGCAGCGTCGGGCCGGTGTGCTCGTTGGCCATCCCGGCGGCGATCCCGAGCGCGGCGCAGCCGGCGGTGG
>JBGQCL010000289.1:0-15397 GCA_041495365.1 Kofleriaceae bacterium | reverse complement strand
TGGCGCGGCGAGACCCTGCCGCCGCGCACGCTGCACCTGCTCAAGCGGCTCACCGAGTCCGACGGCTGAGCCAGCCGGGGTCACCGGCCGTCACTCGATCACAGGATCAGGCAGCGGCGCCGATCCGGTCGACCAGATCGGCCTCGTGGCGGCTGACCGCGACGGTGTGCAGGCAGACCGGCATGCCGAGCAGCGCCAGGCCGACCCGGTAGTCATCGCCGTCGTCCTTGAGCCACACGCCCTCGGCGCCGAACCGGTAGCTACGGTCGCCGTCCTCGACGACGATCTCGACGTGCTCGCCGTGCGCGACGAAGGGCGCGTTGCGCACGACCACGCCGCCGGGCCCGATCTCGACGACCTCGACCCGATCGTTGATCCGGTCGCCGCGCAGCAGCGCGCTGAGCTTGACCGCCTCGCGGCGGAACCGGCGGCCCGTCTTCATCCGGCGGTCGTCGGAGGTCGGCTCGAACGCGGACTCGATCGCGGTGACTTGCTCGATCTCGTCCCAGTCAAGCCCAACACCCAGCTCGCATTTTCCCATCAGGGTGCGATACTGAAACACGACCTCGACGAGCATGTGTCAGGGAAGTAGCAGACGGCATGCCACGCACGGCGCCGCAGTCAGTCGAGGTAAGACAGCGAAAGTCCGATGGTGACTCAGCCGATGGGGGGCAAGGTAGCCGGGTGTCCCGTCACCATGTACGGGGCTCGTACTCCATCGCACAAACGCTGCACATCCGCGGCGTAACCTCGCGATAGCACGCGCTGCCATCGCCGCTGCGGCAGGAGTAGAGTATCCACGCCGCGATGGACCTGTTTGCCGCCAGCGCCAAGAAGCGCCACGTCGGTCAGCCACTTGCTGAACGAATGCGGCCACGTAGCCTCGACGAGCTGGTCGGCCAGCGCCACCTGGTGGGGCCGGGACGCATCCTGTCAGGTCTGACCCCAGGGCGGCCCATCCCGTCCCTGATCCTGTGGGGACCCCCGGGGAGCGGGAAGACCACGCTCGCACGCCTGCTCGGAGAAACCCTGAAGGCAGAGCTGAACGCCCTCTCAGCGGTCGACGCCGGGGTGAAGGATGTCCGCGAGGCGGTGGCCAAGGCCGCCGCGCGGCGCGATCAGTTCGGCGCGCGAACGCTGCTGTTCATCGATGAGATCCACCGGTTCTCCAGGACCCAGCAGGACGCGCTGCTGCCCCATGTGGAGGCCGGCACCGTCACCCTGATCGGCGCGACCACCGAGAACCCGAGCTTCGGCGTGGTCGCCGCGCTGCTGTCGCGGTGCCGGGTCGTGCGGCTCGAGGCGCTGTCGGATCCCGAGCTCGCCGAGCTGGCGCAGCGCGCGGTCGACGACCACGAGCGCGGGCTCGGTGCCCTGCGGGTGACGATCGACGCCGAGGTCACCGCGCAGCTGGTCGCTGCGGCGGCCGGCGACGCCCGGCGGCTGTACTCGGTCCTCGAGGTGGCCGCCGAGCTCGCCCGCCGCGGCGCGTCGCCACCCGCAGCCCCGGCGGCGCCGGACGGAGACGCCGCCGCGCCCGCCGCGATCACTGCCGAACACGTCGCCGAGGCCGCCCAGGGTCGAAATCTGATGTACGACAAGGCCGGCGACGAGCACTACGGCGTCGTGTCGGTGTTCATCAAGAGCATGCGCGGCTCCGATCCCGACGCTGCGGTGTACTGGATGACCCGCATGATCGAGGCCGGCGAGGACCCGCGGTTCGTGCTGCGCCGGATGGTGATCTTCGCGGCCGAGGACATCGGCAACGCGGATCCCCAGGCGCTCGGCGTCGCGGTCGCCGCGCTGCAGGCGGTCGAGCTGGTCGGCCTGCCGGAGGGCGTCCTGCCGATGACCCAGGCGGTGACCTACCTGGCGCTGGCGCCCAAGTCGAACACCGCCCTCACCGCCTACGCGGCAGCACGCAAGCTGGTCAACGAGCACGGTGCGCTGCCCGTGCCCGCGCGCTACCGCCCGGGGTCCACCGCGCTCGATCGCGCGATGGGGCACGGCCAGGGCTACAAGTACCCGCACGACTTCGCCGGCCACTACGTTCCCGAGGACTACCTCCCCGACGAGCTGACCGGCGAGCGGATCTACCGGCCGGGCGATTCGGGGTTCGAGGCCGAGCTGTCGCGCCGGCTCGCCGAGATCGCCGAGCGCAAGCGCACCCGTTGATTCGCGCGGCTCGAGCTACGCACGCCAGGCGGCTACGCCAGGCGGACCCAGCGCGCCCTCGCCGCATCCAGCTTGGGCGTGAACGACGGCGGGAAGTGGCGCTGGACGTACGCGAACGCCTGGTTGATGAGCTCTCGATCGACCTCGGGCGGCACGTCCATGTTCTGGTCGTTCGGATCAGGTCGGATCCCGAGTCGGACGATCTCGGTCAGCCGGAGCACGTGCAGTCGATTGACGAACAGTGCATGAGCGATTCCGAGGAACAGCTCTTCGATTCCGGGGTCCAGGGCCATGGGAGCCCCCGTACGTATCACAGCCGCCGAGCGTGTTCTAGCCCGGAAATCCATCCGAAACAGCGACGGGGATCAGCGCTGCTTGCTCAGGCTGCGCAGTCCCGTGAGACGTGCGTTGGGGGTCAGTGTGTAGCCGCGCACGTCGGCGTTCGACAGCACGACGTTGTCCTCGTGCCACAGGGGCACGATCGGGACGTCCTCGGCGACCTGGCGCTGGACCTCCGCGTAGATCCGCCGGCGCCGGTCGCGATCGAGCTCCTGGCGGCCCTCCGCGGTGAGGCGATCGACCACCGCGCTGCGGTAGCGCCAGCGGTTGAAGCCCTCGAACCGGGGCGCCGACGGGATCCACGACGAGTGGAAGTACATGAAGTAGAAGTCAGGCTCGGTGATGTCGGTGGTCTGCATCGACGCGAGCTGGTAGGCGCCGCGCTTGACGTCCGCGAAGAACGTCGCGAACTCGAACGACCGGATCTCGACCGCGATGCCGACCTCGGCGAGCTGGGCCGCGATCACGCGCGCGATCGCGACCCGGAACGCGTCGGCCGAGGTCTTGTAGACCAGGCGCAGCCGCGGCGCGGGGCCGTCGCCGTCGGGATCGCGCAGGCCGGCCGCGTCGAGCAGCTGCCGGGCGCGCGCCGGATCGTGGTCGTAGCGCGGCACGTCACCGGTGTACGCCCAGTGCTGCGGCGACAGCAGGCCGGTCGCCGGCACCGCGAGCCCGCCGAGCTTGGCGGCGATGATCGCGGGCCGATCGAGCGCCAGCGCGATCGCCTGGCGAACCCGGCGGTCCGACAGCACCGGGTCGTCGCCATTCATCATCAGGAACGTGAGGATCGCGCCGTGCGCGGTCTGGACTTGGACGTGCGGCCGGGCCGCGACCTGCGCCACGAGGTCGAGCCGCACCGAGTTCGGCACCAGGTCGGCCGATCCGCCGACCAGCATCAACAGCCGCGCCGCCGCGTCGGTCACGAGCTTGAACTCGACGCGGGGCAGCCGCGGCGGGCCGCCGAGGTAGAACGGGTTGGCCTCGAGCACCGCGCCGGCCGAGGTCATCTCGCGCAGCCGGTACGGCCCTGCGCCGATCACGCGGCCCGGCCGCGGCGGACCGCCGTGGAACGACACGATCCCGAAGTCGATGTCGCTCATGAACGTCGCGAGCGGCGCGCGCAGGTGGAACCGCGCGACCCGCGGACCGATCGCCTCGACCGACGTGAAGCGGTCGTCCAGCGTCTTGTGCGACGCGCTCGGCCAGTCCGGCGCCAGCACGCTCATGTACGTGCCGGCGACGTCGGCGGCGGTCACGGCCGAGCCGTCGGAGAACCGCGCGTCGTCGCGCAGGGTGACGTCGATCGTCAGGTCATCGATCCCCACCACGCTCGCCGCGAGATCGAGCCGCGGCTCCATGGTCGGGGTGTCGACCGCGGTCAAGCCCTCGGCGACAAGGTGCGACAGCTTGCCATCGTAGTTGGTCGCCTGGATCCGCGGATCGGGGCTGAGCATCGGCGAGTCGATCACGACCACCGCGGTGTCGTCGGGCGTGTGATGGCCGGCCGGCGCGCAGCCGAGCGCGGCGGCGACCAGGGTCGCGGCCGGCAAAGCCGTGTTAGCGTAGCGTCGTGGCTGCATCTCGGGTGGTGGCCGCCGCCACCGTTCTGGCCTGGAGTATTTGCACCGCGGTGGCGTCCGCGCAACCCGCCGAGGCTCCGCGCGAGCCCGACGACGACGACGCGTCCAGCGCCGCGTCCCATCCCCTGACCGCGCCGGCCGATCCGAGAGCCCGGCTCACCTGGTTGCGCGATCGGGTCGCCGCGGCGTTCGCGGCCCAGCCCCGGCTCGCCGGCGCGCGCACCGCGGTCTCGGTGGTCGACCTCGCCACCGGGACCGAGCTGGTCGCGCGCGACGCCGATCATGCGATGAGCCTGGCGTCGAACGCCAAGCTCCTGACCTCGGCCGCCGCGCTGGCCGTGCTCGGCGGCGGGTTCCGCTGGCGGACCGCGGTGTACGGCGCCGAGCCCGACGACAAGGGCGCGATCGCGGGCGAGCTCTACGTCCGGGGCCGCGGCGATCCGATGCTGGGCGCGGCCGACCTCGACGCGCTGGCCGCCGACCTCGTCGCGCGCGGCGTGCGCTCGATCGACCGCCTGGTGATCGACGCGAGCTACTTCGACGACGCGGTCGATCCGCCGCACTTCGCCGACCAGCCCGGCGAGACCGCCGGGTTTCGCGCAGCGGTCGCCGGGTTCGGCGTGGCGCGCAGCGCGATCACGGTCACCGTCGTCGCCGAGCCGGGCGGCGCCGCCCGCCTGACGCTCGATCCGCCGGCCGGCGATTACGTCAAGCTGGTCAACAAGGGCACGACCAGCGTCACGCGCGGCCGGACCCGGCTGGTGGTCGACGCAAGACCCAGGACGGACCATCTCGAGATCACGGTGTCCGGCCAGATCCGCTGGGGCGAGGGCAGCTGGGAGGTGCGCAAGCGCGTCGGCGATCCGCTGCGGTTCGCCGGGGAAGTGCTTCGCCGCGCGCTGATCGATCACGGTGTGAAGGTCAGGACCCGCGCGATCGGGCGCGCCGCGGTCCCGGCGACCGCGAAGCTGCTCGCCGCTCACGACAGCCCGCCGCTGGCCGAGGTGCTGCGGCAGATGAACAAGCTCTCGGACAACTACCTGGCCGAAGCCGTGCTCAAGACGCTCGGCGCCGAGACCCGGACGACCCCGGGGCCGGCGACCTGGGTCGACGGCCGCGCCGCACTCCACGCCTACCTCGCCTCGATCGGCATGCCCGAATCCGGCTACCGCGCCGACAATGGCTCGGGGTTGTTCGACGCCACCGAGGTCTCCGCGCACCAGCTGACCACGCTGTTGCGCGCGGCCTACTCGGACTTCCGGGTCGGCCCCGACCTGCTGGCGTCGCTGCCGATCGGCGGCGTCGACGGGACGCTGGCGCGGCGATGGCGCGGCCGGCCGGCGAGCGGTAGGGTCCGCGCCAAGACCGGTACGCTCGACCGGGTGACGACGCTCGCAGGATACTTCGCAATCGATAGCCATCACCCGCTCGGATTCGCGATCCTCGTGAACGACATCCCCCCCGGTCAGCGCGCGAGTGCGAGAACCGCCGCCGATGACATCATCGATGCGCTCGCGGCATATCTCGGATCACCGTGACGATCATCGTGAAGAACCTTGAACGATTGTCGTCGGAACGTTGGCCCGTTCCCGCCCGTTGATGTCGCGTGCACGCGGTGGTACGAACGCACCACGGAAAGGGAGCTAGTCATGGCCGAGTTGAAGGGCACCAAGACGCACACGAATCTGAGGGACGCGTTCGCAGCTGAATCACAGGCCAACCGGCGTTACCTCTATTTCGCCAAGGTCGCCGACGTCGAGGGCCACCCTGACCTCGCGGGCCTGTTCCGCGACACCGCCGAGGGCGAAACCGGCCACGCCCACGGCCATCTCGACTACCTCAAGCGCGTCGGCGACCCGGTCACCGGCGAGCCGATCGGCGACAGCGTGAAGAACCTCAAGGCCGCGATCGCCAGCGAGAACTACGAGTACACCCAGATGTACCCCGGCTTCGCCAAGACCGCGCGCGAGGAGGGCTTCGAGGAGATCGCCGAGTGGTTCGAGACCCTGGCCCGCGCCGAGCGCTCGCATGCCGGCCGGTTCCAGAAGGGCCTCGACGGCCTCGTGGCGAAGTAGTCACCCGGCCGCCGCGTCGTGCGCCACCGGTGCCCGGCAGGCGAGCGGCCTGCGGCACCCGACGGGCAGCTCGACCCTCGGCGCGCCGGTGCATGGTACACCCGCATCATGAGTCTGGTGCGCCCCATCACTCGCTTCGACATCAAGGGCCCCAAGCTATACGGGCCGATCCGCGACGACTACCGCAAGCGCGTGATCGAGCTGAAGCGGCCGCGCCGCATCCTGATCGGCGATCGCGTGTCGCTGGTGTTCGAGAACCGCCAGACGCTGTCGCTCCAGGTCGAGGAGATCCTGCGCGCCGAGAGCCTGACCCGCGAGGACCAGATCGAGGACGAGATCGCGGTCTACAACCAGCTGATGCCGACCGAGAGCTCGCTATCGGCGACGCTGTTCATCGAGCTGCCCGGTGCGACCGACCCCTACGTCGCGCTCAAGGAGCTGCTCGGCCTCGACGAGCACGTCGTGCTGCACATCGGACCGCACGCGATCCGCGCCGCGTTCGAGCCCGGCCGGTCGACCGAGGACAAGATCTCCGCCGTGCAGTACACGCGCTACCCGGTGAGCCGCGAGGCGCGCGCCGCACTGGAGACCCCGGGCACCGCGATCGCGGTCGAGATCGATCACCCCAGGTATCGCCACCGCGTCCTGTGCACCGAGGCGACCCGCGCCTCGCTCGCCGCCGACTATGCGTAGCCCTCACCCGAACGACGTCGCGTGGCCCCGGGCCGCGCCGGTACGCGGCGCCGCCGCCTCGCTGTGGGCGGTCGCCGCGAGCATCGCATTCGAGGCATGCGGCGGCGGCCAGCGCGCGGAGATCGAGCGCGAGGCCCAGCGCTTCGACTGCCGCGGCCGGCACGCGAGCTACAAGGTCGCCCACCACATGGCCGGCGACGAGATCGGCGTCGAGATCGACTGCGCGGACGCAGGACCGCGGCTCAAGCGCTGGCGGACCGATCGCTCCGGCACCCACCAGGAGGACGCCCGCAGCCTGACGCCCGGCGAGTTCGACAAGCTGTGGCGTGAGATCGACGGCACCGCGTGGCCCAACCTGCGCGACTGCAGCAACGGCACCGGCGGCAAGCGCGATCCGATCTACGTGTTCGACATCAAGGACGACCAGAACCAGGCATCGTTTCAATGTCAGTCACAGTCGGCCCCCTATCCGTACA
Source organism: Kofleriaceae bacterium (assembly GCA_041495365.1). Lineage (GTDB taxonomy): Bacteria > Myxococcota_A > Polyangia > Haliangiales > Haliangiaceae > JABFXX01. The sequence continues at coordinate 8,059 of JBGQCL010000289.1, read as the reverse complement.
GCGGTATCGTGGATCCGCTCGATCTCGCGGCCCAGCAGGGCCGCCGCCAGCTCGGCGACGACGAGCCCGGGGAGCTCAAGGCGCTCGATCACAAGGACAAGCAGCGGTGACCGCGAACGCCGCGCCGGACCCGGCGGCCCGTCCGCGACCTGCCGCGCCGCGAGGCACCCGATGACGCTCGCCGGCACCACCGCCGTCGTCACCGGCGCCAGCCGCGGAATCGGTCGCGCCATCGCGCTGCGGCTCGCCGAGGCCGGCGCCGACGTTGCCCTGTGGGCCCGCGACGCTGCCGCGCTGCAGCGCGTCGCGGACGAGGTCGCCGCGCTCGGCGGCCGCGCCCTGCCGATGGTGTGCGACGTTACCGACTCTGCCGCCGTCGATAGCACGGCGGAGGCCGTCCGGCGAGCGCTGCCCCCGATCACGGTCGTTGTCAACAACGCCGGCGCCGTGCTGCGCAAACCTACCCTGGCAATCAGCGATAGCGAGTGGCGGCGGGTGATCGCCGTGAACTTGGATGGTACGTTCCACGTGACCCGCGCGTTCCTTCCCGACCTGACCCGGGCGGGTGGTCGCGTCATCAACATCTCGTCGATCGCGGGCCGCGAAGGCACGGCGATGCTGGCCGCGTATTGCGCCGCAAAGCATGCGGTCGTCGGTTTCACCCGGGCCCTTGCGGAGGAGCTGCGCACTGCTAAGGTCTCCGTGAATGCTATCTGTCCTGGCAGCGTCGACACCGTCATGCTGCGCGAAGGCATGCCGGGAGCGAGTCCGGATATGAGTCCGGACGACATCGCTCGCACGGCGCTGTTCCTCGCCCATACAGCCCCGCCGGCGTTGACCGGCGCCTGCATCGACATCTTCGGCTGAGGACCAGGAGGAAGCGATCACGATGCGCGAACTTGGATTGGACAATCCCGCCGCGCTGGCGTCGTTACCGATCTTCCCGCTGCCCAACGGCGTGCTGCTCCCCGGCGGCCTGCTGCCGCTGCTCGTGTTCGAGCCGCGCTATCGCGAGCTGACCCGCGACTGCCTCGCCGGCCACCAGCTGATGGGGGTCGCGCGGCTGCGGCCCGGCTTCGAGAGCGCGTACTACGGCCGCCCGCCGGTGTACGAGAAGTGTGGCGTGGGCCGGATCCTGTGCTCCGAGGAGCTGTCCGACGGGCGGTTCCGGCTGCTGCTCCGCGGCGTCGCGCGGGCCGAGATCGCACGCGAGCTGCCGGCCGAGCGGACGTACCGGCTGGTCGAGGCCCACGCGCTCGACGACGCGTCGTACGATCCGGTCGACGCCCACGACCACCTGCACCGGCTGATCAAGCTGTGCGACCGGCTCGCCGAGGTGATCCCCAAGGGTGGCAGCGAGCTGCGCGACCTCGTCCGCACGTTCGACGCGCCGGGTGCGTGCGCCGACGCGGTCGCCGCCGCGCTGGTGATGGACGCCGATGCGCGCCAGGAGCTGCTCGAGGCCCGCGATCCGATGGTCCGGCTGCAGCGCACGCTCGGTCACGTCAGCCACCTGCTGTGCGAGCTCGCGCCCTGCCACGGCGCGGTCAACTGACCGGCTGCCGGTTCAGCGCGCGCTCTCTCGACCGGACGGCGCGACGCCGCCCTTGCGCCGGCTAACGGATTCGACTCCTCCTCTGAAATCAACGTTGATCGATCTCGCGGTTGACGTGGCCTCGGTGAACACCTGGAGCAGCGCCGCGCGCCCCGCCGGATCCCCGCGCTCGTGGAGATCGATCAGGAGCTTGCCGAGCCGCAGCCGCGGCGGCGCGAACGGCGACCCCTCGGCCGCGGCGAACGCGTCGCGGCGGGCCAGCTTGCGCTCGGTCGCGGTCGCGAAACTACGTGGATCCACGCGGCCACGGCGCCCGCGTGATCCGGCGCTCACCTCGTCACAGCGAGGCCGGGCTGACGAACTGGTAGCCGAGCGCGCGCAGGCCGGCGATGGTGTCCTTGAGGTACTGGATATCGAAGAAGCAGTGGAAGTAGAAGCCTGCGACGTTGTCGCGCACCACCAGGTTGTTCTGGCCGGCGGCGATGATGTCGGCCGGCAGGCGGGGCGGATAGCTGTGGAATGCCGTGGGCTCGATGTTGCCGAGGTTCTCGGGCAGCACCCGCGTGCCGTACGCGTCGCGCACCGCGTACGGGAACAGCTGGCCGAACGGCTGCGTGTAGTCCGGCGCGCCACCGCGGAACAGGCCGGTGAAGTACAGCACGCGCTCCCAGCGCGACGCGAACCGGGTCGCGACCGCGCGATACGTGTTCACCGAGCCCGCGTAGTGCGGCACCTCGAAGATCGCCGGCGCCGTCAGGTGGGCACTCGCGAAGTCGGCCTTTCCGGTGTCCAGCCGCCCGCCGGCCCACGCCAGCGAATCCTCCATGACCGGGCCGACGAAGTTCAGCGTCAGATCGGGATTTTCGATCACGCGGTAGAACTCGTCGTCATCCGCGGTGACGGCGGTGTACGGGTTGATCGTGGCATCCCACTGGTGGGTGGAACCGTGCATCACCTCCGTGCCACCGTGGCTCGCCATGTACTGGAGTACCGTGACCAGCGCCGGGGTCTGGTCGAGCCGGGCCTGCACCGGCGTCCCGTTGTTGTAGATGCCGAGCGGATCCGTGTACTGGGGGATCACGCCGTAGCCGAACGGGATGTGCTGCGAGTTCAGGTACTGGGCGACCGCCTGGAGCTGCGACACGTCGTCGGACGGGTTGATATCCTCGAGCCGCAGCACGAGGCGGTGCCGCTCGGCCGTCGCCGGCGCCAGCGCGTCGAACAGCAGATCGGCGAACACGAGGTAGCGATCCGACTCGGTCATGTAGCTGAACGGGATCTCGGTGACGTAGGTCAGATGCCCCGACCGGACCGCCCACGGCGTGGTCGTGCCGCCGGAGCGCTTCGCGGTCGCGAGCACCGTCGCCTTCGCCGCGTTGGTGACGGTCACGCCGAGGATGCCGTCGGCGTTCGCGGCGTACCGCGCCAGCGCGCGGCCCTTGTAGTCGACCTCCGCGATCGACGAGAAGTCGAGATCCCCGGGCGTCCAGCCGTAGGTGGTCCCGAACGTCGGGCTGCGGCCGGCGAGCTGCCATACGTTGTAGTACGCCCAGATCACCGGGCGCGTGGTCGCGAGGACGTCGTCGAGCAAGCACGCCGGCAGCGGCTCGTCGAACGTCGATCCGAGATAGATCGTGGCGCTGTAGTTCGCGAGCTCGCCGCAGGTGTACGCGGTCGCGGCCTTCGCGGTCCAGCCGCCGAAGTGGCTCGCGAGGTTGGCCGTACCGATCGCGTAGAGCTCGCCGAGCGCGCCCCACTGGCCGGTGGTGTCGTACAGCACCAGCGCGGTCACGGTGCTCGCCGCGTCGACGCCGAGGACCGAGCGCGGCGCGGCGACGGACACCACGCCCGCGCCGGAGGCCGTGCTCGTCCCCGTGCCCGGGCCCGTGCGCTTCCCGCCGCGGCCATGCACACCGGCGTTCCAGATCGCGGTGCGCGCCGTCGCGAGATCCTTGCCCGCGATCGCGCCGGGGTCGGAGACCTTGCGGAGCGGCACCTGGTCCTCGGAGATCGCGTCCGCGGCGCAGCCCGCCATCGAGCCGAGCGCGAACGCGGTGAAAAGTCTGATGGTTCTGATCTTGATCGTAGACATGATGGTTCCCTCCCTGCATTGACTGCTGTCCCGTCGCCCACCCCGCCGCGCGTCACGCCACCGTCGGGATGCTGGTCCACCGCTCGAGGTGCCGGACGATCTGGCGCCCGGCCGTGCCGTCGCCGTACGGATTGACCGCGGCGGCCATCGCCCGGTACGCGGCCTGATCGCGGAGCAGGCGCGTCGCCTCGCGGACGATGTCCTGCGCCGCGGTCCCGACCAGGCGCGCGACCCCGGCGGCGATGCCCTCCGGGCGCTCGGTGACCTGGCGCAGCACGAGGACCGGCTTGCCGAAGGTCGGCGCCTCCTCCTGCACGCCGCCGGAGTCGGTCAGCACGAGATACGCGCGCGACAGCAGCGATACGAACTGGAGATAATCGAGCGGCGGCAGCAGCACGATGCGGTCGTGATCGGCGAGCAGGTTGCGCACCGGGACCGAGACGTTCGGGTTCAAGTGGACGGGATAGACGATGACGACGTCGGGGTGATCGTGCGCGAGCTGGCGCAGCGCCTCGCACATCGCGACCAGCGGCTCGCCGAAGCTCTCGCGGCGATGCGCGGTGACCAGGATCAGCCGCTGGCCGAAGGCAGTGTCGAGCCCCGGGATCGCGACGGGATGGATGCGCAGCCGGTCGCGGATCGCGAGCAGGGCGTCGACCACGGTGTTGCCGGTCACCCGGATGCGCTCGGTGCCGAAGCCCTCGTCGATCAGGCGCGCCGCCGCGCCGCGCGTGGGCGCGAACAGCACGTCGGCGATCTGGTCGATGACCCGGCGGTTGATCTCCTCGGGATACGGCGACCAGCGCCGCCCGGAGCGCAGCCCGGCCTCGACGTGCGCGACCGGGATCCGGGCGTAGAACCCGGCGAGCGCCGCCGCGAGTGCGGTCGTGGTATCGCCCTGGACCACCACGCACGACGGCTTGACCCGCTCCAGCTCGCCGCGCATCCCGACGAGCGTGCGCGCGGTGAGCTCCGACAGGTTCTGGTGCGGCGCCATGACGCCGAGATCGACGTCGCACGCGATCCCGAACACCGCCAGCGACTGATCGAGCATCTCGCGATGCTGACCGGTCGAGATCACCCACGGCGCGAGCGTCTCGCTGTCGTGCAGCGCCTGGACGATCGGCGCCATCTTGATCACCTCGGGTCGGGTCCCGATCACGATCGCCACCGGAGCACGGGTCATGACATCCTCCTCTGCGCGTCACCGGGAAGGTCCGCGCTCCCCTCGAAGCTCGGGTACTCGTGCGCGGTCTTGTACCAGCGCAGCGGCTTGCCGGTCAGCACGTGGACCGTGTACTGCCGGATCGCGCGCAGGGTCGCGGCCAGCCCGATCAGGTTGGCGACGATCAGCCGCGGCGCGCTGACCAGCGCGTGGCCGGCGCCGTACAGCCGCCCCACGAGCCGCATCTTCATCGCGGTGCGCCACACCAGCAGCACCAGGTTGACGGCCATCAGCCACCACACCGCGGTGAACGGCGCGACGATCGACGCCATGTGCGCGGACGTCAGCGCGAGCCGGGCGGCGGTCAGCACGAACAGCAGGTACGCGCCGATCAGCAGCAGGTTGGTCGCGATCGCCTTGCGATCGCGCCACAGGCAGTAGCGGACCGCCGGGGGGCCCTGCCAGCCGATCTGGCGCCAGGCCTGGAGCGCGATGCCGGTGATCCAGCGCGCGCGCTGGCGGACCGACGCGCGGAACCCGCTCGGGAAGTACTCGCGGGTCGCGATCACGTCCTCGTCGACGACGCAGCGCTCGCCGCGGAACACCCGGCGCGGGACCATCCGCGTGCGCTGCAGCGATCGGCACGCGAAGTGGGTGCGCTTGCCGGCGAGCCGGAACCGCAGGCCGATCTCGTAGTCCTCGGTCAGGCTCTCGACGTTGAACGGCGCCTGGCCGTGCGCGCGCGCGATGTCGTCGAACGCGTCGCGCGCGAACGCGCTGCCGACGCCGGCGGACGGCACGAACCCGCCGATCGCCTCGCGCACGAGCATGTCCTTCAGGTGGTGCTCGACGAACTCGTCGATGTAGGTCGCCGCGACCAGCTTGCGCGTGCCGAGCGGCAACGACAGCACCGGCGTCTGCACGAACTCGTAGGCCGGGATCAGCAGGCTGTACAGGCGCAGCGCGAGCGGGTGAATGACGTCCTCCGCGTCGTGCATGAGCAGGATGTCGAACCGCTGGTTGCGGCGCCGCTCGTCGGCCACGATGCCGTGGTAGACCCAGTTGAGGCAGTCGGCCTTCGACGTCGGGCCGTCGTGCGGGATGACGATCTTGTGGACCGCGGGGTCGCGCTGCGCGACCGCATCGACCCGGTCCTGGGTCGCGGGATCGTTGAGGTAGGTCCCGCAGAACATCTCGAACCGCGACGGGTCGTAGTCGAGGCTGCGCCGGTTGTGGTCGAGCATGCGCTCGATCACGTCGGCCTCCTGCCACGCCGGGACCATGATCGCGATCCGGCGCGGCGGCGCGGCCGCGAGCTCGTCGCGCGTGATCGCGCGGCGCTGGCGCCGGTGGAGGCCGCGCGCGAAGTACTGCACGTCCATCACGAGCTCCTCGAGCCCGTTGGCGAGGATCCCGGCGGAGATCGGCAGGCCGAGCAGGTGCGTGGCCAGGTCAAGGGCGGCCTGCGACATCTAGAACTCCACGTAGGTGGTCGCGAGGATGCGAACGTCCGCGTAGCCGAGCGATCGCGGCGCCAAATCGCGATTCGCCCGGCCGAGGTAGCTGCCGACGTGGCCACCGAGCAGGACATCGACGGGGACCCCGGCGCGCAGCTGCCAGCGCGGCCCGGCGCCGACGTCGGCGAGGTTGTTGTAGTAATCGCCGTCGCGATCGACGGCCGCGCGGGCCTCGACGAACAGCTGCCAGCTCACCGGGCCGGTGTCGAGGTAGGTGCGCGCGAGCCGTCCGCGGATCAGCGCCTGGACGTCGTGATCGAACCGGCTGGTGTAGACCGCCTCGGCGTAGACCTCGGCGCAGGTCGCGCGGCCGCGCTGCGCGCATGCTTCCGTCGCGGCGGCCAGGTACCCGCCGGCCCGGACGTCGAGCGCGAGCTGCGCACCGCCGCCGATCAGCGGCACCGCCGGGCCGAGCTGCGCGAACACCCCGAGCCGGCGGCGCCAGAACCGCGCCAGCACGCCGGCGCCGGCCAGTGCGCGATCATCGGCGTAGATCTGCGGCGCCGCGCCGATCACGCGCGACGCCGTATCGCGCGTCGCCTGCGCGAACACGTAGGCGTCGAGCTCGGGGGACCGCGCGAGCCGCCGCATGCCGCGGATGCGCAGCGTCGGGACCAGATCGGTCGACCCGCTGGCCCCCCGCGCGCGGTGCCAGCCGAACGCCTCGGCGTAGACGTCGCCCCACCACGGGCCCGGCAGCAGCGCGAGCTGGCCGCGCGCCTGCTCGGCGAGGCCGGCGTCGGGACCGCGCGACGCGACGACCAGCTCGTCGCGCGCGGCGGCGGTGTCGCCGAGCGCGAGCTGGGTGTACGCGAGCTCCAGCGCGACCCGCTGGGGGTCGGCGCCGGCCGCGCGCGCTGCGCGGAACGCCTCGACGGCACCGCCGAGGTCGCCGCTCGCCTTGCGCTGGTAGGCTGCGCTCAGCCATGCGGCCGCGTCGCGCACCGGCTCGGCCTGCGAGCCCGTACTCCACGCCAATACCACCACCAGAGTGATCACCACACCACGCACGCCACACGCCTCCCGCCCACCGTGACTTCAAGTTGCAGGCCACCAGACCACACGAGCCGGCAGTCGCCGTCGCGAACGCGCGGCGAACACAATCACGAGCAGCGATAAGCCACTAGCGCGCGGCGCGTGCCGGCCCCGCATTCTGCACCGGCGCGCCCCGCCTACATCCCGCCATGTCGCGGGCGCACGTCGTGCGGATTCCCGCGGCATTCGGGACACGCGACGGTCTGTCCCCGGCAGCGTGGTACTCGACACCGCACCGGCGCACTACCCCGCCGGGGCGGGCCCTGCGCTCAGCGCAGCCCGAGGTGCTCCGCCACGAACCGGTACGACCGTGCGAGATAGACAATCATGTTCTCTCGCCGGGTCACCCCGTGGCCCTCGTTGGCGACCAGCATGTACTCCACCGCCACGTGGCGGCGCCGCAGCGCGGCCACGATCTGGTCGGCCTCGTGCTGCGGCGTGACCGGATCGCGCACGCCCTGGTACACGAACACCGGGGCGACGATCCGGTGGACCGCGGTGATCGGGCTCCACTCGACGAGCAGCGCGTCGTCCTTGCCGAGCACGCCGAACTCGGTATCGTCGAACGAGCGGATCGTCTGGTCCTCCAGCTGCTCCATCGTCTTCAGGTTGCTCATCCCCGCTGCATCGATCCCGGCGCGCCACAGCGCCGGCTGCCGGGTCAGCGCGAGCAGCGTCATGTAGCCGCCGTAGCT
>JBGQCL010000288.1:0-15420 GCA_041495365.1 Kofleriaceae bacterium | reverse complement strand
GCGAGATCAGGAACGCCGGCGAACGCCGATTGAACGCTGCGGAGCGCAGCGCGCTGGGTCGCGATCCTGACGTTCGCGACGAAGTTCACGATCAAGCGTCGTAGCTCTTGTTCCGGTGGCCGAGGCCGTCGTGGCGATCCGCGCACAGCGCATCGCGGATCGCGCGAGCGCCGCACCGGCCGACGACTCGATCGTGGCCGCGACCGCGCAGCCGTCGAAGGAGGCGACCAGCACGGCGGAGGCCGCGGCGGTCTCCACCGCGGAGATCGCGTCCATCGGTGCCGAGGAGACCCCGCCGAGCAGCCGCCCGACGCCGATCTCGACGACGCCCCCGGCGAGCGCCGACGTCGTCCCGCCGCCCGACGAGCAGCCCGAACCGGTGCTCGCGATCGACGCGCCCGCGGATGCGGTGCCCACGGTTTCCGCCGCCGCGTCGCCGACTGCGGAGGCGCCGTCGCTGGAGGCGCCCCCGAGCGAGGCCGTCGCGACCAACGCCGACACCCACCTGGTGGCGATCGAGCTTGCCTTGACGGCCGGTGAGCGCTTCCTCGTGCACACGACGGTCGCGCAGATGGATCCCGAAGCGCGCGAGCTCTTGCTCGATCGGCTGCTTTCGGCCTCGGTTCCCGAGGGCGCCGCGATCCTCCGCGCCGCGATCCAGGACCGGACCACCGAGGCCCCGCCGGCCGAGACCCGGACTCAGGGCGCCGCGCTCGCTGGCGTCTCTGGGCCGGAGGAGCGCCAGCGTCTGGACGACGGCGAGACGTTCGAGACTGCCGAGGAGGTCGAGACCGAGGAGCTCGGCGACGCGAGGGAGCTCGAGATCGAGGAGCTCGACGAGGAGGAACAGCCCGACGATGGGCGGCCCGACAACGAGCCCGCCACCAACGGTCAGGCGCTCGCGGATGCCCATACGGCCGCCGTCGCGCTCGCTGCAATACCGAGTGCGGGACTTCCCACCCTCGATCCGGAGGCCTATCGCCACTTCATGGCCATCAACGCCGCGCTCGCGTTCGCGGAGCGAATGCGCGTGTTCGAGCTCGGCGCGCGGCTCTCGCCGGCCGAGCTGCGCGCATGGATTGCCGCGCTGACGCCCCTGTCGGTCCCAGAGGCCGTCGTCAAGATTCGCGCGGCGCTCGCGATGGCCGATGCGTCCGCGGCCAACGGCAACGCACATGCGACAAGGAAAGGAGGCGTGTCGTGATCGGCGTCCCGTTCGACAACAACGATCTGACGTGCCTGAGCGCGATTTCGGAAGTGATGGCCGACCTGGTCGAGCGCCGCGATCCACTGCTCGTCGAGATCGCGCAGAAGTACCCGACGACTGCAGCGCTCGGCGCCTGGATCCGATCGCTCCCCCAGCGTGACGACTTCGGCACCCCAGGCGATGGCCCCAAGGTCGCGGCGTGCCAGCCACCACAGCGCCTGCGGATCCCGGCTCCGAACCCGAACTGCTTCGAACGCAGTGCACTTTACCTTGGCGTCGCTGAGCTGATCGACCCGTACCCGGTCCGCCAGCTGGCGACCCTGGATTTCGACTGGGGGCGGCACACGTTCCCGATCGAAAACGGCGCGCCCATCATCCTGGATCCGCGGATCAGCGGTGAGGAGCTGGCGCGCGGCATGGCCGCCCGCGAAGCGTCGGGGCCCGCGACGACACCGGTGGAGCCGCCGACGCCTGGGCCGCTGGTGATCGACGTCCGCGAAGCCATCGACTACACCGCCCAGCTCGCCGAGGAAGGGACGCGAGAGCTGCGCAACGGCCCGCGGCTGACGTGGCTCGCACGCAACGCGATCCGCAGCCTGATCGACGACGGCATGCCGCCCACGGACGACAGGACGATCGACACGCTGGGCTGGTTCTTCGCCCAGGCGGAGGCGATCGCGCACAGCTACGGCGCGCGGGCGCTCACCATCGTTCGCACCACCGCGGCGGCGATCGCCGACCTGCTCGACGACATCGCCGCGCGCTACCAGCGCAACCTGTCCTTCGAGATCGGTGGCACCCACTACAACGTCCCGTCGTGGCTTAGCGATGCAGCGAGCACCGCTGGGAAGATCGGACTCGACCTCGGCGCGGCGTACGTCCGGCCGTACCTGATCGGGGCCGGCGTCACCGGCGAGATGCTGAATCTCGTCGAGCAAGAGCTGAACGCCGAGGGTTACAGCCTCGGTCCCCTGTCCAAAGCGGGCCAGTCCGTGACCTCGGGCATGGCCGCCATCACCAACAAGAGCAAGCAAGAAGCATCGTAGCCCCTTCGTTGTCGGTCGCTCGTTGCCGGCGCTTCGCCGCACACGCGACCCCTCCCAGCTAGCGATTCCCTCGACGCACGCACGGTGCGTGCGTCGGGTGAACCAACCGCCCGCGCGCCGCGCGGGTACACGGCGAGGCGTCGGCCTCGCGTCAGGAGACCTCTGTGCAGAATTTGAATTTGTCCCACAACCCCTCTCCCCCGCCGTCGCTGTCCACCGAGACGCTCGCGCGCGCCTACGAGCGCGCGGTCCGGCGCATGCGCCAGGGCGACCACGGCACGGGCAGTCTGTTCGCCGCGCTCGTCGGCGAGTTGCCCGACGACAGCGCTCGTCCGCGCAGCACGGCGGCGCCGCAGGTCGCGGCCGAGCCGCACGAACGCGATGCGAGCATCGATCGCGGCGATCCGCCCGCCGCCGGTGCGCCGGTCACGCTGGACGAGTTGCTCCCCGTGTTCCGCGAGCCGATCGAGTGGGCGCTCGCGCGCGCCGAGCGGCACGCCGACGCCGATCCGGTCGATCTCGCCGCCCTCGACCGCGTGCGCGCGGCGTACTACAGCCGGCTGACGTGGATCGCCAGCGGCGGCCTGCTCGGAGAAGCGCGTCCCAGCCTTCGCCCGGCCGATGTGCTCGCCGTGGCGGGCCTCCTCATCGGCAGCATCGACTCCGGCTTCGCGCAGCGCGTCTCGGCCGGGATGCGCGAGGGGCTGCTCGATGCGCTCGCCGACCTCATCCTGGCCGACGAGCCGGGCGCTGGGGCGGCATCGTACCCCTCGGGGGCGTCCGGGTGCGGCGACGGGATCCCGCAGGCGGTCGCACCGTTCGGCCCGCCGCCGATCCCCCGGCCGACCGTGCCCTGGTGCTGCTGCCGGCACGGCCACGTCCTCTGACTGGAGCAATTCCCATGGCGAAGAAGATCAAGAAGACCAAGTCCAAGCCCAGGCACCTTTACCGCAACGCCGCGGTACCCACGCGTGCGGTGCCCCGGGCCGTCGTGGTGCGCCCGCGAAGGCCAATCGCCGCCGACCTGCAGACGGAGGAAGACGAGAAGAAGCCCGACACGCCCGGATGGGGCGCGCTCAAGGCCGTCGGCGGCGCGCTCGCCACCACCGTGGCGGGTGCCTATCTCGCGCGACAGGACTGGGTCCCGCCCAAGGTGATGACCGGCGTGATCTCCGGCCTCGGCGCACTGCTCGCGCTCGAAGGCCCCGACAAGTGGAAGTCCCTCGGCCTGGGGGCGATGTCGGCGGCCGGCGGCCAGCTCGGGATCATGTTGATCGACGAGGAGCTGTTCAAGCGCTCCGAGGACACGGACAAGAAGGAGGTGGCGAGCAAGCCCGCCACCCCGGCGCCCGTCAAGCGCCAGGCCAGCGACATCCCGAGCGACGCCCTGGCGCGGGCGTTCGAGCGCGCGCGCCTGCGGATGACGCTCGGCTCGGAAGGCGCCAACTAGCCATCTCCGATACGCGCACAAGAGATCAGGGATCGGGGTCACACGAGCGGCACAAGGAACCGATCCAAGACTGGAGACAACAATGGAAAACGATGGTGATGTGTATTTCGTCCAGAGGAACGCCGACGCGCGCGATCATCGCACGTCGGTGGGTCCGGGCGGGACGTGGATGCGTCCCGGCTATGTCACGCCCCCGAGCTCCGGCTCGCGGGTGGTGAACTGGACGGCGCCCGCGACGACGGCGACGTATGCCGGACCGGCGAGCTATGCCGGGCCGGCCTACATGCCGGCTCCGGCGCCGATGTCCTATGGCCCGCAGGGGCTGTGGGGCGGCGGTCAGCCGGTGTACATGCAGCCGCCCGCCTGGGGCTGGGGGCAGCAGGGCACGCTCGGCGGCCTGTTCGCCGGCCTCAATGGTGTGAATATCGGGAGTCTGGTCGACCTGATCGGTCAGGGGTTCGCGGCGATTCGCTCGTTGCCGACCCCGCCGACCGCCTCGAGTGACTCGGGGACCGACGTCGCGAACCTGACGCTCTACCAGACCGCTCTGGCCGAGCATGGGAAGACCGACGAGCAGATCCGCACTGCGGTTCACATCATCGGCAAGCTGCTGGGGGCGTAGGCCATGGCTACGCCCGCCTACAACGCTGCGTGGCGCAACCGCGGTGGCTACGGCCACCGCGGCGGGTTCGGCGATCGTGGCCGGACCCGGGGAATCGTCACCGGCAATGGCTCGATGCTCGGCGGCAACACGCCGCCGTACCTCGGTGGGGGGCAACCCACGTCCGAGGACTCGGGATCGTTCTTCGGAGATGGAACGCCGGTCTACCGGACGGCTCCGCCTTCGGCGACGACCACGACGGCGACGCCGACGCCGAGCTCGATCGCGAACGCTGCCACGGCGAAGCCCCCTGCTCCGCAACCCGGGCAGGTGGCGATCATCGTGCCGCGCTCGTAGTCGCGAGCCAGCAGAAGGCCGAACGCAGAAGGCACTCAACGCAGAAGGCACGGACTGAAGTGACCGACAACCAATAACCGGATCGGCGACGCGTGTCGCTCGTGTGTCCCCGGTCCCTGATCTCTTGTCGTGCGCACCGGCGCACTTATTTCCTACCGCTACTCCCTCACCGGAGATCCTCATGCTGAGTCAAGCCTGGAATGATGCCTTTCATGAACTCTGGGGACACGCCGCGCATCACCGCGGCCTGCGCGCGGCGACCGGCGAGCTGCCCGGTCACACGCTATCCCCGAGCCTTCAACGGTGGCCGCGCACGTGCGGCGCCGACGTCGTCGCGATCGCCGCGGTGATCCATCCGGTGCTGTGCAACGCGCCGCTCGAAACTGGCGGCCACGGCGTCGAGCGCAAGTGGCGGCGCTGCATGCACGAGCTCGAGGAGACCGCGCTCCACGAGCCGACGCGCGAGTACCGCCACAATCGCGAGTTCTGGTCGACCTTCGCGTCCATCGCGGCGTACCTGGCCAGCGTCGACGAACCGGTCCCGGCGGCGATGTGGCCGGCGCTGCTCGCCGAGGTCACGTCGGCTGAGCCGGCGCACCGCAGCATCGCGGTGGTGGACGAGCGACTCCACCTTGCCGCGTTCAGCCATGACGAGCTGTGGCAGGCCCAGAAGACCGCGCTGATCAAACTACGCGGCGCCGAGGTCCGTGACGCAGCGGTCGGCGTGATGGGCGGTCGCACGACGATCCCACGCACCGTCAACGCGGACGTCCTCCAGCTCGCCACCTACTGGACCCGTGCGCTCACCCAGGTCGAGGAGAAGCGCCGCGAGGTGGGCCCCCACGGCGCCGACGCGCTGCATGCCGCTGGCCTCGACGGCGAACTCCGGCGCTGGCGCGCCGTGCTGGCGGATATCGCCCTCTACGCATCCCACGGCGATCCGGTCGCGCTCTACCCGAAGAATGAGGCGTTCTGGCGCGCCAGCGGCTCGCTCTCCGTGACGATCGCCGCGATCGACGAGGCACCGGCGCCGTTCGACATGCTTCTCGACACCAGGATCCAGCGCCCCGACCTCGAGCATCGCAACGCGAGCTACCCGGGCGAAGGCTCCTTCGAGGCGCGGTGGGACAAGCAACGCGATGACTTCATCACCGCGCGCGGCTTTGACCTCCGCGATGCGCTGCCCGGCCGCGTCGGTCGCCCCATGAAGATCCCGCGCACGCTCAACGCCGAGATCATCAAGCTCGCCAGCGACTGGAACGCTGCCTGGAAGAAGCTGGATGGCCGGCGCGGCATCTTCGGGAACCTGCCCGGCGAGGAGGTTGGCCTCGACACGCTGGAGAAGCGCTGGAAGGCCGTGATGAAGGACGTGCACGAGATCGCCGAGCCCGGCACGGTCGAGGACGTCTACCCCAAGAATCACGAGTTCTGGCGCGAGGCGCGGGAGCTCGCCCAGACGCTCGATGGGTACAACGAGACGCCGTCCAGGTTCGACATCGCGATCGACGTCGCCAAGACGCTGCCCGATCGGTTCGCCGATGTCGTCGGCGACGTCATGAAGGCCGTCGGCAACGTCGCGCACAAGGCGGGCGAAGGCGTGACCTCCGGACTGGGTAAGCCGATCCTCATCGCGGGCAGCGTGGTCCTCGGTGGGCTGCTGCTCTGGCGCTTCACGAGTCGCCCTCGTGTGGCCGAGGCGGCGTAGCGCCATGTCGCGGAAGGTCGTCCCATGGCTTCTCACCGGCAGCGCGGTGGCTGTGATCGTCTACATCGGAACGCGGCCTTCAGGGCGGCGGCCCGTCGAGCGTGTGGCAGGCCGACCGCCACGTGAGCAGGGACTGCGCAATGCCGGCAGCCTGAACTATCGGTCCATCGGCAAGAGCGGCGACCGATACCCGGCCTGGGTCCGCGCGCTTCATGGCAAGTCGGGGGTGTACCTCATCCGCGAGCGCCAGCGCGACGGCACCAACCCGGTCGTTTATATCGGGGAATCGCACACAGCGCGGCTGTATCAGACACTGACTCGACACTTTCAGACCTGGCGCCGCGCCAAGAAGTTCTGGGCGGGCCAGTACGGAGGCCAGAGCCACGATCCGGGCCTGACCTACGACCGCGCGCGATGCGCCGTGGCGGTGCGCGTGCTGCCGGCCGAGCGCGCGATCACCGAGGAAGCGCGCCTCATCGCTCGCCTGCGTCCTCGCGACAATCTCATCGGCCAACCGGACGAGAGCACCGAGGACGAAGCGGTGCCGTTCTGAGCTCACACCTGCCATCGGGGAGACACCCTATGTCGATACACCATCACCCACGAGCGCAGCGCGAGCGCGCAAACGTCTCGGAGGAGGGATAACGCCATGCGCGCACTCCCTTGGATCTTGGGCGGCGGCGCTGGGGCGCTCGCGGCGTACCACTGGTATCGGGGCCGGGACGCATCCAGGATGCGAGCCGACAGCCGCAACACCGAGGCGTCCACCACCGACACCACGTCGAGCTCGGCGAGCGACGGATCACGCCCCGAGCCGCTGCCCGGCCGCTGGGTCTGGCCCGTCGGTGTCTGGCACGATCGCAAGCCCGAGATCAGCGACGGCTTTGCGTCCAAACGGAGATCCCCGAGCGGCCAAGTCATCCCGCACGGCGGCGTCGACATCATGTATCGGCGGCAGCCGGGCGACACGTGGCGCGCCGGTACGCCGAACGGGAGCCCAGGCTGGGTCATGCCGGATCATCGCGCCGCGCTGGCCGCGTCGGACGGCGTGGTCTGGTCCGCGGCGAACACGCCGCGCGGCTGGACGGTCGTGATCGACCATGCCCCGCGCAAGCTCGCCACCTACTACACGCACCTCTCGTCGTTGCTGGTCACCGCCAAGCAACCGGTGAGCGCCGGAACGCCGCTCGGCATCATCGGCGCCGACCCGCTCGACGCCGAGCGCATCCTGCATCTCCACCTCGAGGTCTGGAGGGGCGGCGCCAGCGACCGCTTCGATCCGCAGCGACTGATCGAGACCACCTGGGAGTACGTCCACGATCCAGGAGACCTGTCGCGCGAGCTCGTGGCGCGCAACGGGAGCCACCGTCGGACGGATGGCTCCGGCTACTCCGTTCCCGTGATCTCCCACTACCGGCGCCCCCCGCGTCGCTAGGACGCCACTTCCAATCCACCTCTCACTCTCACAAAGGATGACCTCCCATGACTGACACCATCGACCCCCAAGCCCCCGACGACACGACCACCCCTCAGGCGGCGGCAGAGCCGCACTCCGAACCCACAGAGCCAGCGCTCGCAGCGCCGGATGACGTCGCACCGCCGATCGCGGCGCTGATCGCCTCCATCCGCGCCGCGCTGGTCACGGGAGCGTCAGTGGAGGCGCGCGCGGCCGGCGCGACCGCGTGCCGATCGATCCTGACTGTGCTCGAAGCCAAGCCGGGCCAGCCACTGGCCACCGAATCGCAACGCCCGGCGTCGCCTGGGTCGCCGATCGCCGCCCTGCTCAAGCAGCCGGGCCTTCTCACCCAGCTGGCCGCGATGTCGCGCGAGCAGCTCCTCGACCTGTTGAAGCAGGTCACCGGGGCGATGCCGGCTCGCTCGCAAACGCCGACGAGCGCCGCCCCACGGTTTCACCTGATCCAGATCCCGCAAGTGCGCCGGCCGGACCGCACGTGATGGACCCGACCGGCTCTACACCGCTCGTTTCAAGGAACACACCATGTCAACAACCGCCACCACACGCATTCTTCATTCCCCCGCGAATGCGAATGACTTTGCCAAGCACCGCTCGTGGATCTGGCCGCTTCCTCGGCTGGACGGAGTCGCTCCGTGCATCATCGAGCCCGCGGGAGCCCCGGCGCTGGACGGCGTCGCGATCGGCTACCGCGAGCGCGCGTCATCGCCCGGCCTGGTCCCGGTGTTCGCCGCGCAAGACGGCATCGTCACGTACGCTGGTAGCACCGGCAGCGGGTCGACGCTCAGCATCGACCACGCGGGCGGGTGGTCCACCCAATACTCCGAGCTGGAGCATCTGCTCGCGAGGCCCACCGACCGTTTCCGTCGCCGCCGCAAGGAGCGCGTTCGAGCCGGCGACGTCATCGGTCATGCGTGCCGATCGTCCTTGCGGATTCGCTTCGGCCTGTCGCGCCTCAACGACGAGGAGTGCGTCGAGCAGGATCCGTCGTCGTGGATGCCCGCCTGGTCGCTCTTGCCATGGTTTGCCGAACCGCCGCCGCGTGTCGCCACACGCGCGGCGGTCTGAGGGGCCGCGATGCGTCCGCAACTCAAGCTCATGCCCGACACCACGACGCGTGACGAGCCGTCGGCAGCGCGTCCTCCGACGCTCGCGTCGCTGCTCGGGCATCGACCGCTGAGCTCGCCGGCACGTTCGGCTGCGCACGACGCGAGCTCCGACGACGACGTGATCGACGTCCGCGGCGCCGTCCGGATGCTGCGCGTTGGCCGCAACAAGGTCTACGAGATGGTGGCGCGCAACGAGATCCCACACCGTCGATTTGGTCGACGGATCCGTTTCAGCCGGCTCGCGATCATGCGATGGTTGGACTCGTGGTCACTACAGGGCGCGAGGGAAGGGCAGTAGCAATGCCTGTACGACGCGATCTGAAAACCGGCAGCTGGTTCTTTCGGAAGACCCTCACGACCCCCGACGGAAAGAGGCGAGAACTCTACGGTACGCCCGGTGCTTTCGGGCCGTACCAGGATCTCGCCCCGACGAAGATCGGGGCAGAGGAGGCCGAACTGCGAGCCATCGCGGCTGCGTTCGCCGAGGTACCCGCTGCAGCAGCGCCGGCGCCGACACCGACGCCGACACCGGCCAAGCGAGAGGAGGTGCTGACGTTTGAAGACTGGTTCCACGGGCGTTTCTGGACCGAATGGGTGATCGCGCAGAAGAACAAGCCGAGCGAAGTCGAGGCGAAGCAGAGCATCTACAAGGTGCACCTCGGTCCCGCGTTCGGACGCATGCCGCTCGACGCGATCGACTTTCCGGTCATCGCACGGTTTCGCGCGAAGCTGATCGAATCGGGCTTGAGCGACAAGCGCATCAACAACATCCTCGCGGTGTTGTCGAAGGCGCTGAACTACGCCGCGCAAGCCAGGGTCATCCCCAGCGCGCCATCGGTGGGGATGCTGAAGGTCGAGCGACCGGACATCGTCGCGTGGAGCCTGGAGGAGTACGCCAGGCTGCTTGCGGCGGCGAAGACGCTCGATCCGACGTGGTACGCGGCGTGTTGCCTCGCTGGGGAGGCGGGCCTGCGGGTCGGTGAGATCCGCGCGCTCGACTGGCGCCGCGACGTTGATCTCGTGGGAGGGACGATCACGGTGAACAAGCAGACGCAGCGCGGTCAGATGACCACGCCGAAGGGGCGCACGCGGCGCACGGTCCCGATGACCGAGACGCTACTCGCTGCGCTCAAGGCGCTGGACACGATCCGCACCGGGTTCGTGATCCGGACCCTCGATGGCACCGGGATGACCGACAACGAGACCAAGTACCACTGCTACCGGCTGTGCCGGGCGGCGGGCCTGCCGGAGCGCGGCTGGCACAACCTCCGGCACGCGTTCGGCACCCACGCGGCGATGTTCGGCGTGAACCCGTGGAAGCTGATGCTGTGGATGGGCCACAAGCGGATCGACGAGACGATGCTCTACGTCCACTTTGCGGAGGCCCACATGCGGCCCTTGCCCGAGACGATCCTCGCGGCCGGGCGCGGAAACGACGATCCGGATCGACGGATCATCGCCATGTTGAGCGCGCGTCAAAACGCGACCTTGAACGACACTCGTTGCAGTAAAATTGCAGTAAACGAGGGCCCTGGGCAGGAAACCAGAGTAATTTCGCTATCTTAGTTGGCGGAGCGGACGGGACTTGAACCCGCGGCCTCCGGCGTGACAGGCCGGCGTTATAACCAACTTAACTACCGCTCCAGAATCATTAGGTTTTCAGTGGGCGAAGCAGGGTTCGGACCTGCGACCACCGCCTTGTAAGGGCGACGCTCTTCCGCTGAGCTATTCGCCCGCATCCGAGGTGAAGGTTCTTAGTGGGTAGGACCGCGTATGTCAAGGGCCCCGCAGGCGATCTGGCGGGGAGGGAGGGCGGCTACGGCATGCAGTAGGCGTCGTGCGAGTAACAGCGGCTGCGGAAGCATACGCCGGAATCGCACTGGGCGCGCGTGGTGCATGCCTGGCGGTCGCACACGCCGTTGGACGGGTTGCACCGGGAGTTGAGCGGGCACGCTCCGGCGCGCGGGTCGGTGCACGGGATCAGCGCGCAGTGGCCGCCGGCGCGGCACTCGCGGTCGGGGCCGCAGCTCGTCGGGGTGCACGGAGCGCTGCAGCGGTTGTTGTCGCAGACCAGGCCGAGGCCGCACTGGGGATCGGTCTGACACACGGCGGGGATGGTCGGGGTTGCAGGAGCGGGGGCCGGGGCCGGCGGGGGCGAGCCTGCGACGGGCGGCGGCAACGGCGTGCCCGGGGCGGCCGGCGGCGCGGTCGGCGCCGGGGCGGCCGGCGACGCGGTGGGTGCCGGCGGCGCGGCCGGCGACGCGCCTGGTGAGCCGGACGGCGCCGGGGCGGGCGGGACACCCGGCGATGCGGGAGCCGCGGCGGGCGGCGCCGGCGAAGGCGCAGGCGAAGGTGCCGGCGTACCCGCAGGCGGCGGCACGGGCGTGGCGGTCGGTGCGGCGGTCGGCGCGGCCAACCCGGCGGTCGGCGCGGTCGGTGCGGCGGTCGGCGCCGGGGCGGCGGCCGTGGGAGTGATGGCGACCGGCGGGGGCGGCGGGGTGTAGTCGGGGGGATAGCAGCGCTCGCCGGCGCGGCAGTCGCGATCCTCGGTGCAGCTGCGGTTGCCGGGGCGCTTGGTGCCGAGCGGATCGGGCGGGGCGCTGGTCGGGGGGCGCTGCACGCGGCTGCCGGCGCTCGCGTAGGAGCCGCTGCTGGTGCTGGCGTGGGAGCCGCCGCCGCGGGTGCCGCCGTGGCTGCCGATCGGCGGCGAGATCGGGCCGCTGCACGCCACCAGCGCGAGGAGGAAGGGGAGGAGGCGCATGGCCGAACGCTGGCAAATCGCGGTGGCGAGTGCGGTTTTCATGGACGAGTGGGCCGTGGTCGGAGCGCCGGCGCAGGCGAGATCGATCAGTGGGCCTCGCGCGGATCGGTGGGAGGCATGGTCTCGACGATGCGCCAGTCGACGACGCTCGACGGCTCGCGCAGGAACTCGTCGGGCTGCGGGTGGGCGAGGGCGTGGCGCAGGACCTCGTCCATGTGCTTGACGCCGACCACGGCGAGCTGCTCGAGGACGGCCTCGGGGACGTCCTTGAGGTCCTTGAGGTTGTCCTCGGGGACGAGCACGGTGGTGACGCCGGCGCGGTGGGCGGCGAGGATCTTCTCCTTGAGGCCGCCGATCGGCAGGACGCGGCCGCGCAGGGTGACCTCGCCGGTCATGGCGATGGTCTGGCGGATCGGGATGCGGAGCAGGGCGCTGGCCATGGCGGTGGCCATGGTGATGCCGGCGCTCGGGCCGTCCTTGGGGATGGCGCCCTCGGGGAAGTGGACGTGGATGTCGACCTTGTTCTGGAAGTCGTTGGACAGGCCGAAGGTGCCGGCGCGCGAGCGCAGGTAGCTCATCGCGGCCTGCGCGCTCTCCTGCATGACCTCGCCGAGCTTGCCGGTGAGGGTCAGCTTGCCCTTGCCGGGGACGATGGTGACCTCGGCGGTGAGCAGGTCGCCGCCGAACATGGTGACGGCGAGGCCGTTGGCCAGGCCGATCTCGTCCTCCTTCTCCCGGCGGATCTCGCGGTACTTCTCGACGCCGAGCCAGTGGGGGAGCTTGTCGGAGGTGACCTCGAAGCCGGTGGTGGTGCGGCCGGAGGCGAGCCACGCCTTGGCGATCTTGCGGCACACGGTGGCGATCTCGCGCTCGAGGTTTCGCACGCCGGCTTCCTTGGTGTAGCGGTGGATGATCGCGGTGAGGCCCTCGTCGGTCCACTGCGCCGTGAGGTCCTTGACGCCGTTGGCCTCGGCCTGCTTGGGGATCAGGTACTGGCGGGCGATCGCGAGCTTCTCCCACTCGGTGTAACCGGGGAGCTCGATGATCTCGAGGCGGTCCTGCAGCGGCAGCGGGATCGCGTGCTGCTGGTTGGCCGTGGTGACGAACATGACGTCGGAGAGGTCGTAGTCGAGATCGAGGTAGTGGTCGTTGAAGTTGTTGTTCTGCTCGGGGTCGAGGACCTCGAGCAGGGCGCTGGCGGGGTCGCCGCGGAAGTCCATCGACATCTTGTCGATCTCGTCGAGCAGGAACACCGGGTTCTGCGAGCCGACCTTCTTGAGCGACTGGATGATCTTGCCGGGCAGCGCGCCGATGTAGGTGCGGCGGTGGCCGCGGATCTCGGCCTCGTCGCGCACGCCGCCGAGCGACTGGCGGACGAACCGGCGGCCGGTGGCGTGGGCGATCGAGCGGGCGAGCGAGGTCTTGCCGACGCCGGGCGGGCCGACCAGGCACAGGATCGGGCCGCGCTGGCGGGGCACGAGGGTCTGGACGGCGAGGTACTCGAGGATGCGCTCCTTGACCTTCTTGAGGCCGTAGTGCTCGGCCTCGAGGATGGCCTCCGCCTCGTTGATGTCGTGGCGGTCCTCGGTCTTGTCCTCCCAGGGCAGCGCGATCACCCAGTCGAGGTAGTTGCGCACGACGGTGGCCTCGGCGCTCATCGGCGACATCTGCTTGAGCTTCTTGAGCTCCTTGAGGCTGCGATCCTTGGCCTCCTTGCTCATCTTCTTCTGCTTGATCTTCTGCTCGAGCTCGTTGAGCTCGTTCTTGAACTCGTCGCGCTCGCCGCCGAGCTCCTTCTGGATCGCCTGCATCTGCTCGTTGAGATAGAACTCCTTCTGCTGCTTCTCCATCTGCTTCTTGACCCGGGAGCGCAGCTTCTTCTCGACCTGGCGGATCTCGATCTCGCTCTGCATGAGCTCGCCGAGCCGCTCGAGGCGGCGCGCCGGCGACGGGGTCTCGAGCAGCTCCTGCTTGTCCTTGAGCTTGAGCGCGACGTGGGCAACGATGGTGTCGGACAGCCGGCCGGGTTCTTCGATGGTGCGCACGCTGACCAGCATCTCGGGGGGGATGCGGGTGTTGAGCTTGACGTAGTCCTCGAACACGTCCTGGACCGAGCGGATCAGGGCCTGGATCTCGATCGCGTCGTCGTCGGTCTCCTCGACGTCCTCGACGTCGCACACGAAGAACGGCTCGCTCTGGGCGAACCCGCGGATCCGGGCGCGGGCGCGACCCTCGACGAGGACCTTGACCGGTCCCTTGGGGAACCGCAGCAGCTGGATGATGTGGCCGACGGTGCCGATCGAGAAGATGTCCTCCTCGACGGGATCGTCGGTCTTGGCGCGGCGCTGGGCGGCGAGCAGGAGCTGCTTGTCCGCCGCCATCGCCTCCTCCAGCGCCGACAGCGACTTGTCGCGGCCGACGAACAGCGGCACGACCATGTGCGGAAACACGATGATGTCACGCAGCGGTAGGAGAGGAAGCCGATAGCCGCCGGCGCCCCGATCATCGATTTTCATGAACCGATACTTTAAGCTGGACGAGGACTTGCGCAACAAATCCTCGCTCCCTCGATCGGGGGATCCGGCGCCGCGGAGCGTCGTGACGGCCGCGCCGGCGCCGGCGTGCAGCTGCGCGACTGCGCGCGGGCCGTGGTAAAGTTGCCATACGTAAAATGGCGATCGTGCCACACTCCCGAATGAAAGAATGTAGCGAGGCAAGAACAATCCGTAGAGGATGTATGTACCTATGTGTGGAGGCATTCAAACTGCCTCGCTGGCATCGATCCTGCTGAGCTAACCCCAACACCCCGCATGATTCCTCGGGTCTCTTCGCCGCTCGTCGAAGTGTTCCTCCTCGTCGAGCAGCCGCGTCAGCGCCTGTCGCACTGGGCGCAAGCGCTGGCGCTGCTCGACAGCCCCGCGGCGCCGCCGCTGGGGGGCGTGGAGGCGTACTACGATCCGGCGTCGAACCAGGCGATCTTCGGGCTGCGCTACGACGAGCACGAGCTGGGGCCGGAGCGGCTGGGCTACGTGGTCGAGGTCGCGCTGCTCGCCGAGATCGGGATGATCCAGCCCGCGGAGCTGAGCGAGGGCGATCGCCGGCGATTCGTCGGCGATCGGCTGGCGGGCTGCACGGTCCACGTCGGCAATCAGCGCAAGGTGGTCGACGCGCTGATCGAGCTGGTGCGCCGGGTGCGGGCCCAGAAGGGCGGGACCAGCCCGCCGGCGCTGGAGGCGACGCTCCTGCCGCGGGCCAGGCCGGCGATCGCGCCCAAGGTCCGCGCCCGGGTCCAGACCGGCGAGTCGGTCGTGGTGGTCGCGGCCAGGGGCACGCGCGACCCGACGAGCAGCGAGCCAGCGGACCCGGCCGAGCCGGCCGGCCCAGCGCGGCGGCCGCGCGCGACCGCCGATCTGGCGCTGGGGTCGGTTCGCCAGCACAAGAGCGAGTTCGCGACGCTGAACCCCGAGGCGGCACCGGCGCCGCGCCCGGTGGGCACCGTGCCCGGACTGGCGGTCGGCACCGAGGCGCCGGAGCTGCATGTGGCGCCGCCGCGGACCCGGCCGGCGACCATGCCACCGACGCGCGGCGAGGGCGGGCCGCGGCCGTCGCCGAACGTGATCACGCGCGCCGGGGTGCACCGCGCGGCGACCGTGATGATGTCGACCGCGGAGACCCGGCGGATGCTGGGGCGGCGGGTCAGCCGGTCGAGG
>JBGQCL010000287.1:0-15479 GCA_041495365.1 Kofleriaceae bacterium | reverse complement strand
GGCGGTCTACCGTCCGCTTTGGACGCTCCCCTGGACCACCACGCCGCCCGAGATCCGGCCCACCGGCTCGGGCAGCGGCCGCGACAGCCCGCGCGCCATGTCCGCGGCGCTGTCGACCAGCGGGCCGAGCCCGCAGGCCGTGCCGAGCTGGCGCAGGTTCCCGGCGGCCGCGACCCCGAGCTGCTGGGCGCGCGCGAGGTCCACGCCCGCCGCGAACGCGAACAGCGGATGACCGCGCAGCGCAGCGCCCAGCCCCGGGACCTCGGTCCTGAGCGCTCGCATGTCGGCGACGACCTCGGGCGCCAGCTCGACGACGAGGCCACCGGCGATCTTCGATCCCGACAGCTCGCTGTAGCCGACCACCAGGCGCGGCAGCTTCGCGCTCACGCGATCGAGCTCGGCGGTGCACGCCGGGGTCGGGGTCCCGCCCGCGGCCTCGATCGCCTTGCCCGCGAGCTGCCGGGTGTCGGCGAAGCCGATCAGCTGACCGCCGAAGCCGTGGCGGGCCATCAGCTGCTTGATCAGCGCCCCGTCGGCCATGCTCCGGGCCGGCTTGTCGAGGCCGAGGATCAGGCCGAGCCTGGCCTCGATGTCCTCGGCCTTGCCGACCGCGGCGATCAGCTCGTGGTCGCCGATCGACACCACGACGGCCGTACCGTCGTCGCTCGCGTGCTGCCAGTAGCTGACACCGCCCCGGGTCGACGCCGGAGGCAGCTGCTTGCCGGCCTTCGCCGCGATCCGCTCGATCGTCGCCCGGACCGCCTTGCCGTCCTTGATCACCATCCGGACCACGAACGGCTGGAGGCCGAGGCCGTACATCGCGAAGCCCGGCTTCGCCGAGAACCCGAGCGACTCGATCCCGGCCGCGCTCCACTTGCCGTCCAGCTCGCTCACGATCGCGTCGAACACCTCGTTCCTGCCGCGCTGTTCCTGCCACTTCGTGGCGAACATGTCGATCAGCGGCTTGTACGCCTGCTTCATCTTCCCCCACAGCTCGGGCGGCGCCGCCTCGAGGCTGGCGATCAGGTACGGCGTGTCGGCGGGAATGCTCGCGAACAGCGCCGGCACCGCGAGCCTGGACGGGTCGCCCTGCGCCGGGTGCGGCCTCATCTCCGCGGGCAGCTCCACCGCGTCGCCGCCCTCCTTCTTGCACCCCGCCAGGGCGACCATCGCGACGACGAAAGCCAGACTTCCGGAACGTACGCTCGTCATGAAAACCCCCAGGACGAGCAGCTTATCAGACCTCGCTGCTGCAGCAGGGTCACGGTCGGCGAGCGGACGGTCAACCGCGGCGCGCGCTTGCCGCCGGCTACCAGATCTTCGACTTGACGTGACCTTTCGACTTCACCAGCACGTCGACGATCGCGCGCTCGTAGATATGCTGACCGAAGATCTCTTCGGTCACGCGGCTCTTGAACAGCTCGCGCCCCTCGTTGATCTCGTCCGCCATCGCCTCGAACAGGCTGTCGTTGGCGATGCCCTCCAGGATCTTCGGCTCGTGATACAGGGTGAGATCCGAGGCGATCGCCCGGGCGAGCTGCCGTGCGCGCTTGGGGTTGTCGATGAGAGTCGCCATGACCACGGATCGTGAGAGAACGCCGGGCTGCGGTCAAGGCTTCGGGCGCGGTTCATCCTCGTCGTCCGCGCTCGGCCCGCGCGCCGCGCGGAACCGCGCCAGGTAGGTCTGCTTGACCCGCTCGCCGTCGAGCCCCAGCGCGCGGGCGTACTCGGCCAGGAAGCCGCGGACGTAGACCGCCGCCGGCAGCTTGTGGAACGTCTCGCCCTCGAGCGCCGACAGGTACGCCATGCCGATCTTCGAGCGCTCTGCGATCTCGCGGAGCTCGACGCCGACCGCCTCGCGGATCTGGCGCAGCAGCGGCCCGGAGAACTCGGTCCCCGCCGAGAGTTCGGGCATCGGCGGCCGCACCGCCACCGTCACCGGATCGTCGACCTTGGCGACCGGCCGCGGCACCGGCAGGTCGGCGTGCGTCGACGGCGTCACCGGCATCGGCACGCCGTCGGGGAACAGCTCCACGTCGTACTCCTTGCGCTTGGCGGCGTCCATCAGCGTGGTGTAGGCGAGGTCGAGCCGGCGGTGCACCGCCTCCAGGCTCGCCGGGTCGTACAGCCCGCTGATCGCGACCGACTCCGCACCGTAGATGTCGCGGATCCGCCGGTTGGCGCGCCGGATGTCCTCGAAGCTGGCGGTCGGCGGCACCTCCAGGAGCTCGTAGTGCGAGTCCGACGGCAGCACCTCGCCGTCGCTCGCCGGCGGCCGGACCGCCAGGATACCGCGCGCGACCCGCTCGAAGCACTTGGCGATCCGGGTCTCGGGGTGCTCGATCAGCAGCGGCCGGCGCCGGCGGGTCGACGCCCACACCGCCTCGTCGTATTCCAGGTGGCCGAGGTAGCGAAACGGCGTACCGAGCCGCCGGCGCGCCGCCGAGACCACCGCGCGGCCGAGCTCCATGTCCGACTTCGAGCGCGCCGAGTTGATCACCAGGTGCGGCGAGAACGCCAGGATCGCGTCGCGCAGTGCGTCGACCTCGCCGAGCCGCGCTTCGACCGCCCCGAGGTAGACCTCGAGCGCGCTCGGCGTCCCGCCCTCGAGGCGCCGCGGATCGCGCCCGACCGCCTTGGCGAGGTGGCCCAGGCCGCGGCGCTCGAGGCTGCGCAGGAACGCCGCCTTGGCGAACCGGTGCATCAGCTCGATCGACGTCGGATCGGGCACCGCGACGATGACCTGGACATCGGCGGCCAGGAACAGCTCCAGCGTCGGCGACGCGATCCCCGGGGCGAGGTCGACCACGACCCAGTCCGCCGCGAGCTCCCGCAGCTGGTCGGCGAGCAGCTGGACCAGCTCCGGCGCCGGCTCGGCAACCCACGGTGGATCATACACCGCGCCGACCAGCCGCACCCCCGGCACGTGGGTCGCCACCGCGAGATCGGCCAGCCGCGGCCCGCTCGGTGCGAGCGCCTCGTACAGCGAGCGCGATGGCCGCGGCACCCCGGCGAAGATATGCAGGTTCGCGGCGCCGAAGGCCGCATCCACCAGCACGACGCGCTTGCCCAGCGTCGCCAGGAAGATCCCGACGTTCGCGGCAACCAGGCTCTTGCCCACACCCCCCTTGCCGCCCCCGATCGCGACCACACGCGGGATCATGGAAGGGGCACATAACCGCGACGGCGCGACCCGGTCAAGCACCCGATGCCGGCCCGTTCAGTGCTCGCGGCGATTTACCGCCGAAGCGGCCCGCTGCCACGGCGCGCGCGCCGCGGATCTTTCGCAGAGCTGCGCCACGCCCGAGCGCCCGCCCGGACCAGGCCCGCCTCGCGGTCGAGCCGCCCGCGGTTTCCGCCCCGCCGGCGCCCGCGCCCGCCGCGCCGCCGGTCGCGGGGAATGCCGGAGGCGAGAAAGCCGTCATCGAGGTCGCCGACCCGGCCGCGATGCCCGGCTGCCGCGATCTGGGTGAGGAAGCCATCGACACCGCGCGTCCCGGGGCGCGCGGCCGGCTGGGGATTCGCGTCACGCTGAAGGCGATCGCGCGAGCGCACGGCGCGTCGCACATCCATGACTCGGGCCACGTCCTGCTCGCCGACAGCAATGCGCAGCGCGAGCGCGGTCACTTCCACGACTGCACGGCGCCGGCGCCCCCGCCGACCGTGGAGGCGGCGCCCGCGCCGCGGTCGTTTGCGATCCGGACCGCGTTCGGCGGCCAGCTCGAGCTCGTGCCGGTGGGGACGCTGCGCGTCAAGCCCGCCGACCAGCTGCCGGAGGCGGACCTCGCCAAGCTCCTCGAGTAGCCGGTCGAGCGGCGCCGCGTGTGGCACATCGCCCGGTGCCGTCCGCGCGTTCGACGCGCTGCGCAGGTGCACTCCCGCAACAGCCGCGATGGGCCATGTCAGCGCCCACCCGGAATCGCTCTGCAGCGATATGCGCCTTGGAGATCCGGCACTGCGCCTTGCGCCCGCGGTGCCGGTAGCAGGAATGTCTCGCTCGGTTCGACGCGATGGCCGCACTCGGCCTTCCGTCCCTTCCCGAGGAGGCTCCCATGGCTGCTCTGTACCGCCGGATCGCGTCGTGCTCCGCGCTCGCCACGCTCGTGCTGTGGGGGTGCGCCGACGACGACGACCCAGCTTCGACCGTGACCACGCAGGCGATCACCACCACCGTCACGATCAACGGCGGCGCCACCGGCCGCACCTTCGACGGGATCGGCGCGATCTCGGGGGGCGGCGGCAACAGCCGCCTGCTGTTCGACTACCCCGAGCCCCAGCGCACCCAGATCCTCGACTACCTGTTCAAGCCCGGCGTCGGGGCCGCGCTCCAGATCCTCAAGGTCGAGGTCGGCGGCGATACCAACTCGACCAGCGGCGCCGAGCCCAGCCACCAGCACACCGCGACCGACCTCAACTGCACCCGCGGCTACGAGTGGTGGCTGATGGAGCAGGCCAAGGCCCGCAACCCCGCGATCAAGCTCTACGCGCTGGCCTGGGGCGCGCCGGGCTGGATCGGCAACGGCACGTTCTTCTCGACCGACATGATCAACTACTACGCGAGCTTCCTCGACTGCGCGAAGAACAGCCACGGCCTGACGATCGACTACCTCGGCGGCTGGAACGAGCGCGGCTTCGACAAGACCTGGTACGAGAACCTGCGGTCGACCCTGAACACCCGGGGCTACAGCGCCGTCCAGATCGTCGCCGACGACACCAGCTTTGCCCCGGCCGATCAGGTCGTGACCGACTCCGCGTTCGCCGCCGCGGTGAGCGTCCTCGGCTCGCACTACGTGTGCGGCTATCGCAGCTCGCAGACCAGCTGCCCGAGCTCGGCCAACGCGATCGCGTCGGGCAAGAAGATCTGGGCCAGCGAGAACGGCTCGGACGACTTCAACGCCGGCGGCATCAACCTGGCCCGCGGCATCAACCGCGGCTACCTCGACGGCAAGATGACGGCGTACATCAACTGGCCCGTGATCGCCGCGATCACGCCGAACATCCCGTTTCCGACCATGGGCGTCGCCACGGCGATCCAGCCCTGGTCGGGCGCGTACGCGGTCGGCAAGAACGCCTGGGTGATCGCCCACACCACGCAGTTCACCGCGCCGGGCTGGCGCTACCTCGACAGCGCGTCCGGCTTCCTCGGCGGCAACCGCGCCAACGGCAGCTACGTGACGCTGCGCTCGCCGACCACCGGCCCCTACGCCGTCGTGATCGAGACCATGGACGCCACCGCCGCGCAGACCTTCACCGCGACGGTGACCGGCGGGCTGTCCACCGGCGCCGTCCACGTCTGGTCGACCGCGGTCGGCTCGACCAATCCTGCCAGCTTCTTCGTGCACAGCGCCGACGTCACCCCGTCGGGCGGCACGTTCAGCGTGACGCTGCAGCCGGGCACGATCTACACGCTCACCACCGGCACCGGGCAGGGCAAGGGCACCGCGACCAGCCCGGCGACCGGCGCGTTCGCGCTGCCCTACAGCGATAACTACGACAGCTACGCCGTCGGCACCGAGGCCCGCTTCCTGGCCGACATGCAGGGCGCGTTCGAGGTCGTGGCGTGCGGCGGCGGCCGGGCCGGGCGCTGCGTCCGGCAGATGTCACCCCGGGCGCCGATCACCTGGGACACGCTGAGCGACCCGTACGCGCTGCTCGGCGACGTCGGCTGGAGCAACTACAAGGTCTCGTCGGACGTCCTGCTCGAGCAGGCCGGCTATGTCGAGCTGATCGGACGCGCGGGCACCCAGCACGCGTTCGGCCCGGCCGGCCTCAACGCCTACTACCTGCGGGTCAACAACAGCGGCGCCTGGTCGGTGTTCCGCAACAACGTCAACAACACCAACACCGTGATCGCCAGCGGAACGGTCGCCGCGCTCGGCACGAACACCTGGCACACCCTGGCCCTGACGTTCTCCGGCACGACGATCACGGCGCAGATCGACGCCGCGACCGTCGCCACGCGCACCGATTCGACGTGGTTCGTCGGGCAGATCGGCGTCGGCACGAGCCAGGGCGAGACCGCCCAGTTCGACAACCTGTCGATCGCCGCGGTGGCCGGCTCGCCGCCGCCGCCGTCGGGCCAGCTCGTCGGCGTGCAGTCCGGACGCTGCCTCGACGTCCCGAACCAGAGCACGGCCAACAACACCCGGCTCGAGATCTGGGATTGCAACGGCGGTGCCAACCAGCAGTGGACCCAGCTCGCCAACGGCACGCTGCAGGTCTACGGCAACAAGTGCCTGGACGTGACCAACCAGGCCACCGCCGCCGGCACGCCGGTCGGGATCTTCGACTGCACCGGCGGCGCGAACCAGCAGTGGCGCGTGAACGCCGACGGCACGATCGTCGGCGTCCAGTCCGGGCTGTGCCTGGACGTCACCGGCCAGGGAACCGCCAACGGCACGCTGATCGAGATCTGGACGTGCAACGGCGGCGCGAACCAGCGCTGGACGCGCTGAGCGATCGCGCCCTGCGCGAGGCGGTGCCCGCTACAGCTTGATCACGCCGGGCGGAAAGATCTCGGCGGCGAGCCCGGCGAGCGCGAGGGTGGTGAGCGGGGTCTGCTCGGACGGCTTGAGCACGCAGGTGTTCCCGGCGGCGATCGCGGGCGCGAGCTTCCAGGCCGCCATCATCAGCGGGTAGTTCCGCGTGCCGGCGAACCGGACGCGGTATCGTCGGCGAGCCTCGTGACCCGGGAGGACATGGCATGACGCGTTCGATGGTACGGCTGGTGATCGCGGCGGCGCTGGTGGCGGCCGTGGCGTGCAAGAAGACCGAGCCGGCCAAGACCGGCGGTGGCTCGGAGACCGCGGGCCCGGCGGCCACACCGGGGAGCGCCGCGCCGCCGGGCGCCCCGGACGGCAAGGCGCTGGAGGGCCAGCTCGACATCGTCGCGTGGCCCGGTTACATCGAGCGCGGCGAGACCGACAAGGCCTACGACTGGGTGACGCCGTTCGAGAAGGCGACCGGCTGCAAGGTCAACGTCAAGACGGCGGCGACCTCGGACGAGATGGTCGCGCTGATGAACCAGGGCGGCTACGACCTGGTCACCGCGTCGGGCGACGCCAGCCTCCGGCTGGTCGCGGCCGGCAAGGTCCAGCCGGTCGACCTCGGGCGGGTCAAGTCGTTCGCCACCGTCGACGACCGGCTCAAGGGCGGCCCCTGGTACAACGTCGACGGCAAGCCGTACGGCGTGCCGTACCAGTGGGGCCCCAACGTGCTGCTCTACAGCACCAGGGTGTTCCCGCAGCCGCCCGCCTCGTGGTCGGTGGTGTTCGAGGAGCAGAAGCTGCCCGACGGCAAGTCCAACAAGGGCCGGGTCCAGGCCTACGACGGCCCGATCTACATCGCCGACGCGGCGCTGTACCTGATGAAGAAGAAGCCCGAGCTCGGCATCGCCGATCCGTACGAGCTGACCGAGCCGCAGTACGCCGCGGCGCTCGCCGTGCTGCGCGACCAGAAGAAGCTGACCCACCGCTACTGGCACGACGCGACCGTCCAGATGAGCGACTTCAAGAACGAGGGCGTGGCCGCGTCGAGCTCGTGGGGCTACATGGTCAACGGGCTGGTCGGCGACAACCAGCCGGTGGCGTCGACCGTCCCCGCGGAGGGCTCGACCGGGTGGGCCGACACCACGATGCTGCACGCCGACGCCAAGCACCCCGGCTGCGCGTACCGCTGGATGGAGTGGTCGCTGAACCCGGAGCTCCAGATCGCGCTCGCCGAGTCGTTCGGCTCGGTCCCGGTGGTGCCCGCGGCGTGCAAGGCCAGGCCGCCGCACGGCAGCGACGCGTGCGCGGTCAACGGCTTCGATCGGTTCGCCCAGGTCCACTTCTGGCGGACGCCGACCGGGGCGTGCAAGCAGGGCGCGTGCGTGCCGTACAGCAAGTGGGTCACCGACTACGTCGCGATCATGGGCGGCGGGTGACCGGCGGGTGACCGAGCCGAGGCGCGAACCGGGGCGCGATCGATGAGCGTGGCCGTCGAGCTCCGCGACATCCGCCGCCACTTCGGCGACGTCCGGGCGGTCGACGGCGTGTCGCTGGCGATCGACGACGGTGAGTTCTTCGCGATGCTCGGGCCGTCGGGCTCGGGCAAGACCACCTGCCTGCGGCTGATCGGCGGCTTCGAGCTGCCGACCGCCGGGCGGATCTTCCTGCACGGCGAGGACGCGGGTCGACGCGCAGGCTGTGCGCCACCGGGAGGGCGCGCTCGACGTTGCGCCAGTCGCCGAACCGGGCGCGCAGCGACCGCAGGCAGACGCGCACGTGCTCCTGCTGTTCGAGGGTGAGGTCGCGGTGCGGCATGGTCAGTGGACCTCCAGGCGCTGCCAGAACGCGGGGTCGATCCGCAGCTCGTGGATCGCGTGCACGAGGACGGTGAGGTTGTACGCGAGGCACTTCAGGAGGACCTCGTTGATCTGCGCCGGCAGCACCTTGGCGCGGACCGACGGGCCGAGCTTCCGCTTGACCGCCGAGAACACGCTCTCGACGTTGCTACGCTTGTGGTATGCGCGAGGAACTCCTCGTTGCGCGCCTCGAACGTGTGCCACAGCCGGCGCCACGCGTCGGTGCGGCCGGTCCCCTTGCTGTTCGACTTGAACGGGATGTACGGCGCCGCGTGCGCGGCCTCGATCGCGACCAAGTTCTCGTTGGAGAGGTACGCCTTGTCGGCCGAGAGCTCGCGGACGTCGAACCCGCGCTCGACGGACGACGCGAGGAGCGGCTTGAGCATCACCGCGTCGCCGACGCTGCTCTCCGTCGCCTCGACGGACGCGATCACGTGGGTCGCCGTGCCGACCTGCGCGTGCAGCTTGATCCAGCGCTGGCAGCGCTTCTCGCCGCCGAACTTCTCGTCGTACCACCGCGCGTAGGTGTTCGTGGCGAACCCCGTGCTGTCCGTGGCGAACGCGGTCTCGACGGCGCGCAGCGGCGCGGCGGCCTCGTGGACGAGCGTCTTGAGCAGCGGCGCGAGGTCGGCGCGCTCCATGTAGCGGAACACGCTGTTGGGGCTCGGGGCCCTCGCGAGGAGGCCCCGCTCCTCGCACGCGCGGATGTCCGTGTCGGCGCGCCGGCCGGACAGGCCGGTGTAGACCTTCATCGTCATGCCGTAGACCGCGTCGGACAGCCGCAGGCGCGGCCGGCCGTTGGTCTGCGCGGGCTGCGCGATGCCGTCGCACAGCCCGCGGAGCAGCAGCTGCACGCGGTGCTTCTCGTCGCACTGCGCGCGGAAGTAGGTCGACCAGTCCGGCTGGCTGTACGTGACCCGCTTCTCGGTGACGACCGTCGTGCCGTCGGGCAGCTCGACCTCGGCGCGGAGGATCATGACGGCCCACAGGTGCTTGCACCGGACGCTGCGGTCCTCGTGGTCCGGGCAGGTGCACACTCTCTGCTCGACGTCGACCACGTAGCCGCCGCTCGCGTTGGTCTGCGACGGGACCAGCCAGCGCGCGCCGTGCACGTGCTTTGATCTTGGCGCGCTGGGCGCGGACCAGCGCGAGGCCGCGAGCCTGGCGCGCGTCGTCGGTCGGGGTCGTCTCCATATCGCTAATGTATAACCATTACTCGCACGCGTCAAGTCCCTTGACGCGTATAACTTCCGTATGCACAATCGCCGCATGGCCACCCGCATCAAGCGACGCAAGGCGACACGCAAGGAGGAGATCGTCCCGGTCCGCATGACCGCCGAGCAGAAGGCGACCCTCGTCGCCGCCGCCGAGCGGCACGGACTCGGCGTCTCGACGTGGCTCCTGACGCTCGGCCTCCGCGAGGCGGACGCCGGCAAGAAATAGGCGCCGAGGCTTCACGGTAGATCCGCGGGCAACCGCTACGCGCGAGCGGAGCCGCGCCGGCAGATCCCGGCCCGGGTCGATCTCGAAGTGGATGTGTGCGTGTCGCTCTGCGCTGTCGTCACCTGGTCGTAGTAGGGAGCTGGCTGGTGTGGCGGCAACGGCCGGACGACGCGCGGGATTCCGCCGCGGGCGGGAGTGCCGCGGAGTTGCCAGGCCAGGCCGCGCTCACTGAACCCGGCTGTCCCAAAAGGGTGACCGCTACCCCAAAAGGTCGATCCCCCGAGGGGGTTTAGGGACAAAGCCACGCGCTGGCCGGTCACCGGACGCCGGCGGCCTGAGCTGCTCATGCCACGCCGGCGGGCGTCAGCGACCGCCCCCGGCGGCTCACGGCGATCGCGCTGGATACACCGCCTCCAGCGCCCGGTACAGCCTGGCGATCTCGTGGCGCCAGGCGTTCGCGAGTCCGAGATCCATTCCGACCCGGAAGTAGCATCGGCCAAAGACGCCCTGCCACGGGAATGGCTGGCGCTGCGCCTGGCCGACGAACGCAAAGAACGCGGGTCGGATCTCGGGCCAGAACACCTCGTCGGGGGCGACCACATCAAGATAGCTGCGAACCGTGTTACCTGGGGGTTGCAGGCTGATGTGTTGCTCGACGAGCTGCCCGGGATCCCGGTCGGGGATGCCAGGGGGCGGCAGGCCTTGCCAGATACCCCCACTGTGAACGTACCGGAAGGCGTTGATGCCGTCCTGCCCCTGGGACGAACGGACGTGCTGCGCCGTGAGGTACATCAGGCGGCCAGCTTTTTGCGCGGTGGTTCCTTGGCGCCGCGGCGGACCTCCGTGTCGCTCTCGCCGAGCTCGACGGGTGCCGTCAGCGGGGGCTGGTCTGCAATGGCGCGTTCCACCTCGTCCTGCTCCGACCTCGACATCGCCCACCAGCAACGGTCGAGCTCATCGACGTACCTGGCTTCATCCTCGTCCGGAAGCTCGTCGTCGGCGAGCGCGCGCTCGAGAAGCAGCTCGGTGACCAGCTCGATGTAACGCTCCCTTGCGCCGATCATGGCACCTCCCGCCAGTCCGGCTGTGTCCCGGCCAGAGCGGCCTGATAAGCCTCGAACGGCATCCGGCTGCTGGGCTCCACGAAGCCATGCCGGTCCGACGCAGCGGGGTCGGCACGGTATGCAAGCGCCTCGCCGAGCCGGTCGGTCTCCAGTCCAAAGATCGGCAACTTGCCCAGGCCGCCGAGCCGCTGCGGTCGCGCATGCGGCGGAAGACGCGCAGGATCATCCGGGGTCACCGACATACCTCCGGTGCCACGATCCACGAGGTTGGACGCATCGGGGACGATGTCGCGGCCCGGGCGAGCACCGAGGAGGCTTCCCTGGGCACCGCAGCGCGGGCGACCGGATTCATCTTTACGCATGGCTCGAAATACACGTGCTGTGCTCGTGACGACCGCACTGTCCACTCCGTGATTGTACCGCGCAACGCGAGGGGAAGCATGGTCCTGCTGGCCGACGACGATGGGCAGGCCGAGCTGGCCGCGGCGGGCGATCTGGCCTTGCGCGTTGCGCAGGACGTCGGCGAGCGCTGCGTCTGAGCTCGGGCGAGGCCCGCCATGACGCCCCCACCGTCGCCCCGACCGGCGCGAGGGGCTCCGCGAACACGTAGGCACAGGATGCTCGGGCCCGGCTCATCGATGGCTCCAGCAATCCGACGGCACCACCGGCGGCGGCCTCCGGTGACCGAGCCACCGGGTGCAGCGACA
Organism: Kofleriaceae bacterium; assembly: GCA_041495365.1. GTDB lineage: Bacteria > Myxococcota_A > Polyangia > Haliangiales > Haliangiaceae > JABFXX01. The sequence continues at coordinate 3,921 of JBGQCL010000287.1, read as the reverse complement.
CGATCGCCATCCCGAGCCGCTCCGCCGCGTGGGACAGGTTGGTCGACGTGCGGAGCGCGACCAGCGAGGTGCTGGGAACGACGCCGTTTCACGGCCAGATTCCGCGCAGCGATCGCGATGTCAAGTATCGGCATCAGGGTATCGATTCGCAGACCAAGCGACGGCGAACCCATCGAGATGACCGCCGCTCGGAGCATCTTCGACAACTGCCTCTGTCTGCTCGTAGCGATCGACAACTACAGCGCCCAGTTCATCACCGAGCCGCCCAAGCACCCCGACCAGCTCGATTGGCCATTCTGATCTCGCTGCCCATTGTTCGGCGTGACGGCTACACGGCGGCAAACTGATGCCCATCACGTAAGCTGCCGCGCCGGCCCTCAGCAGGGCTGCCGGGCAACACCCTGTGCCACATCGTCTTCTTCATCTTCTTCATCACACGGCTCCTTGGCGTCGGGTTCGTTGCCTGCGGGCAACACCAGTGGACCGGCCGATCGCGTCCTCGAACAGCACATCGAGCCACTCGCGTGGCGACTGAAGTGGAAGATGGAGCCCAAGCCCATGACAGATGATGCGGTCGCACTGCTGGCCAAGCTGAAGGATCCGGACGAGCAAGTCCGGGTCGACGCGGCGCAAGCGCTGCACGCGCGCCACGATCCTCATGCGATCGAGGCGTGCACCCGCACGATCGATGACGGCGCCGACGAGCTTCACGCCGATCGCACGCCGGCGGTGCGATGCCTGATCGATATCGGCATGCCGGCGCTGCCATCGCTGTTCGATCTGCTGCTGGCGCCGGGCGAGCTGACCCGACTGCGCGCCCAGCGCGCGGTGGAGGGAATCACGCTCGCGCTCCCGGACTTCCAGGCAGCGGACCCGCAGGGCCGTGACGCGCGGTGGCGGGCGTGGTGGCAAGCGATCGGCTATGCGTACGACGCCGCGCCGGAGGCTCGACAGCCAGGCGTCGCGAGGCTGCGGGCCTGGGCGGCCGCCCGCAAGTAGACGCCGCTCCAGCCCGGTCGACCCCGATCGCGCCGCCCCGGTCGACCCCGATCGCGCCGCCGGCAGCGATACGGGCACCGCGCGACGCCGCGGTTGAGCGGCCGGCGCTATCCGGTAGACTCGCCGGGTGGAGAACAACGCCCAGGCGGTATCCGCCCTGCTCGCGGCGCTGCTGATCCTCGCGATCGGCGCGTCGGTGCTGCTGCGGTCGCGCTCGGACCGGATGTACACGTCGTTCGCCGCGTTCTCGTTCACGGTCTCGGCCTGGCACCTGTGCACGTCGATCAGCGTCGCGACCAAGAGCCCGGTGATGCACTGGCTCGCGCTGTGGGCCGCCGCGACGATCCCGCCGACCGCGATCCGGTTCTTCCGGATCTTCCTCGCCCAGCCGTCGATCGGTGGGCCCAAGCGCGGGCCGCGGGTCACCCTGGCGTGGACGATGCTGGCCTACGCGGCGCTCGTGGTGTCCGCGATCTACAAGCCGGGCACGGCGCCGATCCACGACAAGCTGTACTTCCAGGTCCCGTTCGTCGTCTACGTGTTCGGCGGCATGTACCGCTGCGTGCTCGATCTCTACATCCAGTACCGCGCGACCGCCAAGCGGGTCGAGCGCACGCGGGTCGGCTACCTCGCGCTCGGCGGGTTCGTCGCGGTCACGCTGACCCTGACCGGCACGCTGCGGCTCGGCGTGACCTGGCTGGCGGTCGGCAACGTGCTCGGCATCCTGTACCTGTACTTCCTGTCGCAGACGCTGTTTCGCTACCGGCTGATCGACCTCAACGAGCTGGTCGGCAAGATGGCGGTGCTCGGCTCGCTGGTCGTGCTGCTGTGGGCGGTCAACAGCTTCCTGCTGTACTGGGTCGGCAACGGCAGCGCCGGCAACCCGAGCACGAGCGGCAAGGACTTCTACCTGCTCAACGCGCTGGTCGCGTCGTTCGTGATCCTGATCCTGTTCGAGCCGGTGCGCAGCTGGCTGGAGACCGGGATCAACCGCTGGCTGCTGCGCCAGCGCACCGAGCTGCGCGGCCGGCTCGACGTGGTCCGGCGCGAGCTGCCCGGCGTGGTCGACGTCGCCGACATGGTGCAGCGGATCACCACCGCGCTCGAGGAGTCGCGCCGGGTCACCGACGCGTCGGTCTACCTGCTCGACGCCGACGGCGCCGGGTTCGACCGCGCGGGCTTCATCGGCCGGGCGCCGCCCGAGCGGCTCGACGCCAGCGCCGAGCGCCTGCTGCTCGACCGCGTGCGCGGCGGCTACCTCGACAAGGACCAGCTCGCCCACGAGCTCGAGGACCTCGCCGCGACCACCCAGCCCGAGGCCAGACGAGTCCCGGTGCTCGCGCTGCAGACCCGGCTCGACGAGCTCCAGGCCGGCGTGATCTTCCCGCTGCTCGGCTCGGCCGAGACCGAGCAGGGGCCGTGGCTGCTCGGCCTGCTGTGCGTGCGCGACGACCGCACCGAGAGCGCGTTCGACCCCGACGACCTCGACACGTTCCGCCAGCTCGCGGCCGGCGCGGCCCGCGTGATCGAGTCGAGCCAGGCCTACGAGCGCGTCAAGGAGCGCGACCGGCTCGCCGCGCTCGGCGAGATGGCGGCCGGCCTCGCCCACGAGATCCGCAACCCGCTCGGCGCGATCAAGGGCGCCGCCCAGCTGCTGATCACCGACGGCGTGTCGGGCGACGCCCCCCCGGCCGTGAGCTCGACGACCGAGATGGTCGAGCTGCTCGACATCATCGTCGAGGAGGCCAACCGGCTCAACAACGTGGTGACCCGGTTCCTCGACTACGCGCGCGCCGAGCGCCCCGGCCGCGAGGGCGCCGGCAAGGTCGACCTCAACCAGGTGGTGCGCAAGACCGTGCAGCTGCTCCAGCAGGAGCTGCCGCGGTCGATCGAGCTCCGGGTCCGGATCGACGAGATGCTGCCGCCGATCGCCGGCGATCCCGAATCCCTGATGCAGGTGTTCCTCAACCTCGGGCAGAACGCGCTGCACGCGATGCCCGACGGCGGCACGCTGGAGATCCTGACCACCCGGCGCCGCCGGTCGCGGCTCGGCTACGGCCAGTTCGCCGAGGTCCGGTTCCGCGACACCGGCATCGGCATCCCGCGCGACCGGCTCAAGAAGCTGTTCATCCCGTTCTACACCACCAAGCAGAAGGGCACCGGCCTGGGCCTGGCGATCTCGCACCGCATCGTCAACCAGCACGGCGGCACGATCGAGGTCCGCTCGACGCTCGGCCAGGGCTCGACGTTCTCGGTGTTCCTGCCGGCCGCCGAGCCGGTCGCGACCAGCGAGGTCAGCGACATCACCGAGACCGGCGGGCTGCGCCCGATCAAGCCCGCGGATCGCAGCGACGCACCGCCGCCGGCCGCCGCCGAGCCCAGCGCGGTCGCGACGGTCGGCAAGCAGATCGAGTCGATCCCGCCCGGCGACTCGGCGGCCGACGCGCCGCCGGTCGCCGAGGGCGATGCCACCCCGCTCGCACCGGCGGCGAGCGAGGCCGCCAGCTGACCCAGCGGTGATGTCGCGGAGCGCTGTTCCGCCTGACCCTGCCGCTGGCCACCGCCGGGTGATCCCCGCCGGCCGGCCGGGAGCGAGCGTTGTTCACTGCGGACCCCCGGAGCGGTGATATAGCCCCGGCATGCGCACCCAGCTCGTCACGCTCGCGATCCTCGTGTCGGCGACCCGGTCCCACGCCGACGATGTCACCTACCAGCGGCCGGTCAAGCCGGTCGCCAGCTTCGTCGATGCCGCGCCGCTGGCCCACGCCGAGCTGGGGCCGGATCGCACCACGCTGCTGCTGATCACGCCGCTGGCTTTCCCATCGATCGCGGAGGTCGCGGCGCCGGAGGTGCGGCTGACCGGCGCGCGGGTCAACACGAAGAACCGGGCGATCACCATCCAGCAAGAGCGGCCGCTGCGGG
>JBGQCL010000286.1:0-15498 GCA_041495365.1 Kofleriaceae bacterium | reverse complement strand
TACTCGCGGTGGATGGTGTCGTTGATGTCGAGCAGGGTGGCGAGCAGGTCGGAGTCGTTGCGCTTGACGAAGCTCATCGCGTACTCGGCGAGCTCGGCGAGCTCGGTCTCGGCCAGCTCGGGGGGCAGCAGGTAGGGATCGAGGACCTGGCGCTGCCACGGCATCCAGACCAGCGGGATGGTGGAGCTGACGTGGAGCGGCTCGGCGGCGAGCGGATCGACGTCGAGCACCTCGACGACGCTGCGCGCCGCGATGGCGAGCTCGGAGAACGGCGAGTCGATCTCGACCCGGCGGACGCGGTTGCCGAACACGTCCTCGTAGTCGCGGCGCTGGTGCGGCACGGAGATCGTGAGATCGTGGGAGTGCACGGTCTGCATGCGGTCGTGGATCGGGGTGAGCCGGAGCACGTGGGCGGAGCGCTCGACCGGGCGGGTGTACTTGTAGGTGGTGCGGTGAACGACGTCGAAGATCCGGGACACGGTGCGGGCCGGACGCAGGCGGGGCTTGAGCGGGTCGAGGGCGCCGCCGCTGGAGCGCTCGTCGATCACGGCGCCCTCGCGGATGACCAGGACGCGGCCGGGCTCGAGCTGGCGCCAGTCCAGGGCGCGCTCGGCGTCGGCGCCGCGCGGGGCGAGCCGCTCGCTGCACACGATGGCGCCCTTGCGGCTCTTGGCGCCGCGCCGGGTGAGATCGACGTCGAGGTCGGCGTCGCCGAACGCGATCTTGTCGTAGGGCGGGGCGAGGGTGCCGAGCCACAGCGGGACGCCGCGCCGGTCGGCGTGGACGACGAGATCGCGGCCGTCGGTGAAGCACATCGACAGCGAGCCGACCTCGTTGAGCTCGGCGAGCCAGCCGACCAGGACGGCGAGGTCGACCTGGCCGAGGTTGCGCCAGCCGCGCTCGGCGAACCGGTTGAGCAGGCCGCAGAACATGGTCTCGGTGTCGGTGGACCCGACCGGCTCGAACGGGCCGGGGACCTCGGCGGGCTTGCGATCGAGGCTGCCGGCGTGGGCGATCAGCCAGTCGCGGCGGCCCCAGGTCCGGGCGAACGGCTGGGTGTTGGCGTCCGACAGGGCACCCCAGGTGGCGTGGCGGATGTGGAGCACGAACATGCTCGACGCGACCTGCTCCCAGGCCAGGGCGAGCTGGCTGCGGATCGAGGCCTGGGGCGGCGCGGGCTCCTTGAGGATCGCGGCGGACGGCTCGCCGCCGGGGTAGTAGCCGAGGCCCCAGCCGTCGGGTAGCGTACGTCCGGGCTCCAGGCAGCGCAGCGTGAACGCCGGTGCGAGCTCGCCCTCGAACGACATCGCGAGCAGGTTGGGCACGCGACGACTCTAGCCGAGTCCGGTGCAGCCGGGGACGGCGCGGCGCGTCGAGAGATCGCGACGATACCGCGCGCGGTGGCGCGGTACGGGCGCGCGGTGTGCGCGTCGCGCGCGATCGCACAACGGTGTGTGCCGGCAGCACGCCTGGATCGCGCTTGTGTTGGCCTCGTGGCTTGTCTACGCTGGCCGCGCCATGTCGGAGGCTCCCGCGCCCACGGAGCCGGCAGGAACGCTCGACGTTCGCCGGTTGATTGACGAGCGGCCGGTGAGCCGCTTCCAGGTCGGCGTCGCTGCGCTGTGCGGGGCGATCGTGTTCCTCGACGGGTTCGACGCGCTGATCATGGGCTACGTCGCGCCGGCGCTGCGCGCGCAGTTCCACCTCAAGCCGCCGGAGCTCGGTCCGGTGCTGTCGTTCGGCCTGATCGGCATGATGGTGGGCGCGCTGGTCTTCGGGCCGCTGGCGGACCGGATCGGCCGGCGGCCCGTGCTGCTGATCTGCCCGCTGGTCTTCGGTGCGGGATCGCTGCTCGCCGCCAGCGCCAGCTCGGTGAACGAGCTGCTGGCGTTCCGGCTGCTGACCGGGCTTGGCATGGGCGGCGCGATGCCCAACGCGATCGCGCTGACCGCCGAGTACATGCCCAAGCGGATCCGCGCGTTCGCGGTGACGGTGATGTTCTGCGGGTTCTCGCTCGGATCGGCCGTCGTGGGCTGGATCGCGGCAGCCGTGGTCCCGAGCCTGGGCTGGCCGTGGGTGTTCCGGATCGGCGGGATCCTGCCGATCGCGATCACCGCGCTGGCGTTCGCGCGGCTGCCGGAGTCGGTCCGCTTCCTGGTGCGGCGGGACGCCGGCGACGCCCGCGCCCGAGGGTACGTGGCGCGGATCGCGCCCGACGTGCGCGTGGCGCCGACGGCGATGCTCACCGTCGAGGAGGACCACCACCGCAGGTTCCCGGTGGTGCAGCTGTTCACCGGCCGGCGGCACTGGGTGACGCTGCTGCTGTGGGTGATGTTCTTCGCGAACCTGCTCGACCTGTACTTCGTCAACAGCTGGATGCCGACGATCATGAAGGACGTCGGGATGCGCGAGAGACTCGCCATCGTGATCACCACGCTGTTCCAGATCGGCGGCATCGTCGGCGCGATGCTGATCGGCAAGCTGTTCGATCGCCACCCGTCGTTCAAGCTGTCGTTCCGCGTGCTCGCACTCGGCTACCTGACCGCTGCGAGCTGCGTGTTCCTGATCGGCGAGTCGGGGACCTCGACGGTGTGGTTGATCGTCACGGTGTTCATGTCGGGGTTCGGCGTGGTCGGGGCGCAGAACGGCGCCAATGCGATGGCCGCCGAGGTCTATCCGACCGCCGCCCGCGCGACCGGCGTGGGCTGGGCGCTCGGGATCGGCCGGATCGGCTCGATCCTCGGGCCGAACCTCGACGCGATGTTTGTCGGCACGACGCCGCGGCTGTTCCTGTACGCCGCGTTGCCGCTCACGCTTGCCGCGACGGCGGCGCTGGTCGCCTCCGTCGTGCACAAGGACAGATCCACATGAAGATCGATATCTTCAATCACCTGTATCCGAAGCGGTTCTTCGAGCAGTTCATCGCCGACGGCGCGGCCGGCAAGGACATGGGCAAGCGGGTCGCGAACATCCCGACGCTCGTCGACCTCGACCAGCGGTTCCGCGCGATGGACGAGTTCGGCGACTTCCGCCAGGTGCTGACCCTGCCGTCGCCGCCGCTCGAGGCGCTGGCCGGGCCGGACCGCTCGCCGGTGATGGCGCGGGCCGCCAACGATCAGCTCGCCGAGCTGGTCGCAAAGCACCCGGACCGCTTCATCGCGTTCGTCGCGTCGCTGCCGCTCAACAACCCCGACGAGTCGCTCAAGGAGATAGAGCGCGCGGTGACCCAGCTCGGGGCGCGCGGCATCCAGATCTTCAGCAACGTCGCCGGCAAGCCGCTCGACGACCCCGAGTTCGAGCCGCTGTTCGCCGAGGCCGCGCGGCGCGATCTCCCGATCTGGATGCACCCGGCGCGCAAGGCCGACTTCCCGGACTACAAGACCGAGGACCGGTCGAAGTACGAGATCTGGTGGACGTTCGGCTGGCCGTACGAGACCAGCGTGGCGATGTCGCGCCTGGTGTTCAGCGGGACGTTCGATCGACACCCGGATCTGAAGATCATCACGCACCACATGGGCGGGATGATCCCGTACTTCGAGGGCCGGGTCGGTCACGGCTGGGACCAGCTGGGCACGCGGACCTCGGACGTCGACTACACGGCGCTGCTGCGCTCGATGAAGAAGCGGCCGATCGACTACTTCCGCAGCTTCTACGCCGACACCGCGCTGTTCGGGGCGCGCTCCGCGACGCGCTGCGGGCTGGACTTCTTCGGCGCCGACCACGTCGTGTTCGCGTCCGACATGCCGTTCGAGCCGGCGCCCGGGATGTACGCGCGCGAGACGATCGAGGTGATCGAGAGCCTGGGGCTGTCGGCCGCCGACAAGCACAAGATCTACTGCGGCAACGCGCAGCGGCTGCTCAAGCTGACCTGAGCTGATGGAGGGGTCCGGCTCGCCGTGCGCGGAGGGCGCGACGACCGTCGAAGCTCTCGGCATCCAGATCGGGTGCTACGCTGGCGGTACATGGGCTCATCCAGCGGGCCGCGCCATCGGTACACGTATGCCCAGTACGCCGCTCTCGAGCGAGAGAGCACGACGAAGCACGAGTTCTTCGACGGTGAGATCTACGCCATGCCGGGAGGCTCCGAGGACCACGCCGCGCTCGCGGTGAGCGTCCTCGCCGCGTTGCTCTCCGCCGTCGGAGATCGCGCCTGCCGCGTGAATAGCTCCGATCTCCGCATCTACGTCGAGGCCATCGGCCTCGCGACCTTCCCGGACGGGTCGGTGATCTGTGGCCCCCTGCAGCAGCACCCGCCCAGCCCGGACGCGACCGCGTTGAATCCGCTGATCCTGCTCGAGGTCACCAGCGACTCCTCCGAGGAGTACGATACGAACGGCAAGCTCGAGGCCTACAAGACCATCCCGACGCTGCGCGAGGTGATCCTCGTCTCTCACCGCGAGCGTCGCATCACGATCCACCGCCGCGACGCGGATGGCACGTGGGTGATGCGCGTCGCGATCGCCGGCGGACGCATCTCTGTCGAGTCGCTCGGCGCGGAGCTGATCGTCGAAACGATCTACCGGAACTCCTCGATCAAGGGCTGATGGAGGAGGATCTACCTGTCCTTCGCCAAAACTCGTCTTCCCTACGAAAGTATTACCGTTTCCGGCGGGCCGGTCTCTGCCCATGGATCCACCCGCGTAGCGCGACCGCAGGTCGAGTCACTTCACGACGGCGCAGACCTGGCCCCGGAGCCGTCGCTCGCGATCGACGACGTGGTGAGGCGTGGCGTGTGCCTCCACCTGGCCTGGTCGATGGCTGGCGACGGCGGAAACGGCAATACTTTCGCAGAGAAGACGAGTTTTGGCGAGGGACAGGTATCGCCGCAACCCGCAGCAGGAAACGAGCCAGCGCGATTTCGGCTGGAACGCCGCGATACGCAAGAACGCCACGATCCGAGCGCCGCTCAGATGAACGTTCTCCGTAGCTTGCGAGTGGCTCGATGCTTGCTCCTCACCGTCCAGGTGGTTAAAGACCGCGAAGCGCCACGCTCCGAAGCTCTGCTGAAAACCGACGCGCTCCAGCGCGCGATCTTCAACAGCGCCAACTTCTCGAGCATCGCCACCGATGCCGAAGGCGTCATCCAGGTCTTCAACGTCGGGGCCGAGCGAATGCTCGGCTACGCGGCGGCCGAGGTGACGAACAAGATCACGCCGGCGCACATCTCCGATCCGCAAGAAGTGGTCACGCGCGCGGCGGCGTTGAGCCTCGAGTTCGGGACCCCGATCGCGCCAGGGTTCGAAGCGCTCGTGTTCAAGGCCTCGCGCGGCATCGAGGACATCTACGAGCTGACGTACTTCCGCAAGGACGGCAGCCGCTTCCCGGCCGTGGTCTCGGTCACCGCGCTCCGCGATGCGCAGAACGCGATCATCGGATACTTGTTGATCGGAACCGACAACACGGCACGCAAGCGCGCCGAAGAAGCGCTCGTGAAGGCAGGAGCGCTCCAGAGCGCGATCTTCAACAGCGCCAACTTCTCGAGCATCGCCACCGATGCCGAGGGCGTGATCCAGATCTTCAACGTCGGGGCCGAGCGAATGCTCGGTTACACAGCGACCGAGGTGATGAACAAGATCACGCCGGCGCATATCTCCGATCCGCAGGAGGTCGTCGCGCGCGCCGCTGCTCTGAGCGTCGAGTTCGCGATGCCGATCGCACCGGGCTTCGAGGCGCTGGTGTTCAAGGCGTCGCGCGGGATCGAGGACATCTACGAGCTGACCTACTTTCGCAAGGACGGCAGTCGGTTTCCCGCGGTGGTTTCGGTCACCGCGCTGCGCGATGCGTACGACACGATCATCGGCTATCTGCTCATCGGCACCGACAACACCGCGCGCCAGCAGGTCGAGGCCGAGCGCACCAAGCTCGATCAGCGCCTGCGCGACCAGCACTTCTACACGCGTTCGCTGATCGAGTCGAACATCGACGCGCTGATGGCCACCGATCCACGCGGCATCATCACCGACGTCAACAAGCAGACCGAGGCGCTGACCGGGTGCACGCGCGACGAGCTCATCGGCGCGCCGTTCAAGAACTACTTCACCGATCCGGTCCGCGCCGATGCGGGGATCCATCGCGTGCTGACCGAGGGCAAGGTGACCAACTACGAGCTCACCGCGCGCGCACGCGACGGCGCGCTCACGGTCGTGTCGTACAACGCGACCACCTTCCACGACCGCGACCGCGTCTTGCAGGGTGTGTTCGCGGCAGCACGCGACGTGACGGAGCTGAAACGCTTCGACCGCGCGCTCCGCCAGAAGAACGCTGAGCTGGAGAACGCGAGCCGGATGAAGTCCGAATTCCTCGCGAATATGTCACACGAGCTGCGGACTCCGCTCAACGCCATCATCGGCTTCTCCGAGGTGCTGCGCGACGGGATGATGGGCGCGCTGACGGACAAGCAGCGCGCGTTCATCGGCAACATCTTCGACAGTGGCAATCATCTGCTGTCGTTGATCAACGACATCCTGGATCTCTCGAAGGTCGAGGCCGGCAAGATGACGCTCGATCTCGAGCCGGTGCCGATCGCGTCCACGTTCATAAACAGCCTGTCGATCATCCGCGAGAAGGCCGCGATCCGTCACATCCGACTGACCATGGATGCCGTCGAGGAGCTCGGCTCGATCCAGGCGGATGCGCGCAAGCTCAAGCAGATCGTCTACAACCTGTTATCCAACGCGGTGAAGTTCACGCAAAGCGGGCAGGTGACGTTGCATGCGTCCCGCGTTCCGCGCGCCGACGTCTGCGTGCTCTCGGGTGCGTGGCTCGGACGCTGCCTGCCGTTCATCGACACCGGATTCGGCGTGTTTCTCAAGATCAGCGTCACCGACACCGGCATCGGCATCTCTGAAGATGGGATGGAGCAGCTTTTCCGGCCGTTCAGTCAGATCGATAGCGGCCTGGCGCGAGAGTTCGAAGGTACCGGGTTGGGGCTCGCCATGGTGAAGCTCCTCGCCGAGCTCCACGGTAGCACCGTGGCCGTCGAGAGCTCCGTCGGCGAGGGCTCGCGCTTCACGGTCTGGCTGCCGTTCCGCGGACCGTGCGGAGTCCGTGCCCCGGTAAAATCACCTGTCGCCGCTGCGGTCGAGCGCTCCCTCGGAATGAATACGGTGCTGATGATCGAGGACGACACGGGATCTGCCGAGCTTCTCCGCATCCAGCTCGAATCGGAAGGCTTCACCGTACTGCACGCGGTCACCGGTGAAGCGGCGCTCGAGCTCGCAGCGAAGCAGCCACTGGCGCTCATCACGCTCGACATCATGCTGCCGGACATGGACGGCTGGGAATTTCTCGCGCGCATCAAGCAGGTGCCGGCACTCGCGCGCATCCCCGTGGTCATCATCTCGATCGTCGCCGATCAGAACCGCGGCTACGCACTCGGCGCCGCGGCGGTGCTGCAGAAACCGTTCTCGCGCAAGGAGCTGTACGACTCGCTCGTCGACGTCGGCTTATTTCCGATCCAGGAGGGCCACGCGCTCAAGGTCCTCGTCGTCGATGATGACCCCAAGGCGGTCGAGCTGATCGCGCTTCGCCTCGAGGGTCTGGCCACGACGGTGCTGCGTGCCTACGGGGGAAGCGAGGCGATCGAGATCGCGCGACGCGAGCTGCCGGACCTGATCATCCTCGACCTCATGATGCCGGGGGTCAACGGATTCGAGGTGGTCGAGGTGCTCCACAAACACGCCGACACCGCGCGCATTCCGATGCTCGTGGTCACGGCCAAGCATATCACTACCGCCGATCTCGCCGAGCTCAACGGGTTCGTCGCTGCGATCATGGACAAGGTCGCGCTCGATCCGAGTCGCTTCATTGCCGAGGTCCGGCGAGCGACCTCGGGTCGGCACGGGGTGGCTTGAGGATGGCGGTCATCCTGGTCGTAGAAGACAACCCGTCGAACATGGAGTTCGCGACATTTGTCCTCGAATCGGCCGGGCACACCGTGCTTGCAGCGACCAGTGCCGAAGCTGGGATCAGACTCGCCCACGACCAGCATCCCGATCTGATCCTGATGGATATCCAGCTGCCCGGCATGGACGGACTTCAAGCCACGGTCCAGCTCAAGCAGCACGAAGCGACCCGCAAGATCCCGATCATCGCCCTCACGGCGCTCGCGATGAAGGGCGACGAGGAGCGCATCCTGGCCACCGGGTGCGACGGCTACATCGCGAAGCCGCTCCGCTATCGCGCATTCCTCGACACCGTCGCCAGCCGGCTGGCGCAACCATGACCGCCGCCGACCGCCCGGCTCGCATCCTGATCGTGGATGACGAGCGACACAATCGAACGTTGCTCGAGGTGATGCTCGAACCGGAGGGCTTCGTGCTGTCGCTCGCGACAAGTGGCGAGGAGGCTCTGGTGATGGTCGCGAAGGATCCACCCGACCTCGTCATCATGGACGTCTTGATGCCGGGAATGACTGGCTACGACGTCGTCGGCACGCTCAAGGGCAACGTCACCACGAAGCACATTCCGATCATCATGGTGACGGCGCTCGACGACCGCGACGCCCGGATCGTCGGACTGTCCGCTGGAGCCGAGGACTTTCTCACCCGACCTCTCGATCGCGCGGAGCTCTGCATGCGGGTGAGAAATCTCTTGCGCCTCAAGACCGCCTCCGACGGTGCGCTCGCGGGGCGCGACAACTCGATGGGCATGGTCAGTCACGACCTGCGCAACCTCCTCCACGGGATCGTGCTGCAGACGACGATGCTCGCGGACGATGCCTCAGCGTCCACAGACAACAAGGAGATGGTCGTCGGGTTGAAGCGCATCCTGGGCTTCGCAGGCCGGATGCATCGACTCGTCGAGGATCTGGTCGACGTAGTGAGCATCGATGCCGGCAAGCTCGCACTCGAGCCTGCTCGTCACGTGGCGGCGACGCTGCTTTCCGAGATCGTCGATGCGTCCAGGCTCGCCGCGGCCGAGAAGGGGATCTCGATCCGCTCCGATACCGTTGACCCGTCACTCATGGCCACGTTCGATCGCGAGCGGATCCTCCAGGTCATGAACAACCTCGTGACGAACGCGATCAAGTTCACGCCACGCGGAGGTGCGATCATGCTCCGTTGCGAAGGCACCGACGACGGGCTCGTGCTGTCGGTCAGCGATACCGGTGTGGGCATCCCCGGCAAGCTGCTCGACACCGTCTTCGAGCGCTTCGTCCAGGTAACACACGATCACCGGGGGCTCGGCCTCGGGCTCTACATCTCCCAGTGCATCGTCCAATCACATGCCGGGCGGATGTGGGTGGAGAGCACGGTCGGCAAAGGAAGCACCTTCTACTTCACGATTCCGTTCATGATGACGAAACCGAAGCTCGTGCCGACGTCCACGGCGAGCCCGCCATGATCCAAGCCCCGGCTCCGCCACCACTGGCAGTCCTCGTCGCGCGGATCCTCATCGTCGATGATGATCCGTCGATGGGGGAGACCCTCGTGATCTTTCTGAATCGAGCGGGCTTCGATGCGAGTTCGTGCACGTCCGCTAGCGATGCGCTCGCGTTTCTCGAGCTCAACAGGGTCGATACGATCGTCACCGACCTCAACATGGACGGGATGAGCGGCATCGCGCTGTGCGAACGCGTTGCGGTCCTGAGGCCCGGGCTGCCGGTGATCGTGATGACGGGTCTCGGTGCGGCACACGCCAGGACCAAGGCCCTCGGTGCGGGTGCGTATGGACTTCTGACCAAGCCCGTCGACGTTCATCTGCTCCGGGCCACGATCGGTCGCGCGCTGTTATCCCGCAGCCTTCGGGACACTCCACCACCGTAGGGCGAACTGGCTCTACCCGTGCTGGCTACCTTGCGCATCCGGCCGCGAACATGGCGGGAGTGAGGCGTACGGGGGGCTCGATCGGCTACCTCGATTTGTGTTCCAACATGGGGATGCGCTCGCCGAGTGTCTCTCGAATCCAGACCTCCTGACTAACGCCGGTCCCCGGAGGTTCACTGACCGCCACCGCCCTTGCATCGCAACAAGCATGCCGCGAGCCCCGCGGCCGCAATCGCCCAACACAGCTTCCCAGGACCGGCCCGCTACACGGCTTGCGCACCTGGCTGGATTTTTTTACTCTGCGACGTCTTTCCCCGACGACGTCCCCCAGGAGGCCCCATGCGCCGGCATGCTGTAGCACGGCTCTGCGCGTTCACCGCGCTGTTCTTGCATCTCGGGCCGCTCGCGCTGCTCGCCAGCTGCTCGCGGTCGAAGCCCGACGGCGCGGGCGCCGGCTCCGGATCAGCCGCCGCGCAGGGCGCGCCGAAGGACTCGCCCGCGCCGGCCGGCGGGGCGGGGCCGATCAAGCTCACGGTCGCCGCGATCCCGATCGTGGACGTCGCGCCGCTGTACCTCGGCAAGCAGAAGGGGCTGTTCAGCGCCGAGGGCCTGGAGCTCGAGATCCAGAACACGCAGGGCGGCGCGCAGTCGGTGCCCTGCGTGGTGAGCGGGCAGTGTCAGTTCGGGTTCTCCAACGTGATCTCGCTGCTGCTCGGCAGCGCCAAGGGGCTGCCGCTCCAGGTGGTCGCGGCCGGCAACTTCTCGACCGGCAAGCCCGAGGACTTCGGCGCGATCATCGTCCCGGAGGGCTCGCCGGTGAAGACCATGAAGGACCTCGAGGGCAAGACGCTGTCGGTGAACCAGATCAACAACATCGTCGGGGTCGCGGTGCGCGCGGCGATGCGCAAGGCGGGCGGCGACCCCGACAAGATCAAGCTCATCGAGGTGCCGTTCCCCGAGATGCCGGCGGCGCTCGGCCAGAAGCGGGTCGACGCGGCGTGTGTGGTCGAACCATTCCTGACCGTGGCGCGCGGTCAGGGCGCGACCGTGCTCGACTGGAACTTCGCCAACATGGCGCCGACGCTGATGATCGCGGCGTACTTCACGACCCGGGACTACGCACAGGGCCACGCCGACGTGGTCCAGCGGTTCACCGCGGCGATGAACAAGTCGCTGACCTACGCGGCCGAGCACCCCGACGAGGCGCGCGCGATCCTGCTCACGTACACCAGGATCGACAAGGCGGTCACCGAGAAGCTCAACCTGCCGCTGTGGTCGCCGCAGATCAAGCGCGACTCGATCAGCCTGCTCG
Organism: Kofleriaceae bacterium; assembly: GCA_041495365.1. Classification (GTDB taxonomy): domain Bacteria; phylum Myxococcota_A; class Polyangia; order Haliangiales; family Haliangiaceae; genus JABFXX01. Next base: position 4,419 of record JBGQCL010000286.1, on the reverse strand, counting down.
CCGACCTGATGGTCCAGGACAAGCTGGTGCCCAGCAAGCCGGACATCGACGCGCTGCTGCGATGACGCGGGTGCGACACGCCGGGCGCCGGCGGGCCGGCCGGAGCACGCCGAGCCTGCCGCGGATCGGGCTCGGCGTGCTCGGGATCGCCGGCGTCGCCGCGGTGTTCGAGCTCATCCCGCGCGCCGGCCTGGTGTCGCCGCGCTTCCTGCCGCCGACCAGCGCGATGCTCGAGGCGCTCGGCCGCGAGGCGGCGACCGCGGCGTTCTGGCGGGCGCTGCTCGACACGGCCCGGGGCTGGGCGCTCGGCCTGGCGATCGCGGTGGCGGCGGGCGCGGTGGCCGGCGTGGTGATCGGCAGCCGGCGCGGGCTGCGCGCGGCGACCGCGTCGACGATCGAGTTCCTGCGGCCGATCCCGTCGGTCGCGCTGATCCCGGTCGCGATGCTGCTGTACGGCGCGCAGCTGCGCTCGACCCTGCTGCTGGTGGTCTACGCGTCGTTCTGGCCGGTGCTGCTGCAGGTGATCGACGGGGTCGCCGACGTCGATCCGGTGGCGCGCGACACCGCGCTGTCGTATCGCCTGTCGCGCTGGGTGACGATCCGCCACCTGATCCTGCCGACCGCGCTGCCGTACCTCATGACCGGGGTCCGGCTGTCGGCGGCGGTCGCGCTGATCCTGGCGATCACGGCGGAGCTGGTGATCGGCGCGCCGGGGCTCGGCCACGAGATCGAGGTGGCGAGGGTGTCGAGCGCGGTCCCGCTGCTGTACGCGCTGATCTTCGTCGTCGGGCTGCTCGGGGTTGCGGTCAACGTCGGGTTCCGCGCGCTCGAGCGCCGGGTGCTGGCCTGGCACCCGAGCGTGCGGCGGGAGGCGGCGGCGTGACGCGCGCGCTGCGCAGCCTGGCCCGAGCGCTCGGGCTGCCGGCGGTGCTGTTCGCGGTGTGGTGGCTGGTGTCGGCCGGCAGCAAGAGCTTCTACCTGCCGCCGCTGCGCGCGATCCTGGACGCGTTTGGCCCGACGTGGTCGTCGCGCTGGGCCAGCGACGTGCTGCCCAGCATCGGGCGCCTGCTGATCGGCTATGCCGGGGCGGTGATCGCCGGGGTCGCGCTCGGCGTGCCGCTCGGCGGCCGGCCGCGGCTGCGCGCGGCGCTGGAGCCGGCGCTCGAGCTGTTCCGCGCGATCCCGCCGCCGGCGCTGGTGCCGGTGTTCATGCTGCTGTTCGGGATCGGCACGCCGATGAAGCTGCTGGTGATCGTCTCGGGCGCGGTGTGGCCGGTGCTGCTCAACACGATCGAGGGTGTGCGCGCGGTCGACGAGGTGCTGTCCGACACCTGCCAGAGCTACGGGATCACCGGGCTCACGCGGCTGCGCGTGCTGGTCCTGCGCGGGGCCAGCCCGCAGATCGTGACCGGGATGCGCCAGGCGCTGTCGATCGCGATCATCCTGATGGTGATCAGCGAGATGTTCGCCAGCTCGAGCGGGCTGGGCTACGCGATCGTCGACTTCCAGCGCGCGTTCTCGATCCCCCAGATGTGGAGCGGCATCCTGCTGCTCGGCGCGCTCGGCGTCGTGCTGTCGCTCGGGTTCGGCGTGTTCGAGGCCCGCGCGCTGCGCTGGTACCACGGCCAGCGCAGCGCGCACCGGGAGGACGGATGACCCAGCTGCTCGAGGTCCGCCGGCTGCGCAAGATCTACGAGGGCCACGGCCGGATCGTCGAGGCGATCGGCGATCTGAGCTTCGCGTGTGCGCCGGGCGAGCTGGTCTGCATCGTCGGGCCGTCCGGCGCGGGCAAGACCACGCTGCTCAAGTGCGTCGCCGGGCTGATCGCGCCGACCGCCGGCGAGGTCGTGCTCGGCGGCGCGCGGGTCGCCGGCCCACCGCCGGGGATGGCGGTGGTGTTCCAGGAGTACGGCCGCAGCCTGTTCCCGTGGCTGACCGTGTGGCGCAACGTGGCGCTGCCGCTCGAGCACCACGGCGTGCCGCGCGGCGAGCTGCGCCGGCTGGTCGACGACGCGCTCGCCGAGGTCGGGCTGGCCGACGTCCACACCGCGTATCCCTGGCAGCTGTCGGGCGGGATGCAGCAGCGGGTCGCGATCGCGCGCGCGATCGCCTACCAGCCGAAGATCCTGCTGATGGACGAGCCGTTCGCCGCGGTCGACGCGCAGACCCGCGCCGACCTCGAGGACCTGACCTTGCGGGTGTGGCGCCGGCACGGCATCACGCTTCTGTTCGTCACCCACGACATCGATGAGGCGGTTTACATGGGACAGCGCGTGTTGATCCTGTCGGCATCCCCCACGCGAGTGATCGAGGACCTCGCGATCGACCTGGCCGCCGAGCGCGACCAGCTCGCGACCCGGTCGTCGCCGCGGTTCGCCGAGCTGCGCAGCCGGGTCTACGAGCACATCCAGCGCGCCAAGCGGGCGGGCGCCGGGGAGGTCCGGCCGTGAGCCGGCTGCGCCTGACCCTGGCGGTCGGCGACTCCGACCGCACCCGCCCGCTGTTCGACGGCACGGTCGTCCCCGAGGGCATCGACCTGGTGTGCCTCCGGCTCCCGGTCGAGGACATCTTCTTCCGCATGGCGCGGTTCGCCGAGTTCGACGCCGCCGAGATGTCGCTGTCGAGCTACCTGATCAGCATGACCGAGACCGGCCCGGGGCGGTTCGTTGCGATCCCGGCGTTCCTGTCGCGCTCGTTCCGCCACGGCGGGATCTACGTCAACCAGTCGAGCGGCATCGTCAACCCCGAGGACCTGGTCGGGCGCACGGTCGGGCTCGCCGAGTACCAGCTCACCGCCAACGTCTGGATCCGCGGCCTGCTCGCCGAGCACCACGGGGTGCCGGTCAGCTCGGTGCGCTACCGCACCGGCGGCCTGCACACGCCGGGCCGCGCCGAGAAGATGGGGATCCATCTGCCCCCTGACATCGACATCGCGCCGATCCCGGCCGGCCGCACGCTGTCGGACATGCTCGCGATCGGCGAGCTCGACGCGGTGTACTCGCCGCGGACGCCGCAGTGCTTCCACGCCACGACGGCGGTGCGCCGGCTGTTCTCCGACGTCCGCACCGTCGAGGCCGACTACTATCGCCGCACGGGGATCTTCCCGATCATGCACTGCGTCGTGCTGCGGCGCGAAGTCTACGAGATGAACCGCTGGGCGGCGCGCTCCTTGTACCGCGCGCTGGTCGCCGCGCGCGACGAGGCGTGGCGCGGGATGGACGAGACCGCGGCGCTGCGCTTCATGCTGCCGTGGCTGGTCGCCGAGGTCGAGACCACGCGCGCGATCCTCGGCAATGACCCGTGGAGCTATGGCCTGGCCGGCAACGAGAAGGCGCTCGCCACGCTGATCGGCTACTCGCACGCCCAGGGCCTGGCGCGCCGGGAGTTCGCGCCGGCCGAGCTGTTCGCGCCCGAGACGCTCGAGGACACGATCGTGTAGCGCGCATCATTCACCACCACGGCGAGCTTGCGCCGCCGTCGCCGAGCTCGCTTCGGTGCGCTGCGCCAACTCGCTTGTTACGGTCCCAGTCCTGCGCCCGGGCCCTGCCTGTAGCACCGGCTGATCTCGAGACGACACGGACAGACAGTGGACCACGACGGTAAACATCTAGCCGAGCTGTAATATCTCTTGCATTCGAGAGTGGCCATCCAGGTGAGAATCAACAGGTCGATCCCGACCATATCGATTCGTGGTATCCGGAGGCCATGAGGGTCACTGCGGTACTGGTTGGTGTTGCTCTTGCGTTTGCCGCCTGCGGAGGTCCTCCGCCGCCCGAGCCCAGGTCTCCGGGGCAGTCGTCCTTGGCGACCGTCGTCCCCGATGAGTTCGTGCTGCGAGACCTGCGCAAGAGCGCAGCGCTGCGTCTGAACTGTCAGGTGCCGCGCGTTCAAGCGCGCCTGTCGGGATGGGTTGGCTCACAGGGCAACGTGATCGCCTTCGGCTGCGGATACCAGATGACCTACTGGGTCGTCTGCCTCGCCAACCACCAGTGCTCGTTCACCGAGACCTGACATCGTCGCGCGATCGAGGGCTCAAGCACATCTTCGAGGACGGCGATTCTTCGACAGGCAGTTGTTCGGTTTTTTTCGAACTACTTCGAGGCGCTATCGCGGGACGTCACGGCGAGTCGCGTGTACGCGTTCTCCGGGCGCTGTGCTCTACAGACTCCTCGCTGCTCGAGCGGTGGCCTTCGGCTTTGCAGGTTTCGCGGCGGGCTTCGCCCTGGGCGCGGGCTTCGCGGCGGGCTTGCCACCGGCCGCAGGTTTCGCGGCGGGCTTGCCGGGCGGCTTGCCGCGCCTGGTGCCGGCGAGCCGGGCGATCCGGTCGGCGCGGCCCTGCACGTCGTCCATGGTGTCGAGCGTGAACACCCGGGCGTGGCCGATTTCGTCGAGCAGGAACCGCGCGGTGGCGGCGGCGAG
>JBGQCL010000285.1:0-15516 GCA_041495365.1 Kofleriaceae bacterium | reverse complement strand
ACAACCACCTCGGCCCCGAGGGCGCCTACCTGCCGGAGTTCGGACCCTACCTCACCGCGCACCACCGCACCGCGTGGGGCGACGCGATCAACCTCGACGGCGGCGGCGCGCACGAGGTCCGGAGGTTCCTGATCGACAGCGCGCTGCACTGGCTGTGCGGCTGCGGCGCTGACGGCCTGCGGCTCGACGCGCTGCACGCGCTGCACGACGACAGCGCGCGCCACTTCGTCGCCCAGCTCACCGCCGAGGTCCGCGCCGCGGGCGAACGGGTCGACCAGCGGTTGACGCTGATCGGCGAGTACGACAACCACGATCCGCGCGCGGTCACCCCCGAGGCCGAGGGCGGGTGGGGCCTCGACGCGCACTGGAACGACGACTTCCACCACGCGCTGCACGCCCTGCTCACCGGCGAGCGCGACGGCTACTACGCCGACTTCGCCGCGCCGGGCACGCTCGCCAAGGTGCTGCGCAACGGCTACGCGCTCGACGGCGGGATCTCCAGGTTCCGCCGCGGCCCGCACGGCAAGCCCTTCGGCGGGCTGCCGCGCGACCGGCTGGTCGCCTACACGCAGTCCCACGATCAGGTCGGCAACCGCGGCGCCGGCGAGCGGCTGCACCAGCTCGCCGGGCTCGATCGCGCCCGGATCGCCGCGGCGATCCTCATGGTCTCGCCGTTCGTCCCGATGCTGTTCCAGGGCGAGGAGTGGGCCGCCTCGACCCCGTTCCTCTACTTCGCCGAGCTCGAGTCCGAGCAGCTTCGCCGCGCCGTGCGCGAGGGTCGGCGCGCCGAGCACGCCGCGGCCGGCTGGACCTGCGAGCCGCCGGACCCCACCGATCCGGCGACCCGTGACGCCAGCGTGCTGGCGTGGCACGAGCTGACCCAGCCGCCGCACGCCGAGATGCTCGCGTGGTACCGCGCGCTGATCGCCGCGCGCCGGGAATGCCCCGAGCTGCGCGACCCCGATCCGCGCTCCATCGAGGTCTCCGAGTCGCCGGCCGGCCTCGACATCCGCCGCGGCCCGTTCACGCTGCGGGTCAACCTGTCCGACGCGCCGGCGCGCCCCGCCGGCGGCACCTGCGTGCTGGCATCCAGACCGCTGGCGGCCGGTGCGCTGCCGCCGGTGTCGTGCGCGCTGTTCCAGCGCTGAGCCGCTCGGACGCAGCCACGAGCGCGACGAGGATGCTGCACAGCGTTGGACGTGGAGTGCGAATGACGGACCACGCTGCAAGGTGCCCGCCAGCGGATGGCCCCGGACGGTTTCGCGATCACCGCAGCCGGGATGTGCGGGATTGCCACATCGAGCACGCGATCGCGTCATGCCGTCAACGTCGGCACGCCGGCCAGGCCCTGCTCAGTGCCGGAACACGCCCCACGACGTCGTGCCGCGGACCGGCGCGGTGTACGCCGCCGACAGCGCGATCGTGAGCACCGTGCGGGTGTCGCGCGGGTCGATGATCCCGTCGTCCCACAGCCGCGCGGTCGCGAAGTACGGATCGCTCTCCTTGTCGATCATGCTCTCGGTCATCGCCTTCATGACGCCGAGCTTCTGCTCGTCGACCGGCTCGCCGCGCTTGGCCGCGGCCTCGCGCTGGATGATATCGAGCACGCCGGCGAGCTGCTTGCCGCCCATCACGGCGATCCGGTGGTTGGGCCAGGTGAACAGGAACCGCGGGGCGTAGGCCCGGCCGCACATCGCGTAGTTGCCGGCGCCGTAGCTCGCGCCGGTCATGATCGTGATCGCGGGAACGGTCGAGTTCGACACCGCGTTGATCAGCTTGGCGCCGTGCTTGATGATGCCCTCCTGCTCGTACTTCTTGCCGACCATGAAGCCGGTGATGTTCTGGAGGAACACCAGCGGCACGTCGCTCGAGTTGCACAGCTCGATGAACTGCGCGCCCTTCTGCGAGCTCTCGGAGAACAGGATGCCGTTGTTGGCGAGGATGCCGACCGGGTAGCCGTGGACGTGGGCCCAGCCGCACACCAGGGTGGTGCCGTACAGCGGCTTGAACTCGGAGAACCGCGAGCCATCGACGATCCGCGCGATCACCTCGCGCTGATCGAACGGCACCTTGACGTCGGGCGACGCGATGCCGAGCAGCTCCTCGGGGTCGTGGCGCGGCGGCTCGATCGGGCGTGGCAAGGGCTGCGCCGCCTTGCGCCACTCGAGGTGCGCCACGATCTCGCGGCCGATCCGGATCGCGTCGTGCTCGTCGCGCGCCAGGTAGTCGGACACGCCCGAGATCCGCGAGTGCATCGCCGCGCCGCCGAGCTCCTCGTGGTCGGTGTCCTCGCCGGTCGCCATCCTCACCAGCGGCGGGCCGGCGAGGTAGACCTGCGCCTGGTTCTCGACCATGACCACGTAGTCGCTCATCCCGGGGATGTAGGCGCCGCCCGCGGTCGAGCTGCCGAACACCAGGCAGATCGTCGGGATCCGCGACTGCGAGCGCCGGGTCAGGTCGCGGAACCCGCGGCCGCCGGGCACGAAGATCTTCGACTGCACCGGCAGGTCCGCGCCCGCCGACTCGATCATCGAGATCGACGGCAGCCGGTTGTGCTCGGCGATGTCGGACATCCGCCCCGACTTCCACGCCGTCATCTCGCTGACCGCGCCGCCCTTGACGGTCGACTCGCTCGCCGTGATCAGGCACTCGACCCCCGACACCCGGCCGATCCCGCCGATCAGGCCGGCGCCCGGCGTGTGGCCCGGCACGTCCTTGCCGGCGAGCGGACACAGCTCCAGGAAGTACGAGTCGCGATCGAGCACGAGCTCGACCCGCTCGCGCGGCAGCAGCTTGCCCGCCGCGCGGTGCCGCGCGACGTACTTCTCGCCGCCGCCCAGCGTCGCCTCGTGCAGCGACGCCGCCAGCCGGGCGACCGCGGCGCGGTTGGCCTCGGCGTTGGCGCGGAACTCGTCGGACCGCGCGTCGACGCGCGTCGCGATCACGGGGTACGGCTGGACTTCGGCGGCGTGTGGCACGCGCGCACGTTACCCGATCCGGCGGGAGACGCCCTTGCGGATCGCGGTGTAGGCTGTGCCTGCCATGGCCAACGTGATCGAAGAAGCCAAGTCGGGCCGCGCCAGCTGCCGCACCTGCCGCAAGCCGATCGCCAAGGGCGAGCTGCGGCTCGGCGTCGAGGCCCAGACCCAGTTCAGCGACACGCCGAGCCTGCAGTGGCACCACCTGCCGTGCGCCGCCGGCAAGCTGCCGGTCGAGCTCCGCGCCGCGCTCGCCGAGTACGCCGGCGAGGTGCCCAACCGCGCCGAGCTCGACGCGACCATGCAGCAGGCCGACCAGAAGGCCGCCGCCAGGCCCGCCGCGCACCCCTACGCCGATCACGCCCCGACCGGCCGCGCCAAGTGCATGGAGTGCGGACAGCCGATCGAGAAGGCCACGTTCCGCATCGCGGTCGAGCGCGAGCTCGAGATCGGCGGCAACGCGACCCGCGGCACCGGCTACCTGCACCCCGCGTGCGTCGCGGCCAACCTGGAGAACGTCGGGGGCTCTGCCGGGGGTTCGATCGAGGAGCTGATCGAGGGCCTGCGCGCCAACTCGCGGCTCACCGAGGCCGAGCTCGACGGCGTGATCGCCGACATCGAGCAAGGCGGCGCCGACGCCTAGGCATCGCTTCGGTCCCCATCCTCACCGGAGACCAGCTGCGCATACAGCTCGTGGAGCTTCGCGCGGAGCACTGCCCTGGACGGGAGCATCGTCTGGTACTCGGCAATTGTGTCACCACCGGTGACACTTTTCCGCGCTCCCCGCGCTACGAGGACGAGCTGCGCATTCGAGAAAGTCTCACCACTGGTGAGACTTTCTTGGCACCCGGCTTCGCGGGCTTGCTCCTCGCACGCGTGGTTCGTGCCCCCTTCCTGCGTGAAGCCGTCACGGCCGACGTGTACCACAAGCGCCTCGCGGGCTCGATCGCGTGCGCGTCCCGGATCAGTACCGCTCGGTCTTGGCGATCACCTCGTTCATGATCTCGCGGGTCCCGCCGCCGATCGGGTACAGCCGGGCGTCGCGGTACAGCCGCTCGACCAGGGTCTCGCGCATGTAGCCATAGCCGCCGTGGATCTGGACCGCCTGATCGCACACGAAGCTGCACATGTCGGTCGCGACGTTCTTGGCCATCGCGGCGAGGCCGGCGGCCTGCTCGCCGCGCAGCACGCGGGTCGCCGCCTCGCCGGTCAGCGCGCGCGCCGCGGCGATCCGGCTCGCCATGTCGGCGAGCTTGTGGCGGGTGACCTGGAATCCGGTCAGCGGCTTGCCGAACGCGGAGCGGCCCTGCGCGTAGGCGATCGACTCGTGGTAGGCGAGCTCGGCGATCGCGACGCACTGGCCGGCGAGTGCGAGGCGCTCGCCGGCGAAGTTCATCATGATCATCGGGAACGCGCCGTGCTCGGGGCCGATCCGGTTGGCGACGGGCACGCGGCAGCCGTCGAACCGCAGCTCGGCGGTGTCGCTCGCCCACCAGCCGGTCTTCTTGAGCTTGCTCGCCACCGTGAAGCCGGGCGTGCCGCGCTCGATCACCAGGAGCGAGATCCCGCCGTGGCCCGGGCCGCCGGTGCGCACCGCACAGGTGACGAAGTCGGCGCGGGTGCCCGAGGTGATGAAGGTCTTGGCGCCGGTGACGACGTAGTGGTCGGCGTCGCGCTCGGCGCGGGTCGCGAGCGCCGCGACGTCGCTGCCGCCGCCCGGCTCGGTGATCGCGAGCGCGGCGATCTTGCCCTCGGTGAGGCACGGGGTGACGAACCGGCGGATCTGCTCCGGCGTGCCGAACCGGACGATCGGCGGCAGCGCGATGCCATGGCTGCCGAGGCCGACGATGGTGCCGACCGAGCGGCCGGCCAGCACCAGCTCGTCGGAGGCGACCAGCACGTGGCCGAGGTCGCCGCCCTGCCCGCCGATCGCCTCGGGGTAGCCCACGCCGGTGATCCCGGCGGCGGCGGCCGTGCGGTAGAGCTCCACGGGGAACTCCTCGGCCTCCTCCCATCCGGCGCCGTGCGGCGCGATGTGGGCCTGCGCGAACCGCCGCGCGCTCGCCCGGATCGCGGCGTGGTCCTCGGTCTCGAACAGGTAGGGCATACGGCCACGCAGCATACCGACAAGTGCTACGAACGAGTATGACCTCCGCTCCGGCCATCCCGCCCCGGCTCCGGCGCTCGCGCCACATCTCGTGGTTCGCGCACATGGGCGCGGTCTACCTGTTCCACGATCTGTACGGCTACCTGATGCAGATGAGCCCGGACATCGCCGGCATGATCGAGGCGTTCTCGGACGGGGTCGACACCGCCGAGACCATCGCGTACTTCCAGGGCAAGTTCGACGGCGCCGAGCCGCGCCAGCTGGTCGACGTGCTGGTCGCCCACGCGGTGCTGGTCGATCCCGGCGAGGACGAGGTCGAGGGGATGTGGGCGTTCGTGCCGATCAAGGGCAAGTGGAACGTGTGGCAGCGGCGCGGCGAGCGGATGACGCTGTGGACCGCGTGGGGCGACCGGCCGGTCCAGCAGCTGTTCCTCGACGCCGACGAGACCCGGATCTGGGACGCGCTCGACGGCCAGAAGCGGCTGATCGAGCTGCGCCACCACCACGACAACGCCAGGCTGCTCGGCCTGGTCAGGCGGCTCGTCCACCACGACGTCCAGGCGCTGAAGCTGTCGATGATGCCGTGGTCGGTGTACGCCAAGCGGCCGGCGATGGCGCCGGCGTACCTGGCCTCGACGATGCCCTACGCGGGCTGGCAGCCCGGCACCCCGGTGCCGCCCGAGCCCGCGCTCGACACCTACCACCGGACCGGCATCGCCGACGCCGACGCGCAGTTCGATCACCAGGAGACCACGCTGTCCCACCTGCTGCGCGTTCCGCATCCGGTGCTGGCGGCGCCGGTCCGCGGCGACGGCGGCGGCCGCGCCCCGCGGACCTACGGCCAGGCGCTGATCGACAGCCTGCTCGCCCGCGCGATGATCGGCGGCGGCGCGCTCCGCGTGCTGGAGATCGGCGCCGGGCTGGGCTACGTCGCGCGCGACGCGATCGCGCGCCTGCGCGAGGCCGGACGCGAGGTCAGCTACACGATCGTCGAGCTGTCGCCCGCGCTCGCCGCCGCCCAGCGCGAGCGGCTCGCGGGGGTGCCCGGGGTGAGCTGGATCGCCGGCGACGTGCTCGGGGTCGCGCTCGACGGTGGGTTCGACCTGATCCTCGGCAACGAGATGGTGGGCGACCTGCCGGCGCGCCAGCTGACCCGCGCCGACCTCGGGCTGACCGCCGACGGCGGCACGCTCGATCGCGACAAGCTGCGCGCGGTGTCGCCGGCCGCCGCCGACCTCGGGCTCACGCTCGACGATGCACCCGACCAGTTCTACCTCCAGACCGGCGCGCTCGACCTGATCGTGCGGATCGCGCGCTGGCTGGCACCGGGCGGCACCGCGGTGATCACCGAGTTCGGCGACTCCACGGCGTGGCCCCGGCTGTCGACCCAGCTCGATCACCCCGAGCTGTCGACCCACTTCGGCCTGCTCGCCCAGGCCGCGCGCGGCGCCGGGCTGACGGCCGCCGTCGAGTTCGTGATCGACCTGCTCGACTTCGATCGCACGCTGACCGGCCTGGCCACCACGCGCAGCCACTTCCGCGCGCTGCGCGCGCTCGCCGAGGCGAGCGGCGTCGACCTCGCCAAGATCGGCTACACCCCCGAGCTGCTCGTTCAGACCGTCGGCGACAAGCTCGACCTGTCGCAGATCGGCGAGCTGCGCTGGGACAAGATCGAAGATCGTCTGATGGGGCTGGTGCCCCACGAGTTCAAGGCGCTGATCTGCACCCGGCAATAGAGAACGCGCGACGCGACGCGCGGAGGGGTGAACGCCGCGGCTTCGCCGCGGCGTCCCCCAGAGGGGGGTCATGGGAAGGCCCCTATCGATCGATCGGCGTGATAGCGTCGCGCCGATGGCGAAGCCCCTGCAGTACAACGCGACGCTGACCGAGCGGGTCGACATCACCGACGCGCTCAGCCTGTTCCGGGTCACGCCCGATCAACCGCCGGCGCAGCGGCCGTGGTTCGCCCCCGGACAGTACTGCGTGCTCGGCCTCAACAACACCGAGAAGCCCGAGCTCGGCTCGGTCCGGCGGTCGATGTCGATCGCGTCGGCGCCCGAGGACGACGGGCCGACCGAGTTCTACATCCGGTGGGTCGCCAAGCCCGAGTCCGACAACCCGCTCACCCACCTGCTGTGGAAGGCCAGGTCCGGCGACCGGATCTACATGCGCGCGGTCGCGGCCGGCGTGTTCACGGTCAAGGACACGGTCGGCGTCGACGATCCGCGGCTGCGCGTCATGGTCGCCGCCGGCACCGGCTCGGCGCCGTTCCTCAGCATGGTGCGCAGCGAGCTGCGCCGGAACCCGGGCGCCGATCTGTCGCGCTGGGTGCTGCTCCACGGCGCGTCCTACCCCGGGGATCTCGGCTACCGCGACGAGCTGCACCAGATGGTCGAGCGCAACCGCCTGCGGTACTGGGGCACGGTGAGCCGGCCGAAGGAGGCGCCGGACTGGAAGGGCGACACCGGCCGCGTCGAGGCGTTCTTCGACGGCGCCCGGCTCGACGACTTCGAGCGCCGGCTCGGCCTGCCGGCGGGCGGCTTCACGCCCAGGAGCGCGGTGGTGTTCATCTGCGGCCTGACCGGCACGATCACCGGCACGCTGATCCCGCTGATGGATCGCGGCTTCGTCCCCGACTTCAAGCGGATCCGCGAGGCGCTCGGTGTGCCGCCGGAGACCAAGGACTCGGTGTTCTACGAGCAGTACGACACCGAGCCGGTGATCAACATCAAGGATCCGAACGTCGTCGAGCCGCTGCGCGCCCGCATGCAGGCCGGGCTCGCCCGGCTGTGACCTGACCGGCGCAAGCTCCCCCGGACGACGCCGCGGGCTCGCCGGCCGGCGACGACGGCCGGTTCTAGTCCAGCCGCGGGAACGGCGGCACCTCGATCGTCATCACGCTGGCGCTGTCGGGGATCGGCGCGCAGATGACCTGGATCCGGTCGAGGTGGGCCCACAGCTTGTGCTCGAGCTCCTCGTCGGACAGCTCGGGCAGGCCGAGCGCGCACGCGCTGGCGGTGCCCTCGGGCACCTCGGTCATCGTCGCGAACAGGTCGCCGGGCTTGGCCGCCGCCACGATCTCCTTCGGCGCGTGCTCGCCTTCGAGCTGGCGCGCCCAGCGCACGCTGCCGCCGCGGAAATCGCGATTCATCTCGAGCAGGTTGGTCGACGGCACCCGCCCCGGCAGCACCACGACCTCGGCGTTGGCGAGCCGGGTGTTGACGGTGTTGCGCACCACGACGTGAACGACGCGGGCCGACCGGGCGAGCGACAGCGCGATGCCGCGCACCACGGGCGCGCGCACGGTCACCGCGGCGCTGATCGACGCCTTCTCGACGAGGCCGTCGATCGCGGCGAACACCCGGACCTGACCGCGCGGCACGCCGTCGAGCGAGAACGACCCGTCGGCCGCCACCGGGGCGTGGAGCGCGTAGCGCGGCGCGACCGGCCAGCCGACCTCGCGCGCGACGATCACGACATTGGCCGCGATCTCGCCGGCGAGGTCGACCCGGCCTTCGAGCCGGCTGGTCGGCGCGAGCACGAACCGGAGGTTGTCGCCGACCGCGGCCGGCGCCGAGCGGCGATCGCCGAGCTCGGCGATCACCACGGCGTCGTCGACCGCGTCGGCGATCTCGAACCGGCCATCGCCGCCGGTCCGCGCGGTGCGCATCGTGTCGCGGTCGGCGAACCCGCCGGCGACGCCGCGCGAGTCGCCGCGCAGCATCCGGCCGGCGGCCACGGTCGCGCCGGCGACCGGCTGGCCACCGCCGTCGACCGCGATCCCGGCGACCCGCTGCGGCCGGTCGTTGGGCAGCGGGCGCCACACCCGGTCGAGCGTCGCGCGCGCCCCGGTGACGTCGCCGTGCGCGAACGCCCACGCCGCCCCGCGCGCGTCGATCGAGCGGACGATCTCGTCGTCCGGGCCGAGCTCGGCGACGGCGCGCGCCCGCCACACGGCGAGCCGGTCGGGGATCGCGGCGAGGTCGGCCGGGTTGGCCCGGATCTGGCGCAGCGCGAGCACGGTGAGCCCGGCGTCGAGCTGGGCGCGCAGCCGGCCGCGCGCCGCGAAGCCGTCGATCGCCGCGTCAGCCCGCGCGATCGCCTCGTCGAGGTGCTCGGCGCGCTTGGCGGTCTCGACCCGCATCACATCGATCTGCGCGGTCAGGTCGCGCTGGGCGACCCGGTGGGCCGCGGCCTCGGCGAGCCGCAGCTTGGCGGTCACCGCGGCGCTCAGCCACTCGTTGTCCATCATGTGCTGGGCGGTGGAGATCGCGGTGTCGGCCAGCACGCGGTCGTCGCCGCAGCGCTCGGCGTCCTGCTGCGCCTCGTCGAGGTGGCGGGTGCGCTCGGGCAGCGTGCGCTGGACGTCGGCGGCCAGCAGGTGGGCGAGCGACGACGCGCAGGGATCGGGCGCCGCGCGCACGACCAGCGCGCCGGCCGCCGCGCGCGCCAGCGGCACCGCGGTCGCGGTGCGGGCGAGCCACGCGGCCATGACCTCGCGGAGCTCCGGAGAGGTGTTGGTCATCAGCCGCGGCGCGCGCGGCAGCTTGCAGACCGCAGGGTCGATCAGCAGCGCGCCGGCGTCGACCTGCGGGCCCTCGCGGTCGGTGGCCACCGCGCGCACGACGGCGTCGATCCGCGCCAGCACGCCGTCGAGGCACGACAGCTGAGGCGCGCGCGCCACCGGCTCGATCTGGCATGCCGCGTCGCGCGCCCGGCCCCACGCGGCGACCTCGGCGTCGATCTCGCGCGCCGCGAGCGCCTGCTTGCCGACCCCGGACCGCGCGGCGGGCGACCACACCTGCGCCGGATCGAACGCGGGCGGCTGGCAGCGCGGCCGGACGACGAGGTGATCGCCGGCGCGCAGCGCGAGCAGCAGCACGCCGGCCGCGATCACCGCGCCGATGCCGAGCCCGAGCGCGATGCCTGGCCGGCGCTCGACCCGCACGATCCGGTTGAGCAGGACGTCCATGCTCGGCCAGCGCTGCAACGGATCGGGGTCGAGCCCGCGGCGCAGGATCGCGCGCAGCCGGCGCGGGATGTTCGAGGCGTCGAGCGCGGCCGGACCGAGCGCGATCTGCTCGCGCAGCTCGTCGAGCGTCGGGCCGCGATACGGCCGGTCGCCGGCGAGCGCCTCCCACAGCGCGACGCAGAACGCGAACTGGTCGGTCGCCGGAGTGACCATGCCGCCGCGCCACTGCTCGGGCGCCATGTACGCCGGCGTCCCGAGCAGCGCGCCGGTCGCCGTGATCCCGGGCAGCGAGCCGGGTGTGCCGCTCGACAGCGCGGCCGGCGCGACCGGCGGGGTGATCCCCGACGTCATCGCGTCGCGCCGCATCGGCAGCTCGACCTGGGCCTCGCGCGCCAGCCCGAAGTCGGTCACGACGATCCGGCCGTGGCGGCTGCGCAGCACGTTGTGCGGCTTGAAGTCGCGGTGCACGATGCCCGCGGCGTGCGCGGCGGCCAGCCCGCGCCCGGCGGCGAGGAACGCCGCGACGATCTCGAACTGCCGGCGCTGGCCCGAGCGCAGCCAGTCGGCGAGCGTCTCGCCCTGGATCAGCTCCATCGCGACGTAGTCGCGGCCGTTGGCAATGCCGACCTCGTGCACGGTGACCACGTTGGGGTGGGCGAGCCGCGCCATCGCTCGCGCCTCGCGGAGCAGCCGGTCCTTGGCCTCCAGCCCGGGCGCCGCGACCCGCAGCACCTTGAGCGCGATCCGGCGCTCGAGATCGGGGTCGAACGCCGCGTGGACGACGCCCATGCCGCCCGCGCCGAGCTCGCGCTCGAGCCGGTAGCGGCCGAGCGACGCACCGAGCACCTCGGCCGGCTCGGGGCGAACCGTCGACGAGACCGGCGCCGTGGCGGTACGCGCCAGGTCATCCCGGCTGGTCGGATCGTTCGCCACCGGCGGAGGATAGCGCACCATCGACAGCTGTCTGATGATCCGGACCGGCTTCGGGTTGCGCCCGCCGAGCACCGGCACCCGGCTCGCGGATCACCTCACGGGCGGGCCGCGATCGCGTCGCGGAAGAACCGGGCAAACCCCGGTCCGACCCTGGCATCCACGGCGGCGAGCATCCGGTCGAGCCGGCCGCGCTTGTCGACCAGCGCCGCACGATGCGTGCGGAGCAGCGCCGCCCGGTCCGCCGCCGCGTCGATCGCCGCGCCGATCTGGTCGAGCGGGACGCCGAGCTCGCGCAGCACCATCACCCGCTGGAGCCGAAGCGCGTCGGCCTCGCCGTACAGCCGGTAGCCCGCCGCGGTCCGCTGCGACGGACGGACCAGCCCGATCTCGTCGTAGTGGTGCAGCGCTCTCACCGTCAGCCCGGTCAACCGGGATAGCTCTCCAACCGTGAATGCCATGGCTCCTCGTGCATGCACCGTGCGACCTCACGTCGCGTGAGGGTCAAGCGGGATCTGCAGCCGGTCTCTGCGACTTTGGCAGCCCGAATCGCCCCGCGGTAACGCGATTCGCCCACTTACGGGCGGCACGCGCGTTGCGATAGCGCCACACCGGAGGAACTACCGATGTTGACCAAGCTCAAGCTCGCACTGCTGATCGCCGCGCCGCTGGTTGCCGGCGCTGCCACCTACGCCGCCGCCCAGGGCAGTTCGCCGTCGCGCGAGACCCTGATCCAGAAGTTCGACAAGAACGGCGACGGCGTGCTCGACGACACCGAGCGCGCCGACATGAAGGCCGCGCTGGCCGCCAGGCACGCCGCCCACCGTCAGGCGATGCTCGACAAGTACGACACCGACAAGGACGGCAAGCTCGAGCCCGCCGAGCGCGCCGCGATGCGCGACGACCTGCTGACCCGCAGGTTCCAGAAGATGGACGAAAACGGCGACGGCAAGCTCTCGCTCGACGAGTTCAAGGCCGGCGCCGCCGGGGCCATGCAGCACCGCCACGGCCGGTCCGGGCACCGACACCATCGCTCCGCCGCGCAGGGCGCAACGCCGGGCGCGGGCCAGGTCCCGGGCACCAAGCTCTGAGCCGGGTATGCTCCCGGCGATGCTGCCCCGCCGTGTCCAGCCGCTCGCCGGGTGGTCGATCGTCGCCGTGTTCGCGCTGATCGGCGCCGCGCTGCTCGCCACGGTGTGGAGCACGCGGGCGTCGATCCTCGACGCGTCCGACGCCGTGCGCTGCGGCCAGGCCGACGCGGTGGAGCAGGCCGTGCGCGCCGAGCTGTCCGACCTCGACGGCGTGCCGACCTCGGCCGACCTCGGCACGATCCTGCACGAGCTCCATGACGACGGCCTGCGCTACCTCGCGATGGTCGACCAAAGCGAGCGGCAGGGTGGGGGTCCCGATGGCTTCGCCGGCGGGGCGGGGGGCAGAGTCCCCCGGGGGATCGAGCGTAGCGAGCGGGGGGGTGGGGACCCCGACGGCTCCGCCGGCGAGGCGGGGGGGAGAGGCCCCCGTGGGATCGAAGGCCGCGGCCGGCTCGACGTGATCGCGGCGGCCGGCGTCCCGCTCGGCAGCGGCGGCGCCAACCTGTTCGCGCGCAGCCGCGCGGTCGGCTGCAAGGCCGACGAGGCCGCCGGCCGGCTGCGCATGGAGCTGCGCACGCTGCGCCGCCTCAAGGCCGGCGGCCGCACGCTGCGGTTCGTGATCGAGGTCGAGCCGGTGCAGGCCAACGGCCTGCGCGACGCCGCGAGCCTGACCCTCGCGGTCGGTGCGCTCGCCGCGGCGGCGTTGCTCGGCGTCGCCTTCGTCCTGATCCGGCGCGAGGCCCGGCGCCGCGCCGATGCCGCCGCCCGCGAGCGCGAGCGCCGGCTCGCCAGCCTGGGCGAGATGTCCGCGGTGCTCGCCCACGAGATCAAGAACCCGCTGGCCTCGCTCAAGGGCAACGCCCAGCTGCTCGCCCGCATGCTGCCGGGCGGCGACAAGCCGCGCGCCAAGGCCGATCGCGTCGTCGACGAGGCGATGCGGCTCGAGCGGCTGACCAACGACCTCTTGCAGTTCGTCCGCACCGGCACGATCCAGCGCGCCCCGGTCGACCCCGCGGCGCTGGTCCGCGAGGCCGCGTCCGGCGTCGCCGGCGACGTGACCGTCGACGCCGTCGGCGCCCCGGCCACCTGGTCGCTCGACGCCGGCCGGATCCGCCAGGTCGTGCTCAACCTGCTCGACAACGCGGTCGCCGCCGGCCCGCCGGTCCGCGTCGCCGTGCGCGCCGGCCGCGGCCAGCTGATCCTCGAGGTCGCCGACCGCGGCCCGGGCGTCGCCGAGGCCGATCGCGAGCGGATCTTCGAGCCGTTCTTCACCGGCAAGACCCAGGGCACCGGCCTCGGCCTGGCGATCTGCCGCCGCGTCGTCGAGCTCCACGGCGGCACGATCGCGGTGTCCCCCAACCCCGGCGGCGGCGCCGTGTTTCGCGCCGAGCTCCCCGCGAGCTAACCCAGGAGCGCTTGTCAATCCCCGGGCGTAGCTCCGGTTCGCATTGGATAGAAGCCGCTCATGTCCGGCGCTTCGTTCGACTTCGCAAGGCCCACGAGGCGCAGCACCGCGAGATCCCACACCTCGGTGGAACGGAACTGGAGCGTCGATCCATCCAGGAGCCGCAGCTCGACTTGCAGCACCACGTGGTCGTGGCGCTCGTAGTCGAGCGTCAATCTCTGGATCGCGCAGCCCAGCTCCGACATCCAGATCATCGCGAGCATCTCCGGCGTGCAACCGAATGCCATCGCCTGCAGGAGAGCCTCCACGCGGTACGGATTGCTACGATACTCGGCGAGTACCCGCTCCAATGATGCCAGCGGCGGCGGAACCGCGCCTTGATCCACGACCTTCAACTTCTGCACGTAGTGCGCAGCGAACGCTTCGATTCGACGCCCGAGATGGTCGAGATCCTTGAAGATCCTGGCAAGGTTCACCTCGCCGACGATGCCCTCCAGCTGCCTGCGTTGGTCGGGCGTCACCTAGGCGGCCTCCGCGTCCACACCGGGTGCAAACCACGGCATCCCAAACCGCAGCCGATCCCGCAGACCGCGCACGATCGACGCAGACGCGATGTCCTGTAGGTCATCCACCACAATCGTGAGGCGACCTGCACTCGCAAGAAGATGAATCATCCGATTCGCATTCGACGCATCGGCACCAAGCCGTTCCCAGCTATTGAATGCTTCCTCATCGCGATACACGAAGACCTCGCGTAGATTGCCAAAATCGATCTCGCCGAAGCGATCGAAGCGCCGTCCTGTGTCGGCGTCCTGCGTCACCGCGGTGGGCCAGCCGTCGAGCAGGTACCGCACCGCTGCGGGCAAGCTCACTGAAGGCGCCAGGCCGGGAAGCTCGACGACAATGTCCTCGCCGCCGATCATGTTCGTCCCTCCGAGTCGATCATGGTGGCTCCTGACCGCAGCTGGCGCTCGCGGTTCACCACGTAGTCTACCCGAGAGTAGAAGATGTACCTACCTCGATCGCCACGGAGCCGATGGAGATCCCCCGCGTCGATGAAGGCAAAGACGTAGCGGAGCTTCTCCTTCGGGATCCTCAGCTTCCGCGCGAGCATCGGCTCATTCTCCGGCAGGTCGGTGAAGTAGGCGCCGGACGGATGCGCCTTCGGATCACCCGGCGGCTGCGCGGCGCGGAACAGCCAGTCCGGCGATGAGCTGATGGCCTTGTACCCGCTGTCGTTCGTGTAATGGAAGATCGGTGAGGTCACCTTCCCCGGCGTCTCGTCTGCCGCTGGCGCCCGCGGATACCACGAAGCGGCACGGTCGCCTAACAAGTAGGGAGCCACGGCGGTGTCGTTCCACGGCCGTCTCCGCCGACTGCGTAGGGCATACTTCGAGCTCCATGGCACGCATCCTGGTCGCCGATGACGAACCTGGCCTGCGCGAGTTCATCACCGATTCGCTGGAGCTCGACGATCACACCGTGGTCGCCGCCAAGGACGGCCGCGAGGCCGCCCGGCTGCTCGACGAGCGCGGCTTCGACCTCGTGCTCACCGATCTCAAGATGCCGGGCCTCGACGGCATGGCGATCCTGCGCAAGGTCCGCGCCGAGCAGCCCGAGGTCGAGGTCATCATGATGACGGCGCACGGCACGGTCGACAACGCGGTCGAGGCGATGAAGCTCGGCGCGTTCGAGTACCTGCAGAAGCCGCTGTCGGGGCCCGACGAGCTCCGCCTGCTGGTCGGGCGCGCGCTGGAGCGCCGCGGCCTGCGCGACCGGATCGACGGCGACCAGCGCCGCGGCGAGCGGGCCGGCCCACCGCTGACCTACGGCGATCCGGCGATGCGGCCGGTGGTCGAGGCGATCGAGAAGGTCGCGCGGACCTCGGCGACCGTGCTGCTGCTCGGCGAGAGCGGCACCGGCAAGGAGGTCGCCGCCCGCGAGATCCACACCCGCAGCCCGCGCGCCGCCCGGCCGTTCATGGCGATCAACTGCGCGGCGCTGAGCGAGCAGCTGCTCGAGAGCGAGCTGTT